>NZ_CP026105.1:2474641-2783971 GCF_002902965.1 Paraburkholderia hospita | reverse complement strand
GATTCACCAGGAGTTCAATCTCGCCGAGCATCTGACGATTGCGCAGAACATGTATCTCGGCCACGAGAAGCGCAAGGGCCTGTTCGTCGACGACACGGCGATGCGTAGCGAAGCGAAGCGCTATCTGGAGCAAGTCGGCCTGCACAAGCATCCCGACACGAAGGTGCGCGAACTGATCGTCGCGGAAAAGCAGATGGTGGAGATTGCGAAGGCATTGTCGCGGCGCGCGCGGCTGCTCATCATGGACGAACCGACGGCGACGCTCACGCCGTCCGAGACCGAGCGCCTGTTTGCGCTGATGACGAAGCTCAAGGCCGATGGCGTGACCATCGTCTACATCTCGCACAAGCTCGACGAAGTCGAGCACATCACCGACGAAGTGATCGTGATGCGTGACGGCCGCTTCGTCGCGCGCAGCGAGACGGCGCTGCTCGCGCGTCAGCAGATGGCGAACCTGATGGTCGGGCGCGAACTGTCCGACATGTTCCCCGACAAGACACCACCTGCGCAGAACGCACCTATCGCGCTACACGTGCAGCATCTCAGCGTACCCGAGTGGGTCGACGATCTGAGCTTCGACGTGCGTGCGGGCGAAGTATTCGGCTTTGCGGGACTCGTCGGCGCGGGACGCACGGAAGCGTTCGAGGCGATCATCGGATTGCGCGAGCGCACCTCGGGCACGATCGAAATCGCCGGACGCAAGGCGGATCTGCACAGCCCGCGCGACGCGATGCGGCGCGGTCTCACGTATCTGAGCGAAGACCGCAAAGGCAAGGGGCTGCACGTGAACCTGAGCCTGCAGGACAACCTGACGCTGATGACGCTTGAACGTTATGCGAAGCCGCTGCTCGATCTGAAGGCGGGACGCGATGCGCTGACGAAAGCCGTACGCGAGTTCGGCATCCGCACGGGCGATCTGGGCAGCCGCGCGCGGATGCTGTCGGGCGGCAACCAGCAGAAGCTCGCGCTTGCCAAGTTCCTGCAACCGAATCCGAATGTGATCGTGCTCGACGAGCCGACGCGCGGCGTCGATATTGGCGCGAAGCGCGACATCTATTTTCTGATCCACCGGCTTGCGTCCGAAGGGCGCGCCGTGGTCGTCATCTCATCCGAACTGATCGAGCTGATCGGGCTGTGCCATCGCGTGGCCGTGATGCGCGCGGGTCGCCTGCAGGCGACGCTCGGCCTCGACCATCTGACCGAAGAGGAGTTGATCGCACATGCGACCGGCACACACTGACACCGCGCCAGCAGGGCGCGCGATGCGGATTGCGCATCGATTGCATGGGCTTGGGCCGCTGGCGGGTCTGATCTTGCTGTGCATTGCGGGGACGCTGCTCAATCGCGATTTCGCTACTGTCGACAACATGATGAATGTGCTGACGCGCACGTCGTTCATCGGGATCATTGCTGTCGGCATGACGTTTGTGATTATTTCGGGTGGGATTGATCTTTCTGTTGGATCGATGGCGGCGTTGATCGCGGGCAGCATGATCTGGTTGATGAATGCGCTTGCCGCTGCGCCGGGCGGGCATGCGTTTGTGCCGCTGACTATTGTTCTGATCGGGATTGCGAGTGCGTTTGTGCTTGGTGGCGCGTTTGGATGCGCGCATGGGTTGTTGATCACGAAAGGGCGGATCGAGCCGTTTATTGTCACGTTGGGGTCGCTGGGTATTTTTCGCGCGGTGTTGACGTGGCTTGCCGACGGCGGTGCCTTGACGCTCGATAACAATCTTTCTGATCTCTATGGGCCTGTTTACTACGCGAGTCTGTTTGGGGTGCCTGTGCCTATCTGGGTGTTTCTCGTCGTCGCGGCGGGCGGTGCGCTGATTCTTAATCGCACGGCGTTTGGGCGTCATGTGCAGGCCATCGGTTCGAATGAACAGGTTGCGCGGTATGCCGCGATTCGCGTTGATACCGTGAAGATCGTTACATATGTGTTGCTTGGGGTTTGTGTCGGAGTGGCGACGGTTTTGTATGTGCCGAGACTTGGGTCTGCTACGCCGACTACTGGGCTTTTATGGGAGCTGGAGGCGATTGCCGCCGTTGTGGTTGGCGGGACCGCGCTCAAGGGCGGTGAAGGGCGGGTTGTGGGTACCGTGATCGGTGCGGTTCTGCTTTCTGTGATTGCCAATATTCTTAATCTCACTAGCATCATTAGCGTTTATCTGAATGCTGCTGTGCAGGGGATTGTGATTATTGTTGTCGCGTTTTTGCAGCGGGGGCGGAGGTGATTGACGTGTTTTTGCCTTTGCGGCGGCAAGGTGGTTTGCTACTGCCTTCGCTGGCATCCGCGTTACGGTGTTTGCTGTTCAAGCGTCGCCCCGCACAGGGGCGACGCATGAAGGGGTACGTCATAACGCGGATGCCGGCGAAAAGGCAAACGTATAGGGGCAACGCATGAAGCGCGAAGGCATAGCGCGGATGCCAGCGCAAACCAGACCAGACCAGACTAAACCAAACCAGCAGTTGCAACAGCGTTTCAACACCGAAAGAACCAAACCATCCAGTCAGGAGACATAGCCATGAAGCAGATGATTCGAGCGGTTGGCGCCGGGATGCTGGCGCTGAGCATAATGGGCCTGGGCGCAGGCGCCGCGCAAGCCGACGAGAAAGTAACACTAGGCGTAGCCATCCCCACAGCCGATCACGGCTTCACAGGCGGCATCGTCTGGTGGGCGAACAAGGCCAAGGCAGATCTGGAAAAAGCCCACCCCGATCTGAAAGTGATCGTCAAAACCGCAGCCAACGCGCCGGAACAGGCGAACCAACTGCAAGATCTGGTGACAGTCAACAAGATCAACGCGCTAGTAATCTTCCCGTACGAATCAGCATCCCTCACCCAACCCGTCGCACAGGTGAAAAAGAAAGGCGTCTACGTAACCGTGGTCGACCGAGGCCTGACCGACACGAGCGCGCAAGACGCCTACGTCGCCGGCGACAACACCGCCTTCGGCAAGATCCCCGCCGAATATCTGGCGAGAGCACTCGACGGCAAAGGCGACATCGTCGCGCTACGCGGCATTCCCACAACCCTCGACAACGAACGCTGGACAGCCTTCACAGGCGTCCTGAAGGCCTATCCGAACATCAAGATCCTCGACGCAAAATACGCAAACTGGAATCGCGACGACGCATTCAAGGTCATGCAGGACTACCTGACACGCTTCAAGCACATCGACGCCGTCTGGGCCGCCGACGACGACATGGCCGTCGGCGTAATCAAGGCAATCGATCAGGCCAAACGCACCGACATCAAGATCGTGTTCGGCGGCGCGGGCTCGAAAGGCATGGTGAAGAACGTGATGGACGGCGCACCGCTCATCAAGGCCGATGTGTCGTACTCGCCAAAGTTCATCTACGACGCGATCAAGCTCACGGCGGAAGCACGCCTCAAAGGCGACAAGCTGCCCGCCACGACGATCATTCCTTCCGTGCTGATCACGAAGGAGAACGCGAAGGAATTCTACTTCCCGGATTCGCCGTTCTGATCGCAAACGTGCTTTAGCCCGGCGCTGCCTTTCGCGTGATCGTCGCAAAGACACTCGCAAGGCGGCGCCGGATCGACGCAGATATCCATCGGGAGCAGCACGATGAAAACGATCAAAGGGCCGGCGATCTTTCTCGCGCAGTTCATGGGCGACAAGGTGCCGTTCGACAACCTCGCGCACCTCGCGCAATGGGCCGCGAGTCTCGGCTTCAAAGGCATTCAGGTGCCCGCCGATCCGCGCCTCGTCGACCTCGAACAGGCGGCGTCGAGCCAGGACTATTGCGACGATCTGCTCGGCGTCGTCACCGATGCGGGCGTCGCCATCACCGAACTGTCGACGCATCTGCAAGGGCAACTCGTCGCCGTGCATCCCGCGTATGACGTGCTGTTCGATGGCTTCGCGGCGCCGCACGTGCGCGGTAATCCCGCGGCGCGCACCGAATGGGCCGTGCAGCAGATGAAGTGGGCCGCGAAGGCATCGCAGCGTCTCGGGCTGAACACGCATGTGTCGTTTTCAGGCGCGCTCGCGTGGCCGTATATCTATCCGTGGCCGCAGCGTCCCGCCGGTCTCGTCGAAGCGGCCTTCGACGAACTCGCGCGCCGCTGGACGCCAATCCTCGATGCGTTCGACGAAGCGGGCGTCGATGTCTGCTACGAACTGCATCCCGGCGAAGATCTGCACGACGGCGTGACGTTCGAACGTTTTCTCGCGGCCGTGAAGGACCACAGGCGCGCCAACATACTGTTCGATCCGAGTCACTACGTCTTGCAGCAACTCGACTACCTGGCGTTCATCGATATCTATCACAAGCGCATCAAGGCGTTTCACGTGAAGGATGCCGAGTTTCGACCGAATGGGCGGCAAGGTGTCTATGGCGGCTATAGCGGCTGGGTCGAGCGCGCGGGGCGCTTCCGCTCGTTGGGCGACGGGCAGATCGACTTCGGTGCGATCTTCTCGAAGATGGCGCAATACGATTTTCCGGGCTGGGCCGTGCTCGAATGGGAGTGCGCGTTGAAGCATCCCGAAGATGGCGCGCGCGAAGGCGCCGAGTTCATCAAGCGGCACATCATTCGCGTGGCCGACCATGCATTCGACGACTTCGCGGGCAGCGGCGCGGACGACGCGCAACTGAAACGCGTGCTCGGCCTTTGACGCTGACTGTCGAACAGGAGCAGATCGATGACACGAAGACTCAGGCTGGGCATGGTCGGCGGCGGGCAGGGCGCGTTTATCGGTGCGGTGCATCGGATCGCGGCGCGCATCGACGATCGCTTCGAACTCGTCGCGGCGGCACTCTCGTCCGACCCGCAGCGCGCGCGGGCAAGCGCCGACGAACTCGGCGTCGCGCGCAGCTACGCGAGCTGGGACGAGATGGCGCGCGCTGAAGCCGCGCGCGACGACGGCATCGACGCCGTGTCGATCGTCACGCCGAACCACCTGCATTCGCCCGTCGCGACGGCGTTTCTCGATGCCGGCATCCACGTGATCTGCGACAAGCCGCTCGCGATGACGCTCGAAGAAGGCGAAGCGCTCGCGAAGCTCGCGCGCGACAAGAACCGGCTCTTTGCGCTGACGCACACCTATTCGGGTTATCCGATGGTGCGTCATGCGCGTGAGCTGGTCGAAGCGGGTGAGTTGGGCGAGGTGCGCGTCGTGCAGGTCGAGTACGCGCAGGACTGGCTCGCGAAGCCGATCGAACTGACGGGCGAGAACCGCCAGGCGGTGTGGCGCACCGATCCGAAGCAGGCAGGGCGCGCCGGTTGTCTGGGCGATATCGGCACGCACGCGTATCACCTCGCGGCGTTTGTGACGGGCATGCTGCCCATCGAGATCGCCGCCGAACTGCATACGTTCGTCGAAGGGCGTCAGGTCGACGATCATATTCAGGCGATGCTGCGCTATGACAAAGGCGCACGCGGCATGCTGTGGGCGAGCCAGGTGGCGAGCGGCGCGGAAAACGCGCTGCGTCTGCGCGTCTATGGCACGAAGGCGGGCATCGCGTTCGATCAGGAGAACCCGAACGAATTGCTGTTCACGCCGTTGGGTGGCGCGACGCAAAGGCTCACGCGCGGGCGCGTCGACAGCGACGTGGCGCGGCACGCGACGCGCGTGCCGGCAGGGCATCCCGAGGGTTATCTCGAAGCGTTCGCGCAGCTCTACAAGGATGCGGCGTTGCAGATAGAAGCGATCGACGCGGGTTTGCCTCCGCCGTCCGAAAGCCGTTTGCTGACGACCGTCGAGGACGGCGTCGCCGGGCTGCGTTTCATCGATGCGGTTTTCACAAGCAACGACCAGCTTGCCTACACGCGCGTAAAGAACGGCTGACGGCTAAGAAGGTGTCTAGCTCTTGCTGCGTTTGATCTGCTCTTCGAACGCAAGATCGAGCTTGCTTGCCTTGCGTGGCTTCGGCGGCCCGAAACCGTCGACGAACTTGACGAAATCATCGAGCGGAAGCGGATCGGACACCTTCTGGTCCGTGCCGCTCGATTTGTCGACGAGATAGAACAGTCCGCCCGACAGGCTGACCGCCGCGAAGCGCGGATTGCCACTGCGGGTCTTCAGCCGTTCGACGGCATGGATGGCTCGGGTCGTGCGCATGATTCGATGGTGCCGTGCAGTGCTTGAGTTTTTAAGATTGCTGCATGATTCTACGACGTATACTCGCGCGCCGGTCTGCGGCAGCTCCGCGATCCGGTAGATGTCCCGCCATTTGCGTAGAACGTCGAAACAATGCCCGCCATGCCTTCAGTCCAGGAAACACTCGATGCGCTTGCCCATGCGCCCGACGATGCAGAAAAGCTGCGAGCTGTCTGCGTCGCGCTGCTGCACGACATGCGTGACGACGAACTGCTGACCTATACCGAACGCGCGCTCGCGATCGAGCCGCGCGATCTCCATTTCGTCAACTGGCGCGCGTACGCGTTGACACTGCTCGGACGGCATTTCGATTCCGTCGCTACGTGGCGCAACTATGCCGCGCTGCCGTGGCAGCCCGCGTACTACAAGATGAGCCTCGGCCAGAGTCTCGTGATGTCGGGCGACGTCGAGCGCGGCATTCCGATGCTGCACGACGCATGGCGCACGGCCGCCGCGGGCGGCGACTGGTTTGCACGCAAGGCCGAGCATCTGTATGGCGAGGCGTTATTGCGCACCGCGCGCCCTGCGGGCTTCGAGCCGTGGCTCGCGCGCAATGACAGCGACAGCGGCAACTACCAGCCGGCCGATATCCCGCAGTGGTCGGGCGAACAGGATTTGCGCGGCAAGCGTGTGCTGATTACGCATCAGATGGGTTTTGGCGATCAGTTCCTGTTCTTTGCCAACGTATCGCAATGGCAGGCAGCAGGCGCGCAGTTGATGATTACGTGCGATGCGCAGTTGTATCCGCTATTGCAGGCGTCGCTGCCAGATTGTCATGTGGTGAGCGCGGCGCGTCCGTTGCGTCAGCACGAGGCGTTGCCTGAAGAGTTAGCCAGTCAGGTTCGCGAGTTCGCGCCCGATCTGCATGCGACGTTGCTGCATTTGCCGCTGCTCGCCGCGCAACAAGTGCCGCTGCCGTCGCCGTTTTTCCCCGCCTATCTGCGCGCGCCCGAAGCGGAGCGCGAAGCCGCCGCCGCATGGGCACGTGAGTTGCGCGCGGCGGAGCCGGGCAAATCGCTGGTCGGTATTTTCTGGGACTGCAACCAGCGCCACGCACATGAGGTTGGCGCTGTGATGCGCTGCTCGGCGATCCGCCGCAGCTTGCCGTTGACGGAAGTCGATCACCTGGTGATGCATCCGTCCGTCGCAGCGAAGCGGCATTTCGTGAGCCTGCACCATCCTTCCGTGCAGCAGTTCGCTGGCATGCCGTCGGGCAATATCAGCGTGTACGGACCGGGGATCAAATCGTTTGCGGAGACGGCTGCGTGCATCGAGCAACTGGATGCCGTCATTGCCGTCGATTCAGGCGTCGCGAACCTGAGCGCGATGCTCGGCAAGTTGACCATCGTGCCGCTCAATGTGGCAAGCGAATGGCGTTGGGGCGTGGAAGGCGATACGTCGCCGTGGATGGCGAATCTGAAGCCGCTGCGTCAGACGCTGATGGGCGACTGGCGCAGCGTGATCGATGAGGCGATTAGTTTTTTGTCGTAGCAGATCGCGCTGCAGCGGCGGGGTGGCACGCGCCCCGTTCGCTGCTACGTCGAGGCAGGATCACAAAGCGTTCACTGGCTCAAATACGTAAACTTCCCATCCTTGATAATCCCCATCACGCTGGCCCGCTGATCGAGCCCGACGTGATCCTTCGCGCTCGTGTTCACGACGCCGTTCGGAACCACCAGCTCATGCGCGTGCTCGAGCTCCGTGCGCAGCGCCGCGCGAAACTCCGGCGTGCCCGGCTGCGCCGTCTTCAACGCGCGCGCGACGGCATCCTGCAAACGCGGATACACACCCGCCGCATCGCCCGCGAACTGCGTCACCGTGTTCGGCCCATACTGCGCTTCATACGCGTTGACGAACGCAAGTGCCGCCTTCTTCGCCGGATGATCGGCGGGCAGCGTGCGCGCTACGACGACCGGCTGCGTCGGGAACAGCGTCCCCTCGACATCCTTGCCGCCCAGCTTGATGAACTCCGGCGTCGCGATGCCGTGCGTCTGATAGATTGCGCCCTTGTAGCCGCGCTCGACGAGCGTGCGCTGCGGCAGCACCGTCGGCGTGCCCGCACCCGCGATCAACACGGCATCCGGCTTGGCGGCGATCAGCTTCAGCACCTGGCCCGTGACGCTCGCGTCGGTTCGGTTGAAGCGCTCAGTCGCGACCACCTGAATGTGGCGCAGCGTCGCGAACTTCGTGAACTCGTTGAGCCAGCTATCGCCGTAGCTGTCGGCGAAACCGATGAAGCCGACCGTCTTGATGTTGTGATTCGCCATGTAGCGTGTCATCACATCGGCCATCGCGCTGTCCGTCTGCGCCATCTTGAACGCCCAGATCTTCTTGCCTTCCTGCGGCTCGACGACGCTCGCCGAGCCGATCAGCGTAATCATCGGCGTCTGGCTCTCGGCGACGGGATCGAGCGCGGCCATCGCGGCGGGCGTGATGTTGGGGCCGACGATCACATCGACGTGATCCTCGTTGATCAGCTTGCGGATGTTGCGCACGGCATTGCCCGGATCGGAGCCGTCGTCGAGGATGATGTACTGCGCGTTCTGACCGGCAATCGTCTTCGGCCACATCAGCATCGCGTTCTTGCTGGTGATGCCGATCGTGGCGGCAGGCCCCGTGCTCGACAGGTCGATGCCGACCTTGATGTCCGCGTGCGCGGTAGCGGCGACGAACAGCGCGCCGATCGCGGCGGCACGCATCAGGGTGCGTTTGAATTTGTTCTTGTGCGACGACATGCGAAAGATCTCCTACCAGATAGCGTGGCCGCTGTTATAGCGGATCAGTTATAGCGGGTCAAAAACCTCAAAGCTCGTACGTTTCGTGATCGCCCTTGAGCGCCTGCTCGATCAGCTTGCGGTTCATGTTCGGCGACAGCAGCTCGACGAGCGTATACACATAGCTGCGCAGATACGCGCCCTGCTTGAGCGCGACGCGCGTGACATTGCTGCCGAACAGATGCCCGACGGGCATCGCGCGCAGATGCCGGTCGCGTTCGGCGTTGAACGCGATGTCGGCCATGATGCCGACGCCCAGCCCCAACTCGACGTAGGTCTTGATCACGTCCGCGTCGATCGCTTCGAGGACGATGTCGGGATGCAGGCCGCGCAGGCGGAACGCTTCGTTGATCTTGGTGCGGCCGGCGAACGCGTTATCGTACGTAATCAGCGGATACTGCGTGAGGTCGTCCAGCGACAACTGCTTGCGATCCAGCAGCGGATGATCGGCGGGCATCACGGCGAGGTGGTGCCAGGTGAAGCAGGGCAGCGACACCAGTTCCTTATAGGTCGAGATCGCCTCGGTTGCGATCGCCACGTCCGCCTGATCGTGCAAAACCAGTTCCGCGACCTGGGTCGGGCTGCCTTGCAGAATTGAAAGGTGCACCTTCGGAAACCGCTTCTTGAACTCGGCGATGGCGGCGGGCAGCGAGTAGCGCGCCTGCGTGTGTGTCGCGGCGATCACGAGATTGCCCTGATCCTGCGCCGCGTAATCTTTACCGACTCGCTTCAGGCTCTCAACCTCCTGAAGAATCCGCTCGACGGACGCCAGAATGATCCGGCCCGGTTCCGTCAGCGATCGCACGCGCTTGCCGTGCCGCGTGAAGATCTCGACGCCCAGCTCGTCCTCCAGCTCGATAATCGCCTTCGAGACGCCCGGCTGGCTTGTAAACAGTGCCTTGGCAGCTTCCGTCAGGTTGAAATTCTGGCGGACGGCCTCACGCACGAAGCGGAACTGATGCAGGTTCATATATAACCTCGCCGCATATCAAAAGAATTTTTTAGTCGTTTGAAATATAAGGCGAGTTTATTACGATTTGTCCAGTTTTTCCAATATGGATATCTGTTTTTGTCATTAGCAAATGAGCGATGGGTCTAAACGGCTGGTCGCCGTCTCGCTCAAAGCAGACTGATGATGACAAATCCGAAGCGCGGCGTAACCGGAACGCCGCGTCGTGTGACGAACAAAACCCTGGGGTCCCCGAATGTACCAATACGATCAGTACGACCAGACCATCGTCGACGAACGCGTCGCGCAGTATGCCGACCAGGTTCGCCGCCGTCTGTCGGGCGAATTGAGCGAAGAAGAGTTCCGCCCGCTGCGCCTGCAGAATGGTCTGTATATGCAGCGCCACGCGTACATGCACCGCATCGCGATTCCGTACGGCAACCTGCGCAGCGACCAGTTGCGCATGCTTGCGACGATCGCACGCGAGCACGACCGCGGCTACGGTCATTTCTCGACGCGCTCGAACATCCAGTACAACTGGATCCAGCTCGAAGAAACGCCTGAAATCCTGCGCAAGCTCGCGTCCGTCCAGATGCACGGCATCCAGACGTCGGGCAACTGCATCCGCAATATCACGGCCGATCAGTTCGCGGGCGTCGCGCCCGACGAAATCGTCGATCCGCGTCCGTGGGCGGAAATCATGCGCCAATGGTCGACGTTCCACCCGGAATTTGCGTGGCTGCCCCGCAAGTTCAAGATTGCCGTGTCGGGTACGAAGGAAGACCGCGCAGCCGTGCAGATCCACGACCTCGGCGTCTATCTGAAGAAGAACGACGCGGGTGAAGTGGTCGCGAGCATTCTCGCGGGCGGTGGTCTGGGCCGTACCCCGATCATCGGCGCGATCATCAAGGAAGACCTGCCCTGGCAGCATCTGCTGACGTACTGCGAAGCCGTGCTGCGCGTGTACAACCGCTACGGCCGCCGCGACAACCTGTATAAGGCGCGCATCAAGATTCTCGTGAAGGCGTTGTCGCCCGCGAAGTTCGCGCAGCAGGTCGACGAAGAATGGCAACACCTGAAGGACGGCCCGTCGACGCTGACGGAAGCGGAAGTCGCGCGCGTGTCGCAATACTTCGAGCCGCCTGTTTATGAAAAGCTGCCGGATACGGACGCTTCGTTCGAGAAGCATCTGCTCGAAAGCAAGCAGTTCGCGCGCTGGGTCGAGCGCAATGTGCGCCCGCATCGTGTGTCAGGCTATTCGTCGGTGACGATCTCGCTCAAGCCGCGCGACATCGCGCCCGGCGACGCGACGGACACGCAGATGAACGCCGTCGCAGATTGGGCCGACGAGTACTCGTTGGGCGAAATCCGCGTATCGCACGAACAGAACCTGATTCTCGCCAACGTGAAGAAGCGCGATCTGTACGCGCTGTGGGAAAAGGCCAAGGCGCAAGGCTTCGCGATGGCGAATATCGGTCTGCTGACCGACATCATCGCGTGCCCGGGCGGCGATTTCTGCTCGCTGGCGAATGCAAAGTCGATTCCGATTGCACAAGCTATCCAGGAACGCTTCGACAACGCTGACTTCGTTTATGACCTCGGCGACCTGTCGCTGAATATCTCGGGCTGCATGAACTCGTGCGGTCACCACCACGTCGGCAACATCGGCGTGCTGGGCGTCGACAAGGACGGCTCCGAGTGGTACCAGGTGTCGCTCGGTGGCGAGCAGGGCACGGGTCATGACGGCGCGAAGCTCGCCCGCGTGATCGGCCCGTCGTTCTCGGCGGAAGAAATGCCGGACGTGGTGTCGAAGGTGATCGATACGTTCGTGGAAAACCGCATTGACGGCGAACGCTTCATCGACACGTACAACCGCATCGGACTCGCGCCGTTCAAGGAACGCGTGTACGCATCGCGTCAGCCGGCTCACGCGTAACGGGAACAAGGATTAGCAGATGGCATCGATTATCAAGGACCGCGCAATCGTCAACGACGACTTCACGGTAATCCGCGCAGCCGAAGACGGCACGTTGCCCGAAGTCGGCGCATTGCCCGCCGGCAAAGTGATCGTCCCGTTCGCGTTGTGGCAGGCATCGCGCGACGAGTTGACGGCCTCGCGCAGCGCGCAGGAAATCGGCGTGTGGCTCGCGCCGGACAGCGAACCCGCCGACATCGTCGCGGACTTCGACAAGCTCGCGCTGATCGCCGTGGATTTCCCGGTGTTCCGCGATGGCCGCGGCTACAGCACGGCGCGTCTGTTGCGCGAGCGCTATGGCTACAAGGGCGAGATTCGCGCGATCGGCGACGTGCTGCGCGACCAGATTCGCTTCTACGAACGTTGCGGCTTTAACGCGTACGCGCTGCGCGAAGACAAGGACATCCACGACGCGCTGAAGGCATTCACCGAATTCACTGTCCAGTATCAAGGTGCATTCGACGATCCTTCGCCACTCTTTCGCCATCGCGAAGCGGCCGCTGCCGCGCAGAAGGCGTCGGTATGACGAGCGCAACGGGCATCACGGCTGAACTGCAAGCGAAGATCGAACGTCTGGACGTGCTGCTCGATTCGATCGCGCAGCGTCACGACAAGGTCAAGCTCGCGAGCAGCCTCGCGGCGGAAGACATGCTGCTGACGCACGCCATTCTGTCGCGCAACGTGAAGATCGGCATTTTTTCGCTGAACACCGGCCGTCTGCATGCGGAAACGCTCGGCATGATCGACCGCGTGCGCGAGCGCTATGGCTACGAGATCGAGCAGTTTCATCCGCTGGCGGATGCCGTCGACGAATACGTCGCGCAGCACGGCCTGAATGCGTTCTACGAAAGCATCGATCTGCGCAAGCGCTGCTGCGAGATCCGCAAGGTCGAGCCGCTGAACCGTGCGCTGTCCGAAGTCGGCGCGTGGGTGACGGGCCAGCGCCGCGAGCAGTCGGTGACGCGCGCGGAACTGCACGAGGAAGAGCAGGATCACGCTCGCAATATCGGCAAGTACAACCCGCTCGCCGACTGGACGGAAGCCGATGTATGGGCTTACCTGAAGGCGTTCGACGTGCCTGTGAATCCGCTGCATGCGCGCGGCTATCCGAGCATCGGCTGCGAGCCGTGTACGCGCGCCGTGCGCCCCGGCGAAGACAGCCGGGCAGGGCGCTGGTGGTGGGAGTCGCGCGATACGAAGGAATGCGGGCTGCACATCACGACGATCCCCGTCACGGTGATCACAGACAACGCGTCACCGCTCCACTGAGCCGCACGCGAACGCAGAAACAGATTTTCGATTGAATCTTCTCGTGTTGCACACATCTGGAGAGAACCCGATCATGCGACACGAACCAACGAAGGACCTGAACATGAGCACGACGCTCGATTCCACTGTCAACCCGCTGAACGTCACGGCGAACCGGATGGACCATCTCGACTGGCTCGAGGCAGAGTCGATTCACATCCTGCGCGAACTCGTTGCCGAATGCAGCAAGCCCGCACTGCTGTTCTCGGGCGGCAAGGATTCCGTCGTCGTGCTGGCGCTTGCATTGAAGGCGTTCGGCCTCGGCGCGAACCGCAAGACGCAGCTGCCGTTCCCGCTCGTGCACATCGACACGGGTCACAACTACGACGAAGTGATCGACTTCCGCGATCGCCGCGCGAAAGAAATCGGCGCGGAACTCGTGGTCGGTCACGTTGAAGATTCGATCAAGAAGGGCACCGTGCGTCTGCGCCGCGAGACGGATTCGCGCAATGCCGCGCAAGCCGTCACGCTGTTGGAGACGATCGAGCAATACGGCTACACGGCGATGATCGGCGGCGCGCGCCGCGATGAAGAAAAGGCGCGTGCGAAAGAGCGCATCTTCTCGTTCCGCGACGAGTTCGGCCAGTGGGACCCGAAGGCGCAGCGCCCGGAACTGTGGAGCCTGTATAACGCGCGTCTGCATCAAGGCGAGCACCTGCGCGTGTTCCCGATCTCGAACTGGACGGAACTCGACGTGTGGCAATACATCGCTCGCGAGAACCTCGAGCTGCCGTCCATCTACTACGCGCACAAGCGCGAGATCGTGCGCCGCAATGGCCTGCTCGTGCCCGTGACGCCGATCACGCCGATCCGCGAAGGCGAGTCGAGCGAAGAGGCGGTGGTGCGTTTCCGTACCGTGGGCGACATCAGTTGCACGTGCCCCGTCGAAAGCGATGCGGACGATCTGGAAAAGATCATCGCCGAAACGGCCGTGACGGAAATCACGGAACGCGGCGCGACGCGCATGGACGACCAGACGTCGGAAGCGGCGATGGAAACGCGCAAGAAACAAGGTTATTTCTAAGGCACACGGGGCAAGACGATTATGAGCATTCATCAACCTGAAGACCTCGGCGTGCTTCGTTTCATCACGGCTGGCAGCGTCGACGACGGCAAGAGCACGTTGATCGGCCGTCTGCTGTATGACAGCAAGGCCGTGTTGTCGGATCAGCTGTCGGCGCTGTCGCGCGCGAAGAACAAGCGCACGGTCGGCGACGAAATCGACCTGTCGCTGCTGACGGACGGCCTCGAAGCCGAACGCGAGCAGGGCATCACGATCGACGTCGCGTACCGCTACTTCGCGACGGCGAAACGCAAGTTCATCATCGCCGACACGCCGGGCCACGAGCAGTACACGCGCAACATGGTGACGGGCGCATCGACGGCGCACGCCGCGATCATTCTCGTCGACGCGACGCGCGTCACGTTCGAGGACGGCGTCGCGCAACTGCTGCCGCAGACCAAGCGCCACAGCGCGATCGTCAAGCTGCTCGGCCTGCAGCACGCGATCGTCGCGATCAACAAGATGGACCTCGTCGACTACAGCGAAGCGCGCTTCAACGAGATCCGCGACGCGTACGTCACGCTGGCGCGTCAACTCGGCCTCGCCGATGTGCGCTTCGTGCCCGTGTCGGCACTGAAGGGCGACAACATCGTGACGGCGAGCGAGCGCATGCCGTGGTATGCGGGCGAGCCGCTGCTCGACTTGCTCGAAGCGCTGCCCGTCGAATTGCCGACGCATCAGGGACTGCGTTTCCCGGTGCAATGGGTCGCGCGTCAGGACGGCAGCCAGGCCGACGATTTCCGTGGCTACATGGGCCGTGTCGAATCGGGCGAAGTGAAGCTCGGCGATTCGATCGTCGTGTTGCCGGCGAACCGTCAGGCGACTGTCGCTGAAATCATCGCGCCCGTGCCGGGCGGCACGGCGCAAGTGGACCGCGCATTCGCGGGCCAGACGGTGACGATCCGCCTCGCGGAAGACGTCGATGTGTCGCGCGGCGATACGTTCGTGCTGGCAACGGGTGTCGTGCAACCGGCGAAGAAGCTCGAAGCGGACCTGTGCTGGTTCGACGAAACGCCGCTGTCGACGGCCCGCAAGTATCTGCTGAAGCAGACCACGAGCACGGTGTTCGCGCGCATCGGCGGCATCCAGCAGGTGCTCGACGTGCACACGCTGTCGCATGCGACGGACCGTCATGAACTGGCGATGAACGATATTGGCCGCGTGTCGCTGACGCTGCAAAAGCCGATCGTCGCCGACGAGTACGACACGCATCCGGGTACGGGCGCGTTCGTGCTGATCGACGAAGCAACGCATCACACGGTCGCGGCCGGCATGATCCGTTCTGTGTCCGCCTGACGTCTTGAAGCGGACGGAGCGCAAGCAAATGGGCAAGGTGTATCTGATCGGCGCGGGGCCAGGTGCTGCGGACCTGATCACGGTTCGCGGCGCGCGGCTGCTGGGACTCGCCGATGTCGTGCTGCACGATGCGCTGGTCGAGCCGGCGATGCTCGACTACGCGCCGCATGCGCGCAAGATCGCGGTGGGCAAGCGCTGCGGGCAGCGCTCGACGGCGCAGCACTTCATCAACAAGCAGATCGTCGATGCCGCGCGCGAGCATGGCGTCGTCGTGCGGTTGAAGGGCGGCGATCCGATGCTGTTCGGCCGCGCCGATGAAGAGATGCGCGCGCTCGAAGCGGCAGGCATCGACTATGAAGTCGTGCCGGGCATCACGGCGGCCTTGGCGAGCGCGGCGTCGCTGCGACGTTCGCTGACGCTGCGTGGCGTGTCGCGCAGTGTGGCGCTCGCGACGCACAGCCGCGCGCCGGATTCCGCCGAGATTCGCGAGCAGGTCAACGCGGATTCGCTGGTGTTCTACATGGGCCGCGACAGCGCGCCCGAGATCGCGCAGCAACTGATCGACGCGGGCCGTCCGGGCTCGACGCCTGTCGCAATTGTCGAAGCGTGTTCGACGCCGCGCGAGCGCATGTTGACGCTGACGCTCGATGGACTTGCCGCTGGCGATGCGCAATTGTGGCTCGACGCGTCGCAGCCTTCGCTGCTGATGATCGGCGACGCGTTTGCCGAGCGGGTCGCGCACAGCGAGCCTGAGTCGGCTGTGGAGCAAGGCCAGCCTGAGTTGCGCGTCGCTTAGGGTTCTATTGCCGCTGTTTTCTATTGATCGGCCGCATTCGCGTGAGTGAATGCGGCCGATTGTCTTTTCCGCGCGCCATCGAGCCAGGCACGTGCGTTGCGTTAAGATTTCCTTTCGCTTTGCATTCAAACTGGACTCATGCCTTTTTCTTCTTTGCGTCGTTCTTTACTGATTGCGCTTGCGGCCGGTCCCGTGATCGGCGCGCGTGCGCAGCCGGCTTCGTCTGTCTCGGTCAATCTCGCCGCGCGCGAGCGGTTCGAAAAACTGGAAGCGTCGAGCGGTGGGCGCCTCGGTGTCGCCGCGCTCAATATGGCGGATGGGTCGTATGTCGGCTATCGCGAGTCGGAGCGGTTTCCGATGTGCAGCACGTTCAAGCTGCTTGTCGTTGCGCTGGTTTTGAAGCGCAGCATGGCCGAACGTAGTCTGCTCGACGAGCGTGTTCGATACGGTGACGCCGATCTCGTCGCGAACTCGCCTGTTACGAAGCGGCGCGCGGGGGAGGGGATGACGATCGGCGAACTCTGTGCCGCGGCGCTTCAGCACAGCGACAATACGGCGGCTAATCTGCTGCTGACGGCCGTTGGTGGACCAGAAGTGTTGAACCAGTTCGCGCTTTCGATTGGCGACGAGTGGTTCGATCTGTTGCGCGGAGAACCCGAGGTCAATGGATCCGTGCCGGGCGATATGCGGGATACCACGACGCCGCGAGCGATGATGCTCGATGTGCAGAAGCTTCTGCTCGCCGATGATGTGCTGGGCCCGCAGCAGCGGGAGCAATTGAAGGCATGGATGCTTGGGAATGCGACGGGTGCAGCGCGCATTCGGGCTGCCGTGCCGGGTTCTGGATGGCTGGTCGCCGATAAGACCGGGAGCGGGGATTACGGTACGGCTAACGATGTGGCTGTTGTGTATCCGCCGTCGGCGGCGCCCTTTGTTATCGCTGTCTATTTCACTGGCGTGACGCCTAAACAGACGCTGCCGCGTGATGAGGTTGTTGCCGAAGCTGCGCGGATCGTGTTCGACGCTATGAAGTGAAGTTTTTTGTCTGCGACGCTTTGGGTGGTTTGCTTATGTTTTTGCTGGCATCCGCGTTACGGTGGTTGCTGCGCAGGCGGTTCGGTTTTTTCTGACTTTTCGCTGGCATCCGCGCTATGCCTTCGCGCTTCAAGCGTCGCCCCTGTGCGGGGCGGCACCTACTTTTCTTTGCCGCCGCAAAGAAAAGTAGGCAAAAGAAAGCGGCTCACACCGCTAATTCTTGTATTTGCCTGAGGGCCCCCAACCGGTCCCACGCTTCACACGGCGGCTTCTTTGTTTGCGTGTGTTGCCAACGCTTCGAATGAACGCCTCACCCGCTTCAAATACCCGTGCACGGGCTAACGGCAGCGAATGGTATGTGCCGCCCAGGTGGCAAACTGTGTGTAGGTTGTCGCGTCGTATAGGGTAGCGCTCTTACAACGTGGCATGCGTGCGCTATCGGTCCGAAGCGAGGCGTGTGAGGTACTACGGCCTACACACAGTTTGCCACCTGGGCGGCAGTGGATTATCTGGCGCGGCATGTGGCGACGCGGGCGCGTGAAGCGGGTGATGCGTCAATTTGGAGCGTTGGCAACAAACATGAGTCACGTGGTTGCCGTGTGAAGCGAGGGACCGGTTGGGGGCCCTCAGGCAGGAACAAGAGTTGGCGGTGTTAGCCGCTTTCTTTTGCCTACTTTTCTTTGCGGCGGCAAAGAAAAGTAGGTGCCGCCCCGCACAGGGGCGACGCTTGAAGCACGAAGGCATAGCGCGGATGCCACCGCAAACCCAAACAAACCACCCGCAGCGTCGCAGACAAACCAGAAACCAAAACCAACCTCAAACCAAAGCCTGCCGCAGGCAATACCCAGCAATCGCCTCAATAACTTCGGCGTCCTCGCCAACAGCAGTAGCACACCGAATCTCAACAGAAGGATTCGCGCTGCGGCACTGATCCAGAATCAAAGGCAGATCTCGCCGAACATGCCCACCTTGCCCAAAAAAAACCGGCACAACGGTAATGACAGAAACCCCAGCTGCGACCTGAGCAGCCACAGCACCCGGCAGATCCGGCGTCATCAGTTCGAGAAACGCGAGCGAAACGGGCCCCGCCGACGGGCCGCGCAATTCCCGCAAACGTGCAGATAGCCGCTCAAAAGGCTCAGCCCAGCGGGCGTCCCTCGCCCCATGCGCGAACAGCAAAATTCCATGAGCACCCATCGTCCGATCGCCCCGCGAGGAAGAAAAGCCTAATGCCGGTCAACCCATTTTAGGCCGACTAACCCGAGCACGAGATAGATCAACCCCGGCGTCGCCGCCGTCAACGGCGCTGGCCACGTATTCAGATTCCCGATGTGCGAGAACAGCGTATTGAACAGCTGAAAGCTCATCCCGAGCATGATCCCGCCGAACACCTTCACCCCAACCACGCCCGCGCGCGTGTGCAGGTAAGCAAACGGCAGCGACAGCACCAGCATCACGAACACCGCAAACGGATACAACACCTTGCGCCACAGCGCGATCTCATACCGTTGCGTGTCCTGATGGTTCTCGGTCAAGTGCTGGATATAACGGAACAGATTGAACATCGACATCCGTTCCGGCGCGACCAGCAGCACCGACAAAATCTGCGGCGTCAATTCCGAGCGCAGCGAGTACTCGGGCAACGTCACCTGCTTCGCGCGATACACCGGGTTCAACGCATCAGCAGGTTTGCTGGCGTCCTGCGCGACGTCGATCAGCTGCGTATCCGTGACGTCCGTCAACAGCCAGTGGCCGGGCGGTTGATACTTGCCCGACTTCGCAATGCGCACGTTCGACAGACGGAACTTCGAATCGAATTCGTAGATACGCACGTTCGAGATCGTCGCGTCCGGCTGCAACTGCCCGACGTTCACGAAGCGCGTCACCTGTTCGCCGTCGGCACGCGCCGTCAGCGTGTCCTTCACCCAGACGCCCGACTCGAAGTTGCTCGACACCGATGAGCCAAGCGCCTCCAGACGCACGCGCTCCGACAACTGATCCGTGTACGGCCCGACCACTTCGCCAATGATGTACGTGAGGAACACGAGCGGAATGCCGATCTTCAGCAGCGATCGCAGCGCCTGGTTCGTCGCGAGACCGGACACGCGGAAAATCGTGTACTCGGAATTCGCCGCCATCTGCGCGAACACGTAGATCGCGCTGATCAACGCGGCGACGGGGATGATTTCGTAGAAACGCGACGGCGTCTGCAGCGCGACGCGCAGCACCGCGTACTGGAACTTGTAGTTGCCGTGGCCGACCGAGTTCAGCTCGTTGATCAGGTCGAAGAAGAAGAACAGACCCGAAAATGCGAACAGAATGAAGATGAACGTGAGGTAAACCTGACGCGCGAAATACTTTTCATAGATACGCATGGGTCACGCTCCCTGCGCCGGACGGTTCGACCGGCTGAACGTTGCCCGCGTGAAGAGCGGCCGGTTGCGCACCCGCAACCAGAAAATAATCGCGACGACCAGCGCCACGATGACGTGCAGCCCCACGAGGCCCACGCCAAACGACATCTTGCCTTGCTCGATCCACGACTGCACGACGTTCAGCAGGTTCGAATACGTCAGATAGATCAGCACGGCCATCACGAGATTGATCGTGCGGCTGCGGCGCGGATTCTGGTGCGCGAGCGGGATGGCGAGCAGCATCAGGTTGATCGCGATCAACGGCAGGCCCGCGCGCCAGGCGAATTCAGCGAGATTCTGGCGCGTCGGATCGCGGAACAGGTCGAGCGTCGGCGTGCCCGTCGTGGTCGGCGTGTTGACCACCGGCTGGCTCTGGATTTTCACGCCATAGCGCTCGAACTCCATGATGCGGAAGTCGGGATGGCCCGGCTCGCCGTCATAGCGGCGGCCGTTCTCCAGCACGACGAAGCGGTCGCCGTTCTTATGCGTTTCCGTGTGGCCGTTCTTCGACACGACCACGTTCACCTTGCCGCCCTCGGTGCTCGTGACGAACACGTTCTCGACGTGGCCCTGATCGGGCGACATCTTCTCGATGAAGAACACGCGATGGCTCGTAGCCGATTCGCGGAACTGGCCGGGCGCGAGCAGCGAGACCTCGTCGCGCTGCTGGAAGCGCGCGCGGATCAGCTTGCTCTGCTGGTTCGACCACGGCCAGCCGACGAACACGAAGAAGGCAATCAGAATGATGATGGGCGTCGCGAACAGGCCGATCGGCTTGATGAAACGCGTGAGGCTCACACCCGAGGCGAGCCACACGACCATTTCGGAATCCTTGTACCAGCGCGTGAGCACGAACAGGATCGACACGAACAGCGTCGCGACCAGCATGATCGCGAGGTAGCCGATGACCGTCAGACCAATCAGCACGAGCACGTCGCGCGGGTCGATTTCACCGGACGCCGCGAAGCCGACGATGCGGATCATCATCGTCGTCAGGACCAGCGTGAGCAGAACCATGAACACGGCGCCAGCCGT
Source organism: Paraburkholderia hospita (assembly GCF_002902965.1). Classification (GTDB taxonomy): domain Bacteria; phylum Pseudomonadota; class Gammaproteobacteria; order Burkholderiales; family Burkholderiaceae; genus Paraburkholderia; species Paraburkholderia hospita. The sequence goes on along the minus strand of NZ_CP026105.1, from coordinate 2,763,198 downwards.
ATACGCCAGTTCGCGCTGGAGAGAGCGTTCAAAAATCATGGTTGATGAGGAGAGGGCGCGCTCCGACAGGCAGCGGGGTTAAGCCCCGTCACGCCTTCGTGCAGCCGCCGCGGGAAAAATAGCGGATAATTGCGGCTTTCATCCTAAGCCCAGATTTTATCCGAGGACAAGCGCGATGGACTTTAGCATAAAAGCCTGTGATTGGAGCAAAGGCTCGACCAACGGGTTCCTTACCGGAAAATCGGATTGCATCGTGATCGGCGTGTTCGAATCGCAGACGCTGTCGGGCGCGGCGCTGGAAATCGACGCTGCCACCAAGGGTCTGCTCACGCGCATCATCAAGGCGGGCGACATGGACGGCAAGACGGGCAGCACGGTGTTCCTGCATGAAGTGCAGGGCATCGGCGCGTCGCGCGTGCTGCTGGTCGGCCTCGGCAAGCAGGACGCGTTTACGCAGAAGGCCTACGGCGATGCCGTGCGCGCCGCGTGGCGCGCGATCCTCGGCACGAAGATCACGCAGGTCACGTTCACGCTGGCTCAGGCGCCCGTCAAGGAGCGCTCGTCGGACTGGGCCGTGCGCGCCGCGATCCTCGCGCTGCGCGAGCTGACGTACAAGTTCACGCAGATGAAGAGCAAGCCGGACAACAGCACGCGCGCGCTGAAGCGCATCGTGTTCAGCGTCGACGCGGCTGACGAGAAGCTCGCGAAGGTGGCCCTCAAGCAGGGCGTCGCGCTGTCGAACGGCATGGATCTGACGAAGGACCTCGGCAACCTGCCGGGCAACGTCTGCACGCCGACCTATCTGGCAACGACCGCGAAGAAGCTCGCGAAAGACTGGAAGCTGAAGGTCGAAGTGCTCGGCCAGAAGCAGCTCGAAGCGCTGAAGATGGGTTCGTTCCTGTCGGTCACCAGGGGTTCCGTCGAGCCGCCGCAGTTCATCGTCCTCCAGTATCAGGGCGGCGCCGCGAAGGCTGCGCCCGTCGTGCTGGTTGGCAAGGGCATCACGTTCGACACGGGCGGCATTTCGCTGAAACCCGGCGACGGCATGGACGAGATGAAGTACGACATGTGCGGCGCGGGCTCCGTGCTTGGCACGCTGCGTGCCGTCGCAGAAATGGGCCTGAAGCTGAACGTGGTCGGCATTATTCCGACCTGCGAAAACATGCCTGCTGGCAACGCGACCAAGCCGGGCGACATCGTCACCAGCATGAAGGGCCTGACGATCGAAGTGCTGAACACGGACGCGGAAGGGCGCCTGATCCTGTGCGACGCGCTCACGTATGCCGAGCGCTTCAAGCCGGCCGCCGTGATCGACATCGCGACGCTGACGGGCGCGTGCATCATCGCGCTCGGCCATCACAACAGTGGCCTGTTCTCGAAGGACGACGCGCTCGCGGGTGAACTGCTCGATGCATCGAAGGAAGCGTCCGATCCCGCATGGCGTCTGCCGCTCGACGACGAGTATCAGGATCAGCTGAAGTCGAATTTCGCGGATCTCGCGAACATCGGCGGACGTCCGGCGGGCAGCGTGACGGCGGCGTGTTTCCTGTCGCGCTTCACGGAAGCGTATCCGTGGGCGCACCTCGACATCGCGGGCACCGCATGGAAGAGCGGCGCGGCAAAGGGCGCAACCGGCCGTCCCGTGCCGCTGCTGTCGCAGTTCCTGATCGACCGCGCTGCACAATGACGCGTTGCAGTCCGATCGCGCATCAAGCAGTGGAGCAGGATCGCCGATGACCCGCATCGACTTTCATTCGAACGTCGGCGATTCGCTGCAGTATGCGTGCCGTCTCGTGCGCAAGGCGTATCAGGCCGGCCAGCCGCTCGTCGTGCTGGCCGAACCGCCGCGCCTGCGCGCGTTCGACGAGCAGTTGTGGACCTTCTCGCCACTCGACTTCATCCCGCACTGCCTCGCGGGGAGTCCGCTCGCGGCTCAGACGCCCGTTGTGCTCACGTCGTCGCTCGACGACGTGCCGCATCATCAGATACTGTTGAATCTGGGCGCGACCGTGCCGTCGCAGTTCGCGCGCTTCGAGCGCCTGCTGGAGATCGTCGGCAACGCGCCCGACGAACTTGCCGCGGGGCGCGAGCGCTATCGCTTCTACCGCGATCGCGGCTATGCTCTGAATAACTACAAGCAGGGCGCCTGACGGGTTCTGTCCGCTCGATGCGCGGTCTTGTCCGATTCGCGCAGAACCGGCTCGTCCGATCTTTAAAGGGAGTGTTTTCGTGTCCCAATCTTCCGACTCTTCCGATCAAGACATCCCCGTTCTGACCGATGTGATGGTGACGGGCCATGAGCCGCATGACCCACATGAGCCGCACGCAAAGGCGAAGCGGCCGAAGCGCAGCGGCTCGCATACTCATGAAGGTTCGCATGCGCGTGGTAAGCATGCGGCGGCGCAAGACGCGCAAGACTTGCATGAAGCGCCGCACGACGTACAAGCGGAGCCGCAAACGCCGTCTGTCCACGCTGACGACGACGTGCCCGTACTCGATTCCATCTACGAATCGCCGCATGCGCCGATGCGCGAGCCCGCGCAGTTCGTGCCGGGCGAAGCGGAGTTCAGCTCGGGTTCGACGGCCGAGCAGTATGTCGCGCCGCCTTTGCCGAGTTCGCTGACGGCACCGGCAGAGCACGCGCCTGCGCCTGCGGCGAGGTCCGACTACGATGCCGACGTGCTGGCCGAGCGTTTGCGCGGCCGTTTCGCGACGTATCTGAAAGGGGATGGCCGCAATCTGATCGAGGCGCGCTGCCGCGACGCGTTCCAGGATCACACGACCTGGCTAGTCAATCAGATTACGCGCGAGGTCGCGCTCGCGCTGGAAACGGAAATGCTCAGTTGGGTGCGCGAGGCGATCCGCGAAGAACTCGGTAACTCGACGACCAGCAAGTAGACCGGCAAATAAGCAGTGGGTGCGCGCGTTACTTGAGCGTCAAAATCCAGCTTGCCAGCGACATCGCTTCGTCCTGCGTGACCTGTGTGTTCGCGGGCATCGGCACGGGTCCCCAGACGCCCGCGCTGCCTTCCATGATCTTGCGCGTGAGGTACACCACGGCGTCGCCGCGCGCCGCGTATTTGGCGGCGACATCGTGCAGCGGAGGTCCCATGAACTGCCGCGTCACCGAATGGCAGCTCATGCAGTTCTGCTTTTGCGCTAGCGCAAGGCCTGGAGCCTGCGCGCGCGCCGTGCCGGTGAATGCCAAAGTGCCTGCCAGCAAGAATGCCGCATACGACTTCGATTTCATTATGGTCTCCGCCGGTGACTCAGCCCGGCTCGTGGTGGACGCATTATAAGAGCAAAGGGGCACACGGCGATCCGTGTGCCCCTTTGCCTGTCGAAGCGTTGCTTGCGTCAACCTGCGATGTTGCGCCGCGTCAGTCACGCGGCGCGGAACGGCTGACGCGTCAATCCGTGACAGCGCCCTTGTTCGCCGGCTTCACGAGTGCCGCGAACTTGGCCAGCACGCCGCGCGTGTAACGCGGCGCGGGCTGCTTCCATGCGCCGCGGCGGCGTTGCAGTTCGGCGTCGTCGACGTTCAGCTGCAACAGCAGCTTGTGTGCGTCGATCGTGATCGAGTCGCCTTCCTGCACGAGCGCGATCGTGCCGCCGGCGAACGCTTCCGGCGCGACGTGACCCACGACCATGCCCCACGTGCCGCCCGAAAAGCGCCCGTCGGTGATGAGGCCAACCGATTCGCCGAGTCCCTTGCCGATGATCGCCGAGGTCGGCGCGAGCATCTCCGGCATGCCTGGGCCGCCTCGCGGGCCGAGGTAACGCAGCACGACGACATCGCCTGCCTTGATCTTGTCGGCGAGGATCGCGTCCATCGCGCTTTGCTCGTCGTCGAATACGCGCGCCGGGCCCGTGATGACCGGGTTCTTCAGGCCGGTGATCTTCGCGACGGCGCCGTCTTCCGCGAGGTTGCCCTTGAGGATCGCGAGATGGCCTTCGCTGTAGAGCGCCTTGTCGATCGGATAGATCACTTTCTGGTCCGCACGCGGCTTGCTGGGCACGTCTTTCAGTTCTTCAGCGATCGTCTTGCCGGTGATGGTCACGCAGTCGCCGTGCAACAGGCCCGCGTCGAGCAGAAGCTTCAGCACTTGCGGGATGCCGCCGGCCTGATGCAAGTCAGTCGCGACGTACTTGCCCGACGGCTTCAGGTCGCAGATCACGGGCACTTTCTTGCGCATCCGCTCGAAGTCGTCGATGGTCCACTCGACTTCCGCCGCGTGGGCGATGGCCAGAAAGTGCAGCACGGCATTGGTCGAGCCGCCCGTCGCCATGATGAGCGCGACGGCGTTTTCGATCGATTTCTTGGTGATGATGTCACGCGGCTTGAGATCCTTCTTGACCGCTTCGACCAGCACGCGCGCCGATTCCGCTGCCGAATCCACCTTTTCCTGATCGGGGTTCGCCATCGTCGACGAGTACATCAGCGACATGCCGAGCGCCTCGAACGACGAGCTCATCGTGTTGGCCGTGTACATGCCGCCGCACGAGCCCGTGGTCGGGCAGGCATTCTGTTCGACCCCTTCGAAATCTTCCTGCGACATGCGGCCCGCCGTGAACTCGCCAACGGCCTCGAACGACGACACGATGGTCAGGTCGGTGCCTTTCCATTTGCCTGGTTTGATGGTGCCGCCGTACACGTAGATGCCCGGCACATTCATCCGCGCGAGGCCGATCATGCCGCCCGGCATGTTCTTGTCGCAGCCGCCGATCACGACGACGCCGTCCATCCACTGGCCTTGCACGCAGGTCTCGATGCAGTCGGCGATCACTTCGCGCGACACCAGCGAGTACTTCATGCCCTCCGTGCCCATCGACATGCCGTCGGAGATGGTCGGCGTGCCGAAGGTCTGCGGGTTCGCGTCGGAGCGCTTGACGGCTTCGACGGCGGCATCCGTGAGGCGTTGCAGGCCGGCGTTGCACGGCGTGATGGTCGAGTGGCCGTTGGCGACGCCGATCATCGGCTTGTCGAAGTCTTCCTTCTGGTAGCCGAGCGCGTAATACATCGAGCGGTTCGGCGAACGCGCGACGCCTTGCGTGATGTTCTTCGAACGACGGTTGTACGGCATGGGGAGCTCCATCCAGTTGTTTTGGTGTGCGCGCCGATCGGCTCGCTTCCCGCTTGCGGCGCAACGGCCTGGGCGGTTCCAGCGCGGGTTCTTTAGTCTAGTTCGGGCGCGTTGGGCAAGAATGGAGTTTCTGCAAAAGAATGTCCAATATATTATTCAGCGTCTATTAGGTCGTAAAATGTATTAATGAGCTTGCCTGCAATCCCCGATCTGCGCCAGTTGCGCTATTTCGTGACCGTCGCCGAAGAGAAGCACTTCGGGCGCGCGGCGGCGCGGCTGTCGATGACGCAGCCGCCGCTGTCGCAGGCGATCCGCGCGCTCGAAGACACGCTGGGCGTCGAACTGTTCGCGCGCACCAAGCGCTCGGTCGAGCTGACGTCCGTCGGCGCGGATCTGCTACCCGAGGTGCGGAGGCTACTGGCGGGCGCGGAAGGGCTGCGGCCGTTGGCGCAGAGTCTTGCGCGCGGCGAGGCGGGGGTGTTGTCGCTGGCGTTCGTGTCGACGGCGGATTACGGACTGTTGCCGCCGCTGTTACGCGAGTTCGGCGCGCGCCATCCGCGCGTGCGGCTCGAACTGCTCGAAGCGACCAGCGACGTGCAGATCGACGAGCTGGTCGCGGGGCGTGTCGACGCGGGTCTGGTGATCGGGCCGCTGCCGCCGCGCTACGCGTCGCAGCTGTCGTGGCTGCCGCTGGCGCGCGAGCCGCTGGTGATCGCGATGTCGACGGAGATGGCGGCGCGTATTGAAGGTGATGCGGAAGGTGATGCGGCGAGCGGGGCGGGCGTGGCCGAATGGCGCGACGAGCCGTTGAGCCTCGCGCAGGCGGGCGACGCGCCGCTGGTCGTTTTCCCAAGGCGTCTCGCGCCAGGCTTTTATGACATCATTATGGATTGCTACGGCGCGGCCGGTCTTACGCCGCACATCGGCCAGGAAGCGATCCAGATGCAGACGATCGTGAGTCTGGTGTCCGCGGGCATGGGTGTCGCGCTGGTGCCGCAATCGTTGCGTAACCTGCGGCGCACGGGCGTCGTGTATCGTCCGTTGCGTGAGGCCGTGCCGGCCGTCGTGACCGGACTCGTGTGGCGCACGGCGGAGGTGAGCCCTGTGCTGGCCGGTTTCATCGACATCGTGCGTGCTCATGCCGATGTGCTTGCCGGCTAGCGGCGAACCCTTTGCGGCGCGGCGCGTCCAATGCGCTTGAGTTTCCAGATTACCGAACCCCTATAACGATACGATGCACATTCACCCGAATTTCGATCCCATCGCCATTCATCTGGGACCGCTGGCCGTCCGCTGGTACGGCCTGATGTACCTGGTCGCCTTTGTCATGGCGATCGTCGTGGGCAGGTTGCGGCTGCGTTTGCCGCATGTCGCGGCACAAGGCTGGACCCCGAAGGATATCGACGACATGCTGTTTTATGGCGTGCTCGGCACGATACTCGGCGGGCGTCTTGGCTATGTGCTGTTCTATAAGGCGAGTTGGTACTTCGCGCATCCTCTGGACATCTTCAAGGTCTGGGAAGGGGGGATGTCGTTCCATGGCGGTTTCCTAGGCGTGACGCTCGCGATGGTGTTGTTCGCGTGGCAGCGCAAGCGCACGTGGCTGCAGGTGACCGATTTTGTCGCGCCGATGGTGCCGACTGGTCTTGCCGCTGGGCGGCTTGGTAACTTCATCAATGGTGAGTTGTGGGGGCGGGTGACGTCGCCCGATGCGCCTTGGGCGATGCTGTTCCCCGGTGCCGCGAATGAAGACGCCGGCTGGTTGGCGGCGCATCCGGCGCAGGCCGCGCAGTGGCATCTCGGTGAGGTGTTTGCGCAATATCACATGCTGCCGCGGCATCCATCGCAGTTGTATGAGATCGCGCTTGAAGGTGTTGTGCTGTTTCTTGTGCTGTGGTTTTTTACGCGCAAGCCGCGACCTGTTGGGGCGGCGTCGGCTGTGTTTCTGATTGGGTATGGGCTTGCGCGGTTTACGGTTGAGTTTGCGCGTGAGCCGGATGATTTTCTTGGGCTGCTCGCGTTTGGGTTGTCCATGGGACAGTGGCTGTCGCTGCCGATGGTGATTGCTGGGGTGTTGATGTTGGTGTGGGCTTATCGGCGGAATGGGAGGGAGGCTGCGCGGGCTGTTAATGCAGGGTAAGGGTTGGTTTTTGTCTGCGACGCTGGTGGGTTTTTTGCGTTCGTGGCGGGTGTTTGCGATGCGGTGGTTTGCTTTGCTTTGCGGTGGCATCCGCGTTATGCCTTCGTGCTTCAAGCGTCGCCCCTGTGCGGGGCGGCACCTACTTTTCTTTGCCGCCGCAAAGAAAAGTAGGCAAAAGAAAGCGGCTAACACCGCCAGTTCTTGTGTTTGCCTGAGGGCCCCCAACTGGTCCAACGCTTCACGCGGTAACGTATCTGTTCGCGTGTGTTGCCAACGCGCTGAATGAGCGCCTCACCCACTTCAAACACCCGCACAACGGCTAGCGGCAGCGAATCGTATGTGCCGCCCAGGTGGCAAACTGTGTGTAGGTTGTCGCGTCGTATAGGGTAGCGCTCTTACATGGTGGAACGCGTGCGCTATCGGTCCGAAGTGAGACGTGTGTGGTGCCACGGCCTACACAGAGTTTGCCACCTGGGCGGCCGTGGAATATCTGGCACGGCGTGCTGCAACGCGGGTGCGTGAAGTGGGTGATGCGCTGGATTAGAGCGTTGGCAACACACGCGAACAAGCCGGTTGCCGTGTGAAGTGTGGGACCGGTTGGGGGCCCTCAGGCAAGAAGAAGGGTTGGCGGTGTTAGCCGCTTTCTTTTGCCTACTTTTCTTTGCGGCGGCAAAGAAAAGTAGGTGCCGCCCCGCACAGGGGCGACGCTTGAAGCACGAAGGCATAACGCGGATGCCACCGCAAGGGCTAGAACAACCAAACCGGCAGCGCCACGAAGGCAAGAAAAGTAGGTGCCGCCCCGCACAGGGGCGACGCGTGAAGCACGAAGGCATAGCGCGGATGCCAGCGGAAGCGCTAGAACAACCAAACCGGCAGCGCCACGAAGGCAAGAAAAGCAGGTGCCGCCCCGCACAGGGGCGACGCGTGAATGGCAGACACCGTAACGCGGATGCCAGCGAAAAAGCCAAAACCACCCACCAGCATCGCAGACAAAAAAATCACTTCATCTGCACAGACCCTGAAACATTAACGGTCACGGTGGACGTCCCACCTTCAACAGGCACAGGCGCCGCCGCCTTGGCGCTAACATCCGACCGCATGCTCATCATCATGACAGGCCGCGGCGGCACGCCACCACTATGCCCGACATTCACTTCGCGAATCGTATAACCGCTGTAGCCGAAAGCCTGCGCAGCCGCAGTAGCCTGCTGCTTGAACGATGCAATCGCCTGCCCCGTCAGCTTCTGCCCAGCAGCGCGCTCAGCCTCCGGCGACAGTGAAAACTGCACATTCCCAACCTGCATGATCGAAGACAATTGCCCCGCGAGCTTCGATGCCGCCGCGAAGTCGTGTGACTCCAGCACAACCTCCGTGCGGCCGCGCCATGCAGAAATACGCCCATCGCGATCCGTCGACGGATAGATCGAGAACGAACCGGTGCGCGCCGTCACGCCGCTCACGCCCTTGGCCTTCTGCAGCGCCTGGTCGGCGTGCTGGTTCAATGTGCCCGTCAGCGACGACGGATCACTGGCTTCCTGTTCGTAGAACAGCGTGATATCGACGACGTCCTGCGGCACATCGGTGCTCGCCTGCGCGTTCAGCGACAGCACGCCGGCCGGCTGATACTGCTGCACAACGGTTTGCGCATTGGCCGCGACGGACGTGAGCGCGAGTGCAACAGGCGCCGCGCAGGCGCCGGCCGCGAGCGCCCATACGAGCGCGGATTTTCTGGTCATTGTTCGACTCCTTCGTTGAGCAGGTTATGCATGCATGCGTCGCCAGAAGCAGTTGCGCGGCGCGCGTGGCATGACGCTTGCGAGGCGGTTAGGCGTCTGAAAGGGTCGTCTGGTTCCCGAGTGAATACTCGAATATCACGCGAACTTGCGTATTCATCACGTGTTCATGCAGCGCGCTTCGCCAACTGTTTCGTGATGAACGCCCATTCCGCCTCCGTAACGGGCGTGATCGACAGACGGTTGCCCTTCGCGAGCACGCGCATGTCGGCAAGCTCGGGATGCTCGCGCAACGCCGCCAGCGGAATCAGCTTGATCTTCTTCTTGAACACGACATCGACGAGCGTCCAGCGCGGCGTTTCCTGCGTCGACTTCTCGTCGTAGTACGGGCTCTTCGGATCGAACTGGGTTGGGTCAGGGTACGCCGTCGACGATACTTCAGCGATGCCCGCAATGCCCGGCTCAGGGCAACTGGAGTGATAGAACAGCACGCCGTCGCCCGTCTTCATGATGTCGCGCATGAAGTTGCGCGCCTGATAATTGCGCACGCCCGTCCAGGGCAGCGTGCGTTGCGGGGCATTCGCGAGATCGTCGATGCTCGCTTCGTCCGGTTCGGACTTCATCAGCCAGTAGCGCATGAGTCGGATTGAACGTGAGATAGAAGGAAGTCTTCGTCGAACAGTCGGGTTCAAACGGTTTGCAACGCGGTGCGCGCCAACCAACGCAAAGCGCACGCCCAAAGAAAAACGGCATCGGATAAAGTCCGATGCCGTTCGTATAGGTCCCCGCCTTAGCCGCTAGGCCGGCATCCTGAACCTGAGGTTCAGAATTGGTCGCAGTTAGCAGCACTTCGGGTACATCAGACAGAGTGACGCGCACACCCGTGCTACAAATTTCCGCAACCGTGCATATAGCATTGGTTCAAGGAATATATGACCTTGGCGAACCAGGCAGGGAAGCTTAAAAACGTTTGCTCTACAACATGGGCCCGACCGCAAAACAATCAAGCCCAACAGAATTTTCTTTACTGCACGCTGCTGTACTGTTGGATCACAGTGCCAAGCTGCTCATTCATCTGGTGCATTGTACGCCGGATTTCTTCGGCGGGAAATGATTCTCCGTGTCGCACGCTGGCTTGCAGCCTAAGCAGTTCCGATGCCAGCGACAATGCCGCCATCACGGCGATACGATCCTGGCCGCGCACGTTGCTGTTGGAGCGGATCTTCGACATCTCGGCATCGACACGCGCCACCGCTTCGAGCAGCGCCGCTTCCGTTTCCGCCGAGCAGGCGAGACGATAGGGCTGGCCGAGGATCGACACTTCGATCTGCTTCGTGGTCATGCGTTTTCTCCGTGGCGGGTCGCGTCGTGGTTTGCGTCGTGATTGGCCTGCGCCTGCTGCTCGGGCGCGAGGAGATCGAGTTGATTGTCGGGCTCATGACCGCGAGCGCGCGGCAGCTTCTCGAGGATGGCGTTCAGACGTACTTGAGCGTCGTCGATCTTCGCGGACAGCGCATCGCGCTCCGCTTGCAATGCGGCGCGTTCTTCGCGAGTCTGTTCGAGTTCTACGCGGGTCGCTTCGCATTCGGCGCGCGCTTGTGCGAGCTGTTCTTCGAGTGCGAGGCGCGCTTCGTTATAGCGTTGGCTGATCTCGATCAGCCGGCCGATGTTCTGTGACAGTGTTTCGAGTTCGGTGAGCATGTGCTGCGTCCTCTAAAGACATGGCATTCTAGCGCGGAATGTCGCACGCTCGGGCATTTGTCTCGTTTCAGGACGTAACAGTAGCGCTTTAACGCGGCATTATCCAGGTGTCTCGTCGCGATTCACGCATTTTCACCCTTGAAAAAGGGACTCTTTTTAACAGTCCACTCTCATCGTCCCTGCGACGCCCTCGCGTTTCTTGACGCGTGTGTACGTCACTTCTACACTTGCGGCACTCTGGTGCCCGCGCGCGGTATCGCGCCGCGCGCAGTTAAACGGGAAGCAGGGAGCGAAGTCCGCCCGGACGAGCCAACCTGCGCTGTCCTCGCAACGGTACAACGACCGCAGTTCCTGCAGGTCGACCCATGCACGCGTCGAGCCATCCATAGAGCCGATGCCGTGCGAAGCGCCACTGCGCATGATGCGTGGGAAGGCGGGTCGGCCAGTCGTCAGCCCGGATACCGGCCGGAGGCAAGGAGCGTGTCGCTCCTTGTACAGGCATCGGCCCACGAGGAGCGGGCCGCGCACAGGCCCACAGGACTCTTTCGATGCTCACCTCCGTGTTTGTCCACCCGGCGTATCTGCGCCAGGTGTTTCCGCGCCCGCTGTGTCCACACTTCAGACGCGCGCCGCTTGCTGCGCTCGCCGTGATTGCCTTCGCTTCAGTCCCGCTCGCTGCAAGCGCGCAGACGGCCGACGAGGCGAACCCATCCGCCACATCCACGGATCGATCGGACAACGGCTCGACCTACACTTCCTCAAAGACAATCTCCACGACTTTGTCGCCCATCGTCGTCACGGCCGACCGTCGCGCGCAGCGACTCGCCGACGCGATTCCGCAGACCACGCTGTTCGACCCGCAGGACATCGCGGACAACAGCGCGCGCGATTTGCCGGGACTGCTGCAGTTCGCGCCGGGCGCGCAGATCGTGCGCAACGGCGGGCCGGGCTCGACGTCGAGTCTGTTTCTACGCGGCGCGTCGTCGACGCAGTCGCTCGTGCTGATCGACGGCGTGCGCATCGATTCGGTGAGCCAGGGCAACGCGCAGCTCGAACAGATTCCGCTCGACCAGATCGATCACGTCGAAGTGGTCAACGGCAACGTGTCGGCGCTGTACGGCTCGGGCGCGATCGGCGGCGTGGTGCAGGTGTTCACGAAGGACGGCGGCAATCATCCGCCGCGTTTTCACTTCGACGTCGAGTACGGCAGCTATCACACGCAGCGCCAGGCGGCGGGCGTCGACGGCACGCTCGACAAGGACGGCCGCACGACCTTCAGCGTCACGCTCGCGCGCGCGAAGACGGACGGCTTCTCGTCGATCGACCCGGCGCTCGCGCCCGTCAATCCGAACGCGAACGGTTACTTCAACGAGAGCGTGAGCGCGTCGCTGCGCCACAAGCTCAACGACCAGTGGGACATCGGCCTGCGCTACTTCCAGTCGAACGGCAATGACAGCTTCGACAATCCCTTCGGCCTGCCCACCGATCTCAACAATCTGCACAGCAAGGTGCAGACGGCTTCAGCCTTCGCGAACGGCAAGCTCACCGACTGGTGGACGACGCGCTTCGTCGTCGCGACGGGCAACGATCGCAGCAATACGTCGCTCAATGGCGACTATCTGTACTGCTACGATTCGGACAACCGGCAGTACACGTGGCAGAACGACTTCACGTTCGCACGTGACCAGAAGCTGCAACTGGGCTACGAGCATCTCGACCAGACACTCGACTCGAATCAGTACAGCGCGCCCGCGCGTCACGTGAACTCGGGGTTCGCGGGCTACACGGGGCGCTTCGGCAACAGCCAGATCCAGGCGAACCTGCGGCGCGACCAGTACTCGGATTTCGGCGGAGCCAACAGTTACTATCTGGGCTATGGCTACGACTTCAACGAGCACTGGAAGGTGACTGCAAGCTGGTCCGATGCGTTTCGCGCGCCGAGCTTCAACGATCTGTACTACCCGTACAGCGGCAATCCGCTCATTCAACCGGAGCACAGCCATTCTGTCGAAGCGGCGCTGCAGTATGCATCCGATGCGCTCGGCCTGATGAAGCTCACGGCATTCCAGACGCGCTACACGAACCTGATCGACTATGTGCAGACCACGCCGGGCATCTACGTCGCGGAGAACGTGGGGCATGCGAAAGTGCAGGGCATCGAAGGATCGTGGCAGGGCCACGTCGGCAAGACCGATGTGCGCGCGGCCGTGACGTTCCAGAATCCCGTCGATGAAGACACGCATACCGATCTGAACCGTCGCGCGCGTCATTTCGCGTCGTTCGCCGCGAACCGCAATATCGGCAGCTGGCGGGTGGGCGGCGAATGGCTCGTGAGCGGCGAGCGCGACGACAGTGGCACGGCACTCGGCGGCTATGGCATCGTGAACCTGTCCGCGCGCTACAACATCACGAAGGCGTGGTACGTGGCCGCGCAAATCCAGAATCTCTTCGACAAGGACTATGAACTCGCCTACACGTACAACACGCCAAGGCGCGGCGCCTACATCACGGTCGGCTGGCAGCAGCAGTGACGCGCGATGAGCGGACTCGTGCAACGTCAGCCGCAACATCAGCCGATCCAGGTCGCGCGAGGCATGAGCGCGAAGCGCGCGCTCGCTATCTGGACGGCGCTCGGCATCACGGCGCTCGCGGTCTTCGTGGCATCGCTTGCGCTGGGCAGCGTGAGCGTCGCACCGTCGCGCGTGCTCGACGCGTTGCTGCCGTCGGCTGACGTATCGTCCGATCTCGCCACGCAGATCGTTCGCACGCTGCGCCTGCCGCGCGCGCTCGCCGGCTTCGGTTGCGGCGCATTGCTTGCGCTTGCAGGCGCGTTGCTTCAGGTGCTGCTGCGCAATCCGCTTGCCGAGCCGTACGTGCTCGGCGTGTCAGGCGGCGCGGCGAGCTTTGCGCTCGTCGCGATGATCGCGGGCTGCGCGTGGTGGATCGTCGATGCATCGGCGTTCGCCGGTGCGTTCGTGTCGATCCTGCTTGTGCTCGGTCTTGCACGCGGCGCGCTATGGCGCGGCGAGCCGCAGGACGCATCGCCGCGTCTGCTGCTGACGGGTGCCGTGATCGCTGCAGGGTGGGGCGCCGTCATCACGCTGCTGTTGACGGTCGCGCCCGACAGCCGCCTGCGCGGCATGCTGTTCTGGCTGACGGGCGATCTGAGCGGCGGCGGCATGCCGTGGCTCGCGCTCGCTGCATTGTGTATCGCGTTGCTCGCGATCGTACCCATCGCGCCGCAACTCAATGTACTGCTGCGCGGCGATGCCGCGGCGCAAGCGCTCGGCGTACCCGTGATGCGCGCGCGGCTGCGCGTCTATCTGGTCGCGTCACTTGCCGCCGCGGCTGCCGTGACGACGGGCGGCACGATCGGCTTCGTCGGGCTCGTCGTGCCGCACATGCTGCGTCTCGCATTCGGCAACGATCAGCGGATGCTGCTGCCCGCAGCGGCGCTCGGCGGCGGCGTTGCGGTGATGGGCGCCGATCTGATCGCGCGCACCGTGATCGCGCCCGCGCAGTTACCCGTCGGCGTGATCACCGCGTTGATCGGCGTGCCCGTGTTCCTGTGGATGCTGCTCCGACGGAGACGCGCATGAACTCACGCAGGAACGCACGCACAAGTGCCGATGCCACGCTGCACGCAGACCAGCTGACCTTGCGCGCCGGCTCGCGCACGTTACTCGATGCCTTCACGCACACGTTCTATCCGGGCGAAGTCTGGTGCATCGCCGGACCGAACGGCGCGGGCAAGACGACGCTCATCTCGACGCTCGCGGGTCTCATGCGTCCAGCGAAAGGGCACATCGAACTGGACGGAACGCGCGTGAACGAATGGCCGCTCGCGCGCCTCGCGCAGCGTCGTGCGCTGATGCCGCAAACCTCGCACGATGCATTCAACGCGAGCGTACTCGACATCGTGCTGCTGAACCGTTTTCCGCATCTGGCCGGCTGGGGCTGGGAGCGCGACGAGGATCGCGCGGCCGCGCATGCGGCGCTCGATGCGCTCGGTCTCGCGGAGTTCGCTGCGCGCGACGTGCTGTCGCTGTCGGGCGGCGAGCGCCAGCGCGTCGCGCTCGCGGCCGTGTTATGCCAGGACGCGCCGCTGCTGCTGCTCGACGAGCCGCTCACGCATCTGGATCTGCATCATCAGATCGACTGCCTTGAAGCGTTGAGCACATGGGCGCGCGGCGCCGGGCGTACAGTGATGTTCTCGTGCCACGATCTGAATCTCGCGCGGCGTTTCGCGACGCACGCGCTGCTGCTCGAAGGCAACGGCGCCGCGCATGCGGGACGCGCGCGCGACGTGCTGACCCCCGAGCTGGCCAGCCGTGCATTCGGCTATCCGCTCGTACTGATCCGCGACGGCGATGATGAAGCGCTGATTCCGGCGCTGCGCGCAGCGTCTCGCATCTGAACACGCATGAACCGAACCCTTCACGCAAACACGAACATGACCACTTCGCATTCCCTGCCCGTCGTCGAGCCGCTCGACCAGACATTGCGCGCCGAGCTGCAACGCATCATCGATCTGAAGACCAAGCCGCCCGGTAGTCTCGGCCAGCTCGAAGCGCTCGCGCGTCAGATGGGCATGATCCAGCGCAGCACCCAGCCCAGCATCGTGCGTCCCGCGATCATCGTCTTCGCCGCCGATCACGGCATTGCGAACGCGGGCGTGAGTCCGTATCCGCAAGCGGTGACGGCGCAAATGGTGCTCAACTTTCTCGCTGGCGGCGCGGCGATCAATGCGTTCAGCCGCGTTGCGGGCCTCGAACTCGAAGTGGTAAATGCGGGCGTCGCGCATGAGTTCGCGCCGCACGAGAAGCTCGTCGATATTCCCATTGCGCGTGGCACGCGCAACTTCGCGCAAGAGCCCGCGATGACGCGCGACGAAGCACTCGCCGCGATGCGCGCGGGCGCGGATCGTGTGCGTCATCACGCGGCGCTGGGCACCAACGTGATCGGGTTCGGCGAAATGGGCATTGCGAATACGTCGTCGGCTGCGTGCCTGATGAGCCGTCTGTGTGGCGTGCCTATCGACGATTGCGTCGGGCGCGGCACGGGTCTCGACAACGCCGGCCTCGTGAAGAAGCGCAACGTGCTGGCGGCGGCGCTTGCTTATCACCCGGCATCGAACGATCCGCTCGATGCCCTCGCAACCTTCGGCGGCTTTGAGATCGCGATGATGGCGGGCGCGTATCTCGCAGCGGCAGAGGCACGCATGACGATCGTCGTCGACGGTTTCATTGCGACCTCCGCGCTGCTGGTGGCCGACGCGTTCGCGCCTGCCGTGCGCGATTACTGCGTGTTCGCGCATGCGTCGAACGAAGCGGGGCACCGCCGCATGCTCGATCACTTCGGCGCGGTGCCGCTGCTCGCGCTCGATCTGCGGCTGGGCGAAGGAACGGGCGCGGCGCTTGCTACGCCTTTACTGCGCGCCGCCGTGGCGTTCGTCAACGAAATGGCGAGCTTCGAATCAGCAGGCGTCGCGCAACGCGATGCATGATGCGCGGCGCGTGCATCAATCGAGGCGTTCGAAGCGAGAGAACTGTGATGAAAAAAATGCGTCGAACCAGCGATGAATGAACTGCGTTATTTCTTCACAGCGCTCGGCTACTTTACGCGGGTGCCCGTGCCGCGCTGGGTCGGTTACGAACCGCATTATCTGAACGCGGCGGCGCGTTACTTTCCATTAGTCGGCGCACTCGTCGGCGCAGCGGGCGCAATCGTATACATGGCTGCGTTGCGCATCTTTCCGCCGGGCGTCGCCGTGCTGCTGTCGATGGCAACGACCCTGCTCATCACGGGCGCATTCCATGAAGACGGGCTGGCCGATTGCGTGGATGCGTTCGGCGGCGCCTATACACGCGACGATACGCTGCGCATCATGCATGACTCACGCATCGGCGCATTCGGCGCGATTGCGTTGATGGTCGCGCTTGCATTGAAGTGGCAAGCGCTCGCTGCCTTACCGCCGCTCTACGCGGCATGGCTGATGATCGCGGCGCATGCGGCGAGCCGCGCCTGCGCGATCAGCTACCTCGTCACGCTCGATTACGTGCGGGCGGAAGGCAAGGCCAAACCCGTTGCGCAGCGCATGTCACGCAATGCTTTTGGCTGCGCTATCTTTCTGGGTATGCCGTGGCTCTTCTGGCCGCAGTGGCGTGCCGGTTGCATCGCGCTGCTCGTGCTCGTCGTGTTGCGTTTCATGCTGGGCCGCTATTTCGTCAGACGCATCGGCGGATATACGGGCGATTGCCTTGGCTTTGCGCAGCAGATCTTCGAACTGGCCATCTACCTGGTGGGACTCGCATGGATATCGTTCTGATCCGACACCCGGCTGTTTCCGTACAAGAGGGCGTGTGCTATGGCCAGAGCGACGTGGCGCTCGCCGATCCGCCGGAGGCGTCGGCGGCTGCCGTCGCCGTGCGTCTCGCGACCTTGCAGGTGCCCGCGCCGCGAGTGCTGCTGTCGAGTCCGCTCACGCGCTGCGCAACGGTTGCGACCGCCCTCGCCGCGAACTTTGGGTGCGCGTATAGCATCGACGACAGTCTGAAGGAAATGGACTTCGGCACGTGGGAGTTGCAACGTTGGGACGATATCGATCGCGCGTTGCTCGATGCGTGGGCTGAGGATTTCGAAGGCGCGCGCGCGCATGGCGGCGAAAGCGTCGAGCAGTTCGTGAGCCGCGTGCGCGCGTGGTTCGACGTGTTCCAGCAGACGCGGGAATTGACGCCGGCGTATGTCGTCACGCATGCGGGCGTGATGCGCGTGATCGCGGCGACCGTGCTCGGGTTGTCCGTCGAGCGCTGCCTGACATGGTCGATCGATATGACGGGTTGCGTCTGGTTGCGCCGCGACGATACGAACCTGCAATGGTCGATCGTGCGCTGGAACGCGTGACGTCGTTCAGTGGCCCGCGCGGCGCGAGCGCGCGACGTCGAGGTCTTCGCACAGTTGCGCCGCACCTTGCGCGAGACGCGGCGCGGGGCGATTGATCAGATCACCGTCGATCGCAAACAGGTTGTTGCGCGCCACAGCCGTCATGCCGGGCCATGCTTTCCATTTGTCGAGCGACGGCAGCGGGCGGTCGGGCTGCGTCGCGCCGGGTGCGGCCGTGACGATCGCTTCGGGATTGGCGGCCAGCACCGCTTCCGTCGATACCGTCGGCACCAGCGGTTCGAGCTTCGCAAACACGTTGCGTCCGCCGCATAGCGCGATCACGTCGCTGATCATGTGCTCGCCGTTGAGCGTCATCAACGGCTCGTCCCATACCTGATAGAACACGCTGACGACCGGTTGTGTCGAATAACGCGTGCGCAGCCGCGCGATCTCGTCGCGATAGGTGCGCGCCGCTGCGTCGGCGGATGACGACGTGCCGAGCAGCGTGCCGAGCTTCGTCAGCGATACGGCGATATCGTCGAGTCGATGCGGCTCGCTGAAGTAGAGCGGAATGTGCAACTCGCGCAGGCGGTCGGTCTGCCGCTGCGCATTGCCATGCCGCCACACGACGATCAGATCGGGCTTCAACGCGACGATGCGTTCGAGATCGAGCGACTTGTTGTCGCCGACGCGCGGCACCTGTTTCGCTGCGGGCGGATAGTCGCTGTACGCGACCGCGCCGACGAGCTTCGCGCCGCCGCCCGCTGCGTAAATCATTTCCGTTACGTGCGGCGCGAGGCTGATCACGCGTTGTGCGGGCTGTGCGAGCGTGACGGTCGCGCCCGTGTCGTCGACGACGTCGATGGCCGCATGCGCGTGCGCTGTGATGGCGAGCGTGCAGGTTGCGGTCAGTGCGCGAAGTGATCGGGAAAGTCGCATCGTTCTTATCGCGCCGTCATCGCGTGATGCAGGCAGGTTTCAAGGCGAGTCCACTCGTTTTCCGTTGCAGGCAGGCCGAACCGCACGCTCGCTGGATCGGCGAAGAAGCGTGTCCAGATGCCTTGCCTGGCCAGCGCATCATGCAGTTGCACGGCGCGCGTGTCGGCGATCCATGCGAAGAGCGGCGTCGAACGCACGATGAAGCCGTGCGCCGACAGCAGCGCGACGAGACGGGCGCTTTCCTCTGCAAGCTGCGCGCGCATGTCGTGCTGCCATGCCGTATCGGCGAATGCGGCGCTGACGGCATGACGTGCCGGGCCGCTGACGGTCCATGCACCCAACGTTTCATCGAGCGATTCGAGCAGTGAAGGGCACGCCAGCACGAACCCCGCGCGTACGCCCGCGAGACCAAAAAACTTGCCAGGCGAGCGCAACACGACGAGTCCTTCGCGATACGTTTGCGCAGCAAGCGACCCGGACGGCATCGCATCGGCGAACGCTTCGTCGATGATCAGCGTGCCGCCGCGTTCGCTCAGCGTTTCATGCCATTGCAGCAGCGTCGCGGCGCGCACGTGTTCGGCCGTCGGATTGTTCGGATTGACAACGACGGCATGCGTGACGTCATCGGGCAAGGTAGAACGTGTGACGTCGAGCGTCGTCACGCGATGTCCCGCGCGCGCAAACGCAGGCGCGTATTCGCCATACGTCAGCGGTGCGATGCCGACCGTGCCGTGTCGAAGCAGGTGAGGTAGCGCGCGGATCGCCGCCTGGCTTCCCGCGACAGGCAACACATGCGATGCGTCCGGCGCGCCGTAGTAACGTGCCGCGCGTTCGGCGAAGCCGTCGCCGCTGTCGGGCAGGCGCCGCCATGCATCGGCGGGAACGGGCGGCACCGGGTAGCCGTGCGGATTGATACCCGTCGACAGATCGAGCCACGCGTCGTAAGGGATCTCATAGCGGCGCGCCGCTTCATGAAGATTGCCGCCGTGCTGAATGGTTCGGGTCATCGTCTAGCTCTGAAACGGCACGCTCAGCAGCGCGAGTGCGATGAACATGGCGAGCCACAGGATCACGCTGCGCTCGACCAGTATCAGCGCAGCCTCGATATGCTGCGCGCTTGCCGTGTGGCCCGCGCCGAGCGTCGGACGCTGTTCTATCACGCCGTGATAGACCGCTGCCCCGCCGAGCAGCACATTGAGGCTGCCCGCGCCAGATGCCATCACGGGTCCCGCGTTCGGACTGTCCCAGCGCGGCGCCTGTTCGCGCCAGCATTGCAATGCTGTGCGCGTGTCGCCGAGCAGCGCGTAACTGAGTGCCGTCAGACGCGCGGGCACATAGTTGAGCACGTCGTCGAAACGCGCGGCTGCCCAGCCGAAGCGCAGATAGCGCGGTGTGCGATAACCCCACATCGCATCGAGCGTATTCGCGAGACGGAATGCCAGCGCTCCCGGACCGCCGAAGATCGCAAACCAGAACAGCGCGCCGAAGATCGCATCGTTGCCGTTTTCCAATGCCGATTCGACGGCGGCACGCGACAGCGCGCTTTCGTCCGCATGCGATGTTTCGCGCGACACGATGCGCGCCGTCAACACGCGCGCTTGCGCGAGATCGCGTTTCGCGAGCGCGCGGCCGATCGGCTCGATGTGATCGTGCAAGCTGCGCGCGCCGAGCGCGAAGTAAAGCAGCGCGACATGTAGCGCGCAGGACCAGATCAACGGCAGCGTCAGCACGAGCCACGTGGCGACCAGAACGGGCGGCGCGACGGCAAGCAGCCACGCGAAAATGCCGAACAGCCGGCCGCGCCGGCCCGTGTTCAGGGCGGCTTCGAGTTTCGCTGCGAGCTTGCCGAAGCCGACCAGCGGATGCGCGCGGCGCGGTTCGCCGAGCCATTTGTCGACGGCGACGGCGGCCGTGGCGAGCGTCGCGACAAGCGGCAAGGACAGCAGCATCATGCGCGGCTCGCGGGTTTCAGTTGCAGCGGCAGGCCCGCGACCATCATCGTTGCCTGCGTGCTGACCGCAGCGATGCGTTGGTTGAGACGGCCAAGCTCGTCGACATACAGACGCGTCGCCGCGCCGAGCGGCACGACGCCAAGGCCGATCTCGTTGCTGACGACAATGATCTTCGCGCGCGCCTGCGCGAGCGTCGTTTCGAGCGCGGCGAAACGGTCGAGGTAATCGGCTAGCGGCGGCGAGCCGTCGGCCGGGCAGAGCAGGTTCGCGAGCCACAAGGTCAGGCAGTCGATCAGCACGCAGTGCTCAGGCTGATCGATCGACGCGATGGCTTGCGGCAAATCGAGCGGCGCTTCGAGCAAGGCCCATTGCGCGGGCCGCCGTTCGCGATGACGCGCGACGCGCGCAGCGAACTCGTCGTCGCCAATGCGCGCGGTCGCGACATAGGTCACGGGCAACGCGCTCGCGCTCGCGAGTTGTTCGGCGTGCAGGCTCTTGCCCGAGCGCGCGCCGCCGAGGACGAAGGTGAGGTCGCGGGAAATCATCGCGTGATTGTACCGACAGTGTCGTCGTTCAAGCGCGAGGGCGTGAGTGCGATGGGATAATGCGGGCTTCCTCTCTCACCCTGTTCGCGCACCCTGTGGCTTCCATTCCCGACGCTTCGACTGAACCGCTCGATGTGCCGCGCGGCACGCTAATGATTCAAGGCACGACGTCCGATGCGGGCAAGAGCACGCTCGTCGCCGGTCTGTGCCGTCTCGCGCGGCGCTCGGGTGCGCGGGTCGCGCCGTTCAAGCCGCAGAACATGGCGCTCAACAGCGCAGTGACCGTCGACGGCGGCGAGATCGGCCGCGCGCAGGCATTGCAGGCGGTGGCCGCGGGCATCGACGCGCATACCGATCTCAACCCCGTGCTGCTCAAGCCGACCAGCGACCGCGGCGCGCAGGTGATCATCCACGGCAAGGCGCGCATGAATCTCGATGCGCGCGCGTATCACGACTACAAGCCCGTCGCGTTCGAAGCGGTGCTCGAATCGTATGCGCGGCTGAAGGCGTCGTACGACACGATCTTCGTCGAAGGCGCGGGCAGTCCCGCTGAGATCAATCTGCGCGAGCGCGACATCGCGAACATGGGTTTCGCGGAAGCTGTCGATTGCCCCGTCGTGCTGGTCGCCGATATCGATCGAGGCGGCGTGTTCGCGCATCTGACGGGCACGCTCGCCTGTCTGTCCGAGACCGAGCAGGCACGCGTGCGTGGCTTCGTGATCAACCGCTTTCGTGGCGACGTGAGCCTGTTGCAGCCGGGGCTCGACTGGCTGGAAGCGAAGACGGGCAAGCCCGTGCTCGGCGTCGTGCCGTATCTGCACGGTCTCACGCTCGATGCCGAAGACATGCTGCCGCGCGAATTGCGTGCGTCGAATGAGGATGGTCTGGAGATGCTGCGCGTCGTCGTGCCGGTGCTGCCGCACATCAGCAATCACACGGATTTCGATGCGCTGCGCGCCCATCCGCAAGTCGATTTCCATTACGTGCGTGCGGGCAGCACGCCGCCGCCCGCGGATCTCATCATCCTGCCAGGCTCGAAGAACGTGCAGGGCGATCTGGCGTTTCTGCGCGCACAGGGCTGGGATGACGTGCTGCAACGGCATTTGCGCTACGGCGGGCGGGTGATCGGCATTTGCGGCGGCATGCAGATGCTTGGGCGCGAGGTGGCGGACCCGTATGGCGTCGAAGGGCCGCCCGCGACGGTGGCCGGGCTCGGCTGGCTCGACTTCTCGACGACGCTCACGCGCGAGAAGACGCTCAAGAACGTGACGGGACGCCTCGCCACCGAAGCTGCCGGAATCTCCGGCTATGAGATTCACATGGGCGAGACGCAAGGGCCAGCGCTCGATGCGCCCGCGCTGCTGCTCGCCGACGAGACAGGCGGCCTGCGCCCCGACGGCGCCCGTTCCGCCGACGGCCAGATTCTCGCGACCTACGTACATGGTCTGTTCGACACGCCCGCCGCGTGCGCGTCGCTGCTCGCGTGGGCGGGGTTGAGGGAAGCCGAGGCGATCGACTATCCGGCGCTGCGCGAGGCGTCGCTGGAGCGCCTCGCCGATACGCTCGCCGAACATCTCGATCTGAAGCGCTTGTGGGCGGCCGTTGGTTGATTCGTTCTCAACAGGAATTAATCTAAGCCACCAGAGCGATTTTTCCTACGCATGGGTTCGAATAAAGTCCGTTCCATCGACGGCGCATTCCGCGCGGTCAAACCCGATCCCAAGGAACCGACATGAACCCGACCGTCGACAGCAAACCCGAGCTTGCCGCCACGATCCTGCGCGTCGCGCTAGCCGTGTTGTATCTTGCGCACAGCCTGCAGAAGATCTTCGTCTTCACGCTGCCGGGCACGGCGCAATTCTTCCAGTCGATCGGTTATCCTGGCTGGCTCGGCTATCTGACGGCCTTCGTCGAGCTGGCCGGCGGCATCGCGCTGTTGCTCGGCGTGCAGGTCCGCTGGGTCGCGCTGGTGCTGCTGCCGTTCATGCTCGGCGCGCTGTCGGTGCATCTGCCGAACGGCTGGGGCTTCGCGTCGCCGCATGGCGGCTGGGAGTATCCGGCGTTCTGGGCGGTCACGCTCATCGTGCAGTCGCTGCTCGGCAATGGCCTGTATGCAGTGGGCGGCGTGAAGGCGGCATCGATTGGTCAGGCGCGCAAGGCGGCTTGATCTCGCAGCAGACGGCTGAAGCAGCAACGCCAGCCTGCAGTTGAAACGGCGCGCGGGCATTCCTGCCTCGCGCCGTTTTGTCATTTCAACGCCTCGGCGCTCAGTACAAGACAATCTGCGTACAGCGAAACAGCGCCATCGTCTTGCCGTCGGGCGCCGTCACAGTCGCGTCCCACACCTGCGTGCTGCGGCCCAGATGCACAGCCTTCGCGACGGCGCGGATCGTTCCTTCCGTCGAAGTCCCGAGGAAGTTGCTCTTCAGCTCGATCGTCGTGAAATTGCGCGCGTTGTCGGGCAGATGCGCGAGGCACGCGTAGCCGCAGGCGGTATCGGCGAGACCGATCACGGTGGCCGCGTGCAGGAAGCCGTTCGGCGCGAGCAGCTCGCTGCGCACGGTCAGCTCGGCCGTCAGCGCGCCTTCTTCAAGGCCTGTGACGTGCACGCCCAGCAAGCCCGGCAGCGAGCCTTTCTGGCGTTCGTGAAGCCGGTCGATCGTGTATTCGCTGCGAAGTTTGCTCATGGTCATGATTCTCGAAAAAAGGGGATGGAAGCGTCCCTCAGGCGCGTAGGGACTTCGGCCTGACGGGTTTTGCCGATATTATCAACGGCTGGAACCAATCGGCCATGCCGCGTGCACAGGCAACGGAACGGCACGAACCGTCGCCGCGAGCCGCAACGCGCGGGCGGGCCGGAAGTCGAGCGGCAAACCGGCTGGCCAGCGCCAGCCATCTTCCCGGGAGAATTCATGACGGTGATCGTGGTGGCGAATCCAAAAGGCGGCGTGGGCAAGAGCACGCTGTCGACCAATCTGGCTGGCTATTTCGCGGCCGAAGGCCAATGGGTCGCGCTCGCCGACCTCGACCGGCAGCAGTCCGCGCACGCATGGCTGGATTTGCGTCCGGAAACCCTGCCGGCCATCGAAACCTGGGAGGTCGACCCCGATGCCCCGGCAAAGCCGCCCAAAGGCCTCGAGCAGGCCGTGATCGACACGCCCGCCGGACTGCACGGCAACCGGCTGAACCTCGCGTTGTCGCTGGCGGACAAGGTGATCGTGCCGCTGCAACCGTCCATCTTCGATATTCTCGCGACCAAGGAATTTCTCGAACGCCTCGCCAAAGAGAAAGCCGTGCGCAAGGGCGCAATCGAAATCGGCGTGGTCGGCATGCGGGTGGATGCGCGCACCAAGTCGGCGGACCAGCTGCATCGCTTCGTCGAAGGGCTCGATCTGCCCGTGCTCGGCTATCTGCGCGACACGCAGAACTACGTGCAGCTCGCGGCGCACGGCCTGACGCTGTGGGACGTCGCGAAGAGCCGTGTCGAAAAGGATCTGGAGCAGTGGGCGTCGATCACGTCGTGGGTCGACGGGAAGGCCGCGCACGGGAAGGGCGGCGGCAAAAAAGACTAAAGGCGCTCGTCGCAAGCGCCTTTAGTGATGTCGTGCAGATGATTCAGGCAGCGGAGCGATCAGCTCCAGCTTTGCGTCGGCACGTGGTCGCGGCTGCCCTTGATCACGTTGTTTTCGTCGACGAACACCAGATCCGGCTTCCAGCCCGCCTTCAATTCTTCTTCGTCGACGTTCGCGAACGCCGCGATGATCACCAGATCGCCCAGTTGCGCGCGCCGCGCCGCCGAGCCGTTCAGCGAGATCATGCCGCTGCCGCGCTCGCCCTTGATCGCGTACGTCGAAAAGCGCTCGCCGTTGTTGATGTTCCAGATATCGATGCGCTCGTTTTCGACGATGTTCGCCGCTTCGAGCAGGTTCTCGTCGATCGCGCACGAGCCTTCGTAGTGCAGTTCGCAGTGCGTGACGACTGCGCGGTGAATCTTCGACTTCAGCATGTTGCGTTGCATGGCTAATCCTTCTGGCCGTCAGATTTCGAGGTTGTCGATCAGGCGCGTCGCGCCGAGCTTCGCGGCGGCGAGCACGACGAGAGGCGCGTCCAGCTCGTGCGCGGCGGGCGCGACGAGGTTCGAACGCTTGCGGATCGCGATGTAGTCCGGCTTCCAGCCGCGCGCAGCCAGCGACGCCACGGCTTCCTGCTCCAGCTTCGCAAAGTCGCGATTGCCCGACAGCACGCCTTCGCGCACGCGCGCGAGCGCGACGGCGAGCATCGGCGCCTCGGCGCGCTCGGCCTCCGTCAGAAAGCGGTTGCGCGAGCTGAGCGCGAGGCCGTCGGCATCTCGGACGGTTTCGGCGGCGATGATGTCGCACGGCAGCGCGAACTGCTCGGTCATCGCGCGCACGATCATCAACTGCTGGTAATCCTTCTTGCCGAACACGGCGACGCGCGGCTGCACGCACGACATCAGCTTCATCACGACCGTGCACACGCCCGTGAAGAAGCCGGGGCGGAACTCGCCTTCGAGGATGTCGCCGAGATCGTGCGGCGGATGCACGCGGTATTCCTGCGGCTGCGGGTACATGTCCCGTTCCGTCGGCGCGAACAGCACGTAGACGTTTTCCTTCTGCAGCTTGTCGATGTCGGCCTGGAGCGTGCGCGGATACTTGTCGAAGTCTTCGTTCGGTCCGAACTGCAGGCGGTTCACGAAGATGCTCGCCACCACCGGGTCGCCGTGCTGGCGCGCGAGGCGCATCAGCGACAGATGGCCCTCGTGCAGGTTGCCCATCGTCGGCACGAAGGCGGTGCGGTTCTGGCCGCGCAACTGGTCGCGCAATTCCTGGATCGAGCTGATGACTTTCATGATCGGGCGATGTTGTGAGTCACGCCGACCGCCGGCAGGCGGCAGCGAGGCTCGCGGTTGTCTCGTTCACGCGACGGTGCGCGCAGTGTCGGGAAATCCATGTGAAGCCCGGCGCAGGCCGTCCGGTAGGCTGGCTTCGAGCGCGGGATTGTAGTGGATTTATTGTCGTGCTGCACCGAGTTTGGGCGGCGGGGTAAACGCCTGGAATCCCGGATATTGGAACGCAACGCGGGCTGGGTAAGCCACGCGAGGCCACGCGGTACGGCGTCCGGAAAGCTTCGTTTCGGTTCCGTGAACGGCTGCGACAGCGGGAAGAAGGCGTGCTGCAATGACGTCCCCGCGCGCGGCCGGCAGCCTGTCAGGCCGGCAGATAGGCCAGCCGCACGTAAATCGGCGCGAACGGCTCGGCTTGCGTGATCTCGATCAACGATTCACGCGACAGTTCGAGCATCGCGATGAAGTTCACGACGACGACGGGTACGCCGCGCGTCGTGTCGAACAGTTCGGAAAACTCCATGAAGCGTGCGCCCTGCAGCCTGCGCAGGATCACGCTCATGTGCTCGCGCACGGACAGCTCTTCGCGCGAAATCCTGTGATGCTGGACGAGCTTCGCGCGCTTGATCACGTCGGCCCACGCGGAGCGCAGGTCGTCCGTGTTTACGTCCGGGAAGCGTGGCGTGATGCTTTGCTCGATATACACCTCGGCGCGCAGGAAATCGCGTCCGAGTTGCGGCAACTGGTCCAGACGCTGCGCGGCGAGCTTCATCTGCTCGTATTCGAGCAGACGGCGGACCAGTTCGGCGCGCGGGTCTTCCGCTTCATCGCCCGTGTCCGCTTTCTTCACGGGCAGCAGCATGCGCGACTTGATCTCGATGAGCATCGCGGCCATCAGCAGATATTCGGCGGCGAGTTCGAGATTGGTCTTGCGCAACTGTTCGACATAGCCGAGATACTGGTTCGTGACTTCGGCCATCGGAATGTCGAGCACGTTGAAGTTCTGCTTGCGGATCAGGTACAGCAGCAGATCCAGCGGGCCTTCGAACGTCTCCAGAAAGACTTCGAGCGCGTCGGGCGGGATGTAGAGATCCTGCGGCAGCTTGAAGAGCGGCTCGCCGTACAGGCGAGCGAAAGCGATGCCGTCGACGGTGTTGGGCGTCGAGTCGGTAGCGGGCGCGGCGAGCGCTGCGTCGGACTGTCCCGAAGCGGCGCGGGCCTCGTCGGCGATGGTCACTTAGAAGTTCTGGTAGTAGACGTACGAGTTCTGCTTCACGCGTGCTTCCTGATTGGCTGCGCGCTCGTCGAGGTCGATCGGCTGCTTGTCCCACAGCAGCGAGCGGCCGCGGCGCTGCTCCTCTTCCAGGGTGGGCTTTTGCGACTTCAGTTGATTCAGGAACTGCGTGATATCCGATTGATACATGGCTCGACGTCCGTGAATGAAGATGACGGCGCCCCGACGTGCTGATGACGCGGGGCCGCTCGTGCAGGACAGGATTTTACCGCAAGCTCGCCAACGCCAAGCGAAAAGTCGGCGGAACCTGGCGGAACCGTGGGCGGCCGGCGGCGTCCAAGGCGGGCGCTCGTTGCACAGTGCCGCCGCAGGGCCACTGGCAGCGCCCGTGGCCGCGGCGTATCCCGTAAATGGCGCTGCGCCGCCGATGTGTTCAAATAGCGCTCGTTCCCCCTGCGCCCAGGCGGGCCGGGTGTCGGCATTCTTCAACAATGGTCAATAAGAGCCGGAGGTCGCGTTTGGCGGGGTGGGCCATCGAGCGGTCGCGCAAGCATCGCAACGAAAGCACCGTGACAGGCCGTCACGCGATGCAGCGCGCGTCGTTTGCGGCGATGCTGCTGCGCGCATGTCTGTCGTGCGGGTTCTGCGTGCTGCTGCTCGGCACGACGCACGCCCATGCCGCGCGCGCCAAGCCGACTTACGAGGTCGACGTGGAAGCGGAGCCGCGTTCGTTGCGCAAGCTGCTCGAAGAGCATCTGGACATTTCCCGATTCGCGAAGCGCGAGGACATCAGCCCCGAGCAATTCGACTTTCTCGTGACGGCGACGCCGCAGCAGGTGCGCGATCTGACGTCGACGCAAGGCTATTTCACGCCCGTCGTGCGAACCGACGTGCGCACCATCGACGACAAAAAGGTCGTGCGCGTCTCCGTCGATCCCGGACCGCGCACGACCATTTCTTCGATTTCACTGTCGTTTCGCGGCCCGGTGCTGACGGAAGACCCCGAGCAGGAAAACAAGACGCGCTTTGCGTTCTCGCTGCACGAGGGCGAACCGTTCACGCAGACGGACTGGGACGACGCGAAGGGCGCGTCGCTCAAGGCGCTGCAGTCGCGCCGCTATCTGGGCGCGAAAATCTCGCGCTCGGAAGCGCGGATCGATCCGCGCACGCACGACGCGAAGCTGTCCGTCACCTTCGACAGCGGCCCCACGTTCACGATGGGCAAGCTGGACGTCGAGGGCACGCGGCGCTATCCGGAACGTATCGTCAGGAACGTCAATCCGATCTCGCCGGGCGAAGTCTACGATGTCCAGCGCGTGACCGAGCTGCAGCGCCAGTTGCAGAACACGCCGTACTACGCGAGCGTCGCGATCGATGTCGGCAACGACACGGAAAAGCCGCTCGATACCCCCTTGCACGTGAAGGTCAGCGAGTTTCCGTACAACAGCGTGCGCGGCGGCGTCGGCTATTCGACGGACACGGGCGCGCATGTGCAGGGCTCGTATTCGTATCTCGACACGTTCGGCGCGGCCTGGCCGTTTACCGTCGCTGGCCGGCTCGACCAGATCCAGCAGTACGGCCAGGTGAGCCTTGCGATGCCGCCGGGCCTGCGCGGCTGGACCAACAGCGCGCTCGTGTCGTACACCAGCACCAACGTGTCCGACACGCGCATCTACAGCTTGCGCGCGGGCGTGCAGCGCACGCGGACGTCGCAGTACATCGACTACGCGTACTCGCTGCTCTACTACCAGGACAGGCTGGACCAGAATACCCAGGCGCCGACCACGAGCCGCGCGCTCGTGCCCGGATGGTCATGGACGCGCCGCAATACCGACGACCCTCTGTTTCCGCGCTCTGGCAACCTGATCCACGTCGAGGCGGGCTTCGCGGTCAAGGGCGTGGCGACCGACCAGACCTTCATTCGCGGCTATGCGCGCGGCCAGCAATACGTGCCCGTCGGCGCGCGGGACCTCGTCCTGTTTCGCGCGGAGCTGGGCGGCGTGTTCACGAGCGGGCCGTCGAGCGGCGTGCCCGCGTCGCTGCTGTTCCGCGCGGGCGGCTCGAACTCGGTGCGCGGCTACGGGTATCAGAGCATCGGTAATAACGTCGGCGGCTCGATTCTGCCGACCAAGTACCTCGTGACGGCCACTTCCGAATATCAGCACTGGTTCAACCGCGACTGGGGCGCGGCCGCGTTCTTCGACATCGGCACGGCCACCGACGCGTGGGACGAGAAAGTCTTCTATCCGGGCGTCGGCCTGGGCGCGCGATGGCGCAGCCCCGTCGGCCCGGTCAACATCGATCTCGCGTACGGCACGCGCAACCGCAGCGTGCGGCCGTATCTGACGCTCGGTATCGCGTTCTGACATCACACTGAATCGACGGCACTTTTTGAGCATGACGACGGACCCATCCGAGAACCCATCCGACCATCCGTCCGGCGGCGCACCGCCTGGCGGAGAGCCGCCGGGCGGCGATCCGCGGGGCGGCCCTCCGCCGCGCGGTCCGGACGGTTCGGACACGCCGCCGCCGAGGAAGCGGCGGCGTTTGTGGAAAAAGATCGCATGGGCGATCACCGTGCCGGCGGTGCTCGTTGCGCTGGTGGGCGGGCTGCTGTACGGCGTGGTCGTCACCGAGCGCGGCACCGCGTACGTGTGGCAGACAGCCGTGAAGCTGCTGCACGGCCAGCTCGAAGGCAAGCTCGACGGCGGCGCGATCGCGACGGGGCTGCATCTGCGCGACGTGCGCTGGCGCAGCTTCGACGGCAGCGGCACCGACATTCGCGTTGACCGCATCGACGGGAAATGGGCGCTGTCCGACAAGCCGTGGCGTTTCGTCGTCGATTATCTGCATATCGGCACCGTCGATGCGCGCATCGCGCCGTCCACGTCGAAGTCCGAACCGATGAGTCTGCCAAAGGATCTGCGTCTGCCGCTGCAACTGGCCGTGCGCGATCTGAGCGTCGAGAAGCTGATCCTGCACGAGGGCGCATCCACCTCGGAATACGCGCGGCTGCTGTTTCATGGGCGCAGCGACGGGCGTCATCACGAGGCGTCCGTCGATCGACTCGACACACCGTTCGGCGCGGTGACGGCAGCGGCGAAGCTCGACGGCGTGCGGCCGTTTCCGCTGACGGGCGACGCCGGCTATTCGGGCAAGGTCAACGACGAAGCCGTCCAGGTGCGCGCGCATCTGTCTGGGTCGCTCGAAACGCTGATTGCCGAACTCGACGCATCGGGGATGAAGCTGACGGGCCACGCGCGCGTCGAAGCGACGCCGTTCGCGGAGGTGCCGCTGCAGCGCGCGACGCTGGTCTTCGATCACGTCAATCCGCAAGCCTTCGCGCCTGGCGCGCCGCTGGCCGATCTCGCCGTGCGCGCGGAATTGCAGCCGGTGCAGCGGGACGCGGCAGGGCGTGTGGTGCCGGCGAGTGGGGCGAGCGTGGCGAGTGCCGTGGCTGCTGCGAGCACGGTCACGGCGGCGAGTTCGGCAGGTTCGGCAAGCGCGGTGAAATCTGCGCGTGCGGCCAGTTCGGCGAGCTCGGCGAAATCTGCGCGTGCAGCCAGTTCGGCCAGTTCGCCGAGACCAGGCCGCGCGGCAAGTTCCGCAGTCCTCGCAAGTGCAGCGAGCGCGGCAAGCGGACCGCCGGCGGCCTCTCAGGCGCAAGCCGACGCCGCCCATCGTTCGCCGGGCTTTGCGGTGCAAGGCCAGGTGTCGATCGTGAACGCGAAGCCCGGCTCGATCGACGCGCATCTGCTGCCGCTGATCGACGCGCGCGCCGACGTGCAGCTCGACGCCAAGGCGCAGCGCATTTCGAACCTCAACGTGCGTCTGGTCAAGGAAGCGACCGTCACGGGCGGCGGCGCGCTGATGGGCAAGCGCGGCCAGTTCGACCTGAAGGTCGCGAAGCTCGATCTGAACGCATTGCAGGCGAGCGTGCGGCCGACGCAGTTCGCCGGCCCCGTGTCGATCCGGCTGAACGACGACGTGCAGAGCGTCACGCTCGATCTGAACGATCCGAAGGCGGCGCTGCGCGTGCAGGGCAAGGTCACGCTCGATCCCGCGCGCACCAGTTTCAACGACGTGCGCCTGAGTTCAGGCAAAGGACGCATCGACCTGAACGGCGCGATCAAGCGTGACGCCAGTTCCACCTATAACCTGAAGGCGACGCTGACGGACTTCGATCCGCTGTCGCTGACGACGCAAACGCCGTCGCGCGCGGCGGCGCCAGCCAGTACCAGCGGCTCAGGCACGGGCAAAGGCAAGCGCGCCCCGGTGAGCACGCCGAAAGCGCCCGTGAAGGCACCCGCGTCGCGCAAGATCGAAGCGCGCGTGAACGGCACGCTGACGGCGGCGGGCTTGCTCGCACCAACCTTCACGACAAAAGCCGAGTTCCGTCTCGGCGAAAGCGTCTACGACGGCCTGCCGATGACAGGCAGCGGCACCATCCAGCTAGCCGGCTCGCGGATTCTGCCGAGCCGCGCGAATCTGTCGGTGGCGGGCAATCAGGTCGATCTGCAGGGCAGCTTCGGCGCGCGCGGCGACCGGCTGCGCTTTCATATCGACGCGCCGGAGTTGGAGCGACTGGGCTTCGGTCTCGCCGGCCTCGTCGCGGCGCAGGGCGACGTGACGGGCACTTTCGAGCATCCGAATGTCGCGCTCGACTACAAGGCCGACAGCGTCGTGTTCGGTGCGAACAAGGTCGGGCACGCCGAAGGTCACGCCGAACTGCGCGACGGCGCGAACGGCGCGATGGTCTTCACGACGGACGCGCGCAATATCAGCACGGCGGGCGTCGAACTGAACACGTTCACCGCGCACCTGAACGGCACGCGCGCGAAGCACACGCTCGACGCCGCCGCGACGGGCACGCTGCAAGGCCGGCCGCTCGATCTCGCCGTGGCCGCGAACGGCAAGCTCACCGACGCGCGCGACGGCACGCACTGGGACGGCACCGTCACGCGCCTGTCGAACAAGGGCACACCCGCACTGAACATGGAGACGCCGTTGACCGTCAGCGCGGGCGGCCAGCGCGTGACGCTCGGCCCGACGCGGTTCACGCTGGAAGGCTCGGTGCTCGACCTGAAGTCGTTTGCGCTCGATCACGGGCGCATCAAGTCGGCGGGTACGCTGACGGGCGTGTCGGTGGCGCGCATGCTCGAACTGCGCCAGGAATTCACAGGCGTGCCGTCGACCTTGAAGACGGACCTCGTGTTCGACGGCAACTGGGACTTTGCGCTCGGCGAAACGGCGACGGGCCATATCGAGCTGAAGCGGCGCGGCGGCGACATCACGATCGAAGTGGGACGCGGCTTCGCGCCGCTCGGCATCACCGACGTCAATGCGCGTGCGGACTTCAGCGGCGGCAATCAGCTGAACGCGACCGTGCATGCGCAGGCGAGCCGCATCGGCGTGGTCGACGCGGCGGCGCATACGACGCTTGCGCCACGCGACGGCGTGCTGATGGTCAACGACGAAGGGCCGCTGTCGGGCTCGATCAACGCGAACGTGCCGTCGCTGAAGACGACGGGCGGGCTGTTCGGGCCGAGCTATCTGCTCGACGGCCATCTGGCGCTGAAGCTCGCGCTCGGCGGCACGGTTGCGAAGCCGAATCTGTCGGGATCGCTGGTTGGCGACGGGCTGTCCGCGACGCTCGTCGATCTCGGCGTGCAGTTGAAGGACGGCGTGGTGCGCATCGCGCTGTCCGAGAATCTCGTCGATTTTCAGCAGGTCGAGTTCCACGGTGCGACGGGCACGCTGCGCGCAACGGGCCGCGTGCGGCTGGATAACACCGAGCCCGATCTGACGGCGAGCATCGTCGCCGATCAGCTCGAACTGTTCGCGTCGCCGGACCGGCAACTGACGATGTCGGGCAGCGCGAGCGTCGCCAACGCGGGCACGCAGGGCGGGCTGGCGATCAACGGCAAGTTCGTCATCGATCACGCGCTGTTCGACATGCCCGACAAGTCCGAGCCGCGACTGGGCGACGACGTCGTGGTGGTGCGTCCGGATGGATCGGTGGCGAGCGGCAAGCCGCAGGAAGTCGGCAATTCGAATAAGCCCGTCGGCGCGTTTGCGCCGCGCGCGAACATCGATATCGATCTCGGCCAGAAATTCCGCTTCCGCGGCCAGGGCGCGGATGTCGGCCTGCGCGGCACGATCACGGCGCTGTCCGCGCCGAATCTGCCGCTGCGGGCAGTGGGCAATGTGCGCGTGACGGAAGGTTCGACCTATATCGCGTTCGGCCGCAAGCTTGGCATCGAGAATGGCTTCTTCACGTTCAACGGACCGGTTGCGAACCCGGGCATCAATATTCTCGCGATGCGCCGCAACCAGCAGGTCGAAGCGGGCGTGCAGGTGACGGGCACGATCCAGTCGCCCGTCGCGAAGCTGGTGTCGGAGCCGAACGTGCCGGACAACGAAAAACTGTCGTGGCTGCTGTTCGGACACGGCACCGATCAGGGCAACAACGTCGGCCAGCAAAGCACAATGACGACGGCGCTTGCGCTGCTCGGCAGCGCGAGCGGCAAGCGCATCGCGCAGGAGTTCGGGCTCGACGAGTTCTCGATCGGACGAAGCGAAGTGGGGCTGACCGATCCGCAGGTCGTGATGGTGTCGAAGGCGATGAGCGAATGGCTCGTGATCGGCTACGAACAGGGTTTGCAGTCGGCGAGCAACGCGATCAAGGCGACGGTGAACCTGACGCGTTACTGGTCGGTGGCCGTGTATGGCGGCACGTTCCAGGGGATGGATCTGCAATACACGCGGCGCTTCGACCGGCTGCGGTGGTGATAAAAAAACCGGCGGGGCGGCGAGCGCCCGGCCGGTTTTTGGCTGGAAAACGGAGGCGACGTGCTACGTCGCCTTCACGTGGTCAGGTTTGAGTCTGCAACTTCACATAGCCCTGCGCCTGTGCGTTCACGAGCGCCAGCACATTCCGGCCAAACGCTTCGGGCCGTCCTTCGAAAATCCGTTCGACGGCTTTCGTCTCGATCATCTTGCGGCGCAGCGCTTCGCGCTCCTCATGCTGGGTGGCGAGCCGCACGGCTGCGCGCACGTATTCGTCGACGGAATGCGCGGTCAGCCAGTCGGGCATGCCCGTGCGTCCGAACAGACCGCTGTCGATATGCTCGAAGACCTCGCGGCCGCACAGATTGACGCCGGGCAAGCCGAGCGTGAACGCATCGACGATGCCGTTGGTGTTGCCGAACGGGAACGGGCTCACGAACATGTCCATCAGGTTGATCACCTTCAGATAGGCCGGATAGCTCATCCCGCCGTACACCATGACGTTTTCGAGCGGCAGCGCGGCCTCGACCAGACGGCGCACGTACGCGATATCGAGACCTTCGGCCCAGGACGTCATGAAATGGAAGCCCACCGGGATGCCGGCTGTTTCGATGATGCGACGGCACGCGTCGAGAAAGCGCGGATTCAGCTTCATTGCGCTCGCCGTCACGGCGATATTGATGAACTCGCCGCGCTTGGGGAGGCTCGGCGTGACGTCGGTGAGCAGTTTGGAGGGCACATACGGCTGACCATCTTTCGGCAATTGCATCAGCTTTTCGCTGAAGCACGCGGGATCGCCGACGAAGTCTTCCTCGACGCTCACGTAGTCGATACATTCGGCGTGCATCGTCGAGGGGTGGCCGAGCGCGGCGATCTGCAGCGGCGCGACACGCACGTTCGTCATGAACACCGTATGCGGGAACATGCCGACGCTCGGCATGTACAGCACGGCCGCCTGATTCTCGAGTGCGAAATCGCGCACCTGCCGGACGATCTCGCCGACATATTCGGGATGTTCGAACGGAACGAAGCGGTCGAACACCGCGCGTCCCGCTTCGTCCACGTGCTGCGCTTCGCCGAACGCGACGACTTCGAAGCGCTCGCGCGCGGCGAGCATCGTGCGCGAATGCGTGCGATAGATCGAGTGGCCGCCGTTGAACCATTCGAGCACAACGACCATCAACGGTTTGCGCTCGCCGCGCGTTGCCGCCGCTTCGGGCGTTGCAACGCGGCCGACTTCGGCTTCGTGCTCGAGCAGGCCGAGCGTGCCCAGCTTCTTGCGCACCAGACGGCTGATGCCGCGCTTGATCGCGTGCCGGTTCGGCAAGTCCGAATAGCTGCAGTGCATATACGCGCCGCAGACGGCCGGCCCGGCCAGATCGTCGAGATCTTCGATGGTTTCGAGGGCCTCTGGCAGCCATTCGATCAGACGTTCGCGCTTGGCGTGCGCCGCGGGAGAAATCACCACGGCCGAACTGACGACCGACATGCCGAGGCTCGTTGCCAGCACGGGATCGCTCTTTGCCAGGTCGGCGAGATCGATGTCGTATTCAGATTCCACGGTGTACAGCACGATCTGCTTTCTGATCAGCGCTTTCGCGACGTCGGCGGCAGGCGCTTCGCCGGCGTCGGCGAGCAGCGCGCGCAGAATGTGGTCCGTGTTGCCATACGCCGACGCGACGAACAGCATATTGAGGAAATGCCGGGCGGAGAAAAGCTGGTTGAACTGCTTTTCGTTCAGCTGGAATTGCGGATCGGAGAGGAGAGCGGTGATCGCGTGGGTGATGCGTTGCAGCGTCCGCGCGCCTTCTTCGCTGGCGGGTTTGGTGGGGTCGGCGAGCGCCAGTTCGACGCCCGGCAGTCGGCTGCGGTTCGAGGCCAACGTGTTGAACAACACGATCAACTCTTCATTCGCGGCGTCGTGATCGCGCGCAGCAACGAGGGATTCGAACCGGTCGAGGGAGAATTCAGTGCTCATGTCAATGCTCTGTGGAAGCGGCTCGGATTGCGCGAGCGCGTCATGTTCAATGGAAGGCGGAAGGCGCGGCGGCGTGGCTGATGCATCCACCGTGAAGCGCGTGCCGCCTGCGTAAGAGGCCGGCGGCGCACGTCTCATAAAGCGATCTCGATTTTCGAAGAATTCGCTGTGGATGAATCTAGGAGCAGTCTTATTTTGAGAAAGGAACCCGCTGCAAAAGCGTGGTCGTATGGGCGAAAAAAAAGCACGTCGGGAGACGTGCTTTTTGCGTGGGCGCGGGGACCGCGCCGGAAGAAGCCTGCTTCGGCGTTACTTGACGCGCATGCCGGGCTTCGCGCCGCTGTCCGGTTCGAGCACATAGATGCCCGGTTCGGCCTTTTCGTCAGCCGCCGATGCCGCGAGCACCATGCCTTCCGACAGCCCGAACTTCATCTTGCGCGGCGCGAGGTTCGCGACCATCACCGTAAGCTTGCCGACCAGTTGTTCCGGCTGATACGCCGACTTGATGCCCGAGAACACGTTGCGCGTCTTCTCTTCGCCGACGTCGAGGGTGAGTTGCAGCAGCTTGTCCGAACCCTCGACCGCGCGGCAGTCGACGATCTTCGCGATGCGCAGATCGATCTTCGCGAAATCGTCGATCGAGATGATGCCGCTGTCGTCGGGCTTCGCCTGCGCGTCGCCGTGCGCGGCCGCTGTCGCTTTCGCGTGCGCCTTGGCTTTGGTTTTTGCATCGGCGGCTTGGGCTTCGGGCGACGCAGTCGGCTGCAGCGAGCCGCGGTTGGCGGCGAGCAGCGCGTCGATCTGTTTCGGGTCGACGCGCGTCATCAGATGCTTGTACGCGTTGATCGCGCGCGCCGAGCTCAGCGGCGTATTCGCGTGCGACCACGTCAGCGGCTCGATGCCGAGGAACGATTCGGCCGCTTCGATGACCTTCGGCAGCACGGGCTTGAGCGCCAGCGACAGCAGCCGGAACGCTTCGAGCGACACGCTGCACGTCTCGTGCAGCGCGACGGCATTGGCCGGGTCCTTCGCCTGATCCCATGGCTTGGCCGTATCGACGTACGCGTTGACGGCGTCTGCGAGCTCCATCGTCTGACGCAGCGCGCGGCCGTAGTCGCGTGCTTCGTAGTGCGCGGCGATCTGCGGAATCGCCGTGCGCAGCGACGCGAGCAGCGGATGCTGCATCGCGCTGTCCTGCACGCGGCCGTCGAAGCGCTTGATCAGAAAGCCCGCCGCGCGGCTCGCGATGTTCACGTACTTGCCGACGAGGTCGCTGTTCACGCGCGCCTGGAAGTCCTCGAGGTTCAGGTCGATGTCTTCCATCGTGCTGTTCAGCTTGGCCGCGAAGTAGTAGCGCAGCCATTCCGGGTTCATGCCCGTTTCGATCACGCTGTTGGCCGTGATGAAGGTGCCGCGCGACTTCGACATTTTCGCGCCGTCGACGGTCAGAAAGCCGTGCGCGAACACGTTGGTCGGCGTGCGATGGCCCGAGAATTCGAGCATCGCCGGCCAGAACAGCGTGTGGAAATACAGGATGTCCTTGCCGATGAAGTGATACTGCTCGGTCGTCGAGCCCTTCTGCACCCACGCGTCGAAATCGAGGCCGCGCTTCTCCGCCAGATTGCGGAAGCTCGCGTAGTAGCCGACGGGCGCGTCCAGCCACACGTAGAAGTACTTGCCCGGCGCACCGGGAATCTCGAAGCCGAAGTAGGGCGCGTCGCGCGAGATGTCCCAGTCGGCGAGCTTTGCTTCGCCTGCATCGCCGAGCCATTCGCGCATCTTGTTGGTCGCTTCCTGCTGCGCGAGGCCGCCGACCCAGCCGCGCAGGAAATTCTCGCAGCGCGGATCGGACAGCTTGAAGAAGTAGTGCGTCGAGGTCTTCTTGATGGGCGTCGCGCCCGACACGACGGAATACGGGTTGATCAGCTCGGTCGGCTGATAGGTCGAGCCGCACACTTCGCAGTTGTCGCCGTACTGGTCCTTCGCGTGGCACTTCGGGCACTCGCCCTTGATAAAGCGGTCCGGCAGGAACATTTCCTTGACGGGGTCGTACGCCTGCTCGATGTCGCGCGCTTCGATCAGACCGGCCGCCTGGAGCGACGTGTAGATCGACTCGGACAGCACGCGGTTTTCCTCGGAATCCGTCGAGTAGTAGTTGTCGAACGAAATGCCGAAGTTGTCGAAGTCGCGCTTGTGCTCCTGCCACACGCGTTCGATCAGCTGCTTCGGCGTGATGCCTTCCTGCTCAGCCTTCAGCATGATCGGGGTGCCGTGCGTGTCGTCGGCGCCGACGTAGTAGACCTCGTGCCCGTGCATTCGCAGCGCGCGGACCCAGATGTCCGTCTGGATATATTCGACCAGATGGCCGATATGGATTTGCCCATTCGCGTACGGCAGGGCAGACGTGACGAGGATCTGGCGGTGGCCCTTCGGCGCGCCGGCGGCGGTGAGGTCCGCGGATTGAACCGCGGTGGCGTCGGTTGCTGACATGTGGGTTCTATGGACTGGCGGAAGGTACGGGCGGCCGTCACGACGTTTCGGCGTCAGCGGACGGCGCTGTGCCCAGGACCACATGGGCGGGGTGTCCGCTCATGCAGCTCGGGTGTCGAACGCGGCTTCGCGGACTCTCGTCGCGCGCGGAACCGGCCCGAATCGTCGATTTTACCAGTGTGAACTGTTAGCGGCAGCGCGTGGGGAAGGATGGCGCCGGGCTTGCCCGCGATGCGAGGAAGAATGGGGAGGCATCGCCTGCGGAAAGAACGCCAGGAGTTGGCGAAAGGCGGGCAAAAGACGGGCAAAAAAAACCGGGGCTACAGGCCCCGGAGCAACAACGACAAGAGGAGAATGGTGACGCGGCGGCATCGCCGCACACGTACCGTAAAGACAGACCGTGGAATTTCACAAGAGTTCGAAAAATTTTTCGATCAGCTTGTGAGACGCGCCTGAAGTTCGCCTCGACGCACTTGGCGAACTGGCAGGCGGATTCCTGGTCTGGTCTGTCCTTCCCCGAAAAAAAACTTATTGCGCGTGCTGCGCCATCGCGCGCAGGTAGATTTCCACGCGGCGGTTCTGCGCGCGGCCTGCTTCCGTGTTGTTGTCGGCGATCGGCTGGTTTGCGCCCATGCCCGAAGCCCCGAGGCGCTGCTGCGCGACGCCGTCTTGCGCGAGCTGATTCACGACGCTTTGCGCGCGGTTGACGGAGAGCGTCTGGTTGTACGCCGGCTGGCCGGTGCTGTCCGTGTGGCCTACGACTTGCGCGACGACTTCCGGGTTCTGGTTCAGCGTTTGCGCAACCTGCGTCAGCACGGGAGCGAACGACGGCTTGATCGCGTAGCTGTTCGTGTCGAACGTGACCGAGCTCGGGATGTTCAGCTTCAGCGAGCCGTCCGGCTGCTCGGTGATCTGCGTGCCCGTGCCCTTCGTCGCGCCCGACAGCTTGTTCTTGATGTTCTGCCAGTTGTAGCCGGTGACGCCGCCGACAGCCGCGCCAACGCCCGCGCCGATCGCCGCGCCCTTGCCGCCGCCGAAGATCGCACCGAGTGCGGCGCCCGTGCCTGCGCCGACGCCCGTGCCGACGGCCGTATCCGTGCCTTGCTGGGTCGCGCAGCCGCCGAGCAGCGCACCGACGACAGCCAGTGCCGACAGACGGGTCATAATTTTTGCATTCATTCTGGTTCCTCTCTTCAATTAAACGGTCGACAGTTGCAAGGGCTCGCGAACCGTGCCGACAGCCGGAAAGGGTCTTCCGGCAGGCCCATGCGCCAGCCACTACAATGACGACTGAGCAGGTGACGATTCGGCCCTATTGCAAAACTTGCGCGGCAAGCGTGCCAATGAGACAGGTTTTAGGCAATGCCGGCTAACAATTTCTTTCAATATTTCAGGCGTGTGGCGCAGATTTCGATCGCGTACCGCGCCATGCGTTCCCACGGAGACTCAATGAGCATCGATCGGGCTTTGGTAGACGCGGCCCTCGCGGCCATCACCGACCCCAACACCCAGCGGCCCTTCGCGGCAGCGAAGAACTTCAAGAACGTCAACGTCGATGGTGCCACGGTCAGCGTCGACGTGGTACTCGGCTATCCGGCCAGGCGTCAGTTCGAAGCGATCCGCGCGCTCGTCGAGAACGCGCTGCGCGCGGTGCCTGGCGTCGAATCGGCGCGCGTGCAAGTGTCGCAGGACATCGCTGCGCATACCGTGCAGCGCGGCGTCAAACTGTTGCCGAACGTGAAGAACATCGTCGCGGTTGCGTCGGGCAAAGGTGGTGTCGGCAAGAGCACGACGGCCGTGAACCTTGCGCTTGCGCTGGCGAGCGAGGGCGCGTCGGTGGGCATTCTGGATGCCGACATCTACGGCCCGTCGCTGCCGATGATGCTCGGCATCGAAGGCCGCCCCGAGTCGCCCGACGGCCAGTCGATGAACCCGATGACGGGCCACGGCGTGCAGGCGAACTCGATCGGCTTTCTGGTCGAACAGGACAACCCGATGGTGTGGCGCGGCCCGATGGCCACGTCCGCGCTCGAGCAGCTGCTGCGGCAGACCAACTGGAAAGATCTCGACTACCTGATCGTCGACATGCCGCCAGGCACGGGCGACATCCAGCTCACGCTGTCGCAGCGCGTGCCCGTGACGGGTGCCGTGATCGTCACGACGCCGCAGGACATTGCGCTGCTCGATGCGAAGAAGGGCTTGAAGATGTTCGAGAAGGTGGGCATTCCGATTCTCGGCATCGTCGAGAACATGGGCATGCATATCTGCTCGAACTGCGGCCACGAAGAGCATATCTTCGGCACGGGCGGGGCGGAGCGGATGTCGAAGGAATATGGCGTCGACGTGCTCGGCAGCCTGCCGCTCGATATCGCGATCCGCGAACAGGCCGACTCGGGCACGCCGACGGTGGCCGCGGATCCGGACGGCCGCATCGCGGAGATCTATCGGACGATTGCACGCAAGGTCGCGATTCATATCGCCGAGCGTTCGCGCGACATGAGTTCGAAGTTCCCGACCATCGTCGTGCAGAACACATAAGGCGCGAAACGCCCGTCTGGTCGGCGCGGCGCAATTGGACAACTCGCCGAACAACGCTCCGAAGAACTCTTCAGGGAGCGGGTAGAAAGGGGTCTGAATGCGACCCCGCTCGCGGTATCATGTCGGCTTCATCAGGTCCGGCAACGCGGTCGCGGGGGCGGCCGGCGCTCGACAAGAGGATCGCATGAGAAAACGAATCGGCGGCGAGGCGATCAAGACCATCGTCGTCCTGGCTGCGACCAGCGCCCTGCTGTCAGGGTGCATGGGCTTCCTGAAGCCACAGGAGAAACGCGCTGACGCGCAATTGCTGCCGACGCTGGGCAACCAGACGCGCGGCATGGTCACGTTCATCGAGCGTTCGGACGGTGTTCAGGTTACCTACAACCTCACGGGCTTGCCGCCGAACAGCGATCACGCGCTGCAGGTGCACGAACGCGGCGATTGCAATTCCGCCGACGGCGCCGGCGCGGGCGCCGTGTTCGCGCCCGCTGCGGAGCGTCTGAAGTCGGGCTCGCGCGTCGAGGGCGATCTCGGCAATATCCACGCGGACGCGGCGGGCGTGGCGGCGGGCTTCATCGTCGCGCCGGATGTCTCGCTCGACGGCGTGCGTTCGGTGCTGCAGCGCGCCGTGCTGGTCCACCGCGAAGCGTCCGATCCCTACGCGTATCCGGAACACGGCGCCGGCCCCGCGCTCGCGTGCGGGCTGATCCGCCAGTAAGCGGGCCCGTTCACCCGACGCAGTTCGTATTGCATCGCCACCGTCTTTTGTCCGCCAATCGTTTGCGCGGTATGCAAACGCCCGTTCTTCCGTCTGTTTCCGCTTCAATTCCTGCCGTTATCCGTGTTGCATCGTCGATGGCTGTCAAGCCGGCGCGCGCTATTGCGCAGCACGTCCGCGCACGCGATTCAGCTTGCATCGGGCACGCCCGCCAGGTTCGCGTAAAATAAGCGCCTTTCGTCCGGCGGCGCGCGTTGCGAAAGCGGCGCGCAAGCGTCAGCCGGCCCGATTTCACCCCGTCAGCAGCGTTCACCTATGAGCATCAAATCCGACAAGTGGATCCGGCGTATGGCCGCCGAGCACAAGATGATCGAGCCGTTCGCGCCAGGCCAGGTGCGCGTGACGGAAGACGGTCGCAAGATTGTCAGCTACGGCACGTCGAGCTACGGCTACGACATCCGCTGCGCCGACGAATTCAAGATCTTCACGAACATCAACTCGACCATCGTCGATCCGAAGAACTTCGACGAGAAATCGTTTGTCGATTTCAAGGGCGATGTCTGCATCATTCCGCCCAACTCGTTCGCGCTCGCGCGCACGGTCGAGTATTTCCGCATTCCGCGCAGCGTGCTGACGGTCTGCCTCGGCAAATCGACGTATGCGCGCTGCGGCATCATCGTCAACGTGACGCCGTTCGAGCCGGAATGGGAAGGGCACGTTACGCTCGAATTCTCAAATACGACACCTTTGCCTGCGAAAATCTACGCGAACGAAGGCGTCGCGCAGGTGCTGTTCTTTGAAAGCGACGAGATCTGCGACGTGTCTTACGCGGATCGCGGCGGCAAATATCAAGGACAGCATGGCGTGACGTTACCGAAGACGTAACGCAACCGCGCATTGAATCACCAGCTATCCGGGTGACCGCTGCGCATCAGAAGCAGCGGTCGTTCTTTTTGGAGAATCGCACATGAAGTTTCGTTTTCCCGTCGTCATCATCGACGAGGACTTCCGCTCCGAGAACATCTCGGGTTCCGGCATTCGGGCGCTTGCCGAGGCTATCGAGAAAGAAGGCGCGGAAGTGCTGGGTCTCACGAGCTATGGCGATCTGACGTCGTTCGCGCAGCAGTCGAGCCGCGCGTCATGCTTCATCCTGTCGATCGACGACGACGAACTGCTGCCCTACGTCGAGAACGGCGACGGTGAAAAACCCGACGTCGCGCCCGCGATCGTCGACCTGCGCGCGTTCGTCGAGGCGGTGCGCAAGCGCAACGCGGA
The DNA here is from genome assembly GCF_002902965.1 of Paraburkholderia hospita. GTDB lineage: Bacteria > Pseudomonadota > Gammaproteobacteria > Burkholderiales > Burkholderiaceae > Paraburkholderia > Paraburkholderia hospita. The sequence continues at coordinate 2,720,336 of NZ_CP026105.1, read as the reverse complement.
CATCCCCATCTTCCTGTACGGCGAAACGCGCACCTCGCGCCATCTGCCGAACGACATCCTGCGCGAACTGCATGGCTTTATCCACATGTTCGAGGACACGCCGGAGTTCGTCGCGCGGCACATCATCCGCGAGGCGAAGGTGTATCTGGACTCGCTCGCGCCGCCGTTCTTCAAGGAACTGGTGCAGTACGCGGACGAAGGCTCGTACTCGTGGCACTGCCCGGGCCACTCGGGCGGCGTCGCGTTCCTGAAGAACCCGCTCGGCCAGATGTTCCACCAGTTCTTCGGCGAGAACATGCTGCGTGCGGACGTCTGCAATGCTGTCGACGAACTCGGCCAGCTGCTCGATCACACCGGCCCCGTCGCGGCGTCGGAGCGCAATGCGGCGCGCATCTTCAGCGCCGATCATCTGTTCTTCGTGACGAACGGCACGTCGACGTCGAACAAGATCGTGTGGCACGCAACAGTAGCGCCGGGCGACATCGTGCTGGTGGACCGCAACTGCCACAAGTCGATCCTGCACGCGATCACGATGACGCACGCGATCCCCGTGTTCCTGACGCCGACGCGCAATCATTTCGGCATCATCGGCCCGATTCCGCGCGACGAGTTCAAGCCGGAAAACATCCGCAAGAAGATCGAGGCGAATCCGTTCGCGCGCGAGGCGCTGGCGAAGAACCCGAACCTGAAGCCGCGCATCCTGACGATCACCCAGAGCACGTATGACGGCGTGATCTACAACGTCGAAATGATCAAGGACCTGCTCGGCGATCTGCTCGACACGCTGCACTTCGACGAAGCGTGGCTGCCGCACGCCGAGTTCCACGAGTTCTATCAGGACATGCACGCGATCGGCGCGGGCCGTCCGCGCACGGGCGCGCTGGTGTTCGCGACGCACTCCACACACAAGCTGCTCGCGGGCATTTCGCAGGCTTCGCAGATTGTCGTGCAGGACAGCGAGAACAGCACGTTCGACCGCCACCGCTTCAACGAAGCGTATCTGATGCATACGTCGACGAGCCCGCAATACGCGATCATCGCGTCGTGCGACGTGGCCGCGGCGATGATGGAGCCGCCGGGCGGCACGGCGCTCGTCGAGGAATCGATTGCCGAGGCGCTCGATTTCCGCCGCGCGATGCGCAAGGTCGACGCCGAGTACGGCGACGACTGGTTCTTCAAGGTCTGGGGCCCGGAAGAACTCGCGGAAGAGGGCATCGGCTCGCGCGACGACTGGATGCTGCGTCCGAACGACCGCTGGCACGGCTTCGGCCCGCTCGCGGACGGCTTCAACATGCTCGACCCGATCAAGGCGACGATCATCACGCCGGGGCTCGACGTGGACGGCGAATTCGGCGAGACGGGTATTCCCGCTGCGATCGTCACGAAGTATCTGGCCGAGCACGGCATCATCGTCGAGAAGACGGGCCTGTACTCGTTCTTCATCATGTTCACGATCGGCATTACGAAGGGCCGCTGGAACTCGATGGTCACGGAACTCCAGCAGTTCAAGGACGACTACGACAACAACCAGCCGCTGTGGCGCGTGTTGCCCGAGTTCGTCGCGCAGCATCCGGCGTACGAGCGCATCGGCCTGCGCGATCTGTGCGAGCAGATCCACAGCGTCTATCGTGCGAACGACATCGCGCGCCTGACGACGGAGATGTACCTGTCGAGCATGGAGCCCGCCATGAAGCCGTCCGACGCCTTCGCGAAGCTCGCGCACCGCGAGATCGACCGCGTGCCTATCGACGAACTCGAAGGCCGCGTCACATCGATCCTGCTGACGCCGTATCCGCCGGGCATTCCGCTGCTGATTCCGGGCGAGCGCTTTAACCGGACCATCGTCAACTATCTGCGGTTCGCGCGCGAGTTCAACGAACGCTTCCCGGGTTTCCATACGGATATCCACGGGCTGGTCGGTGAGACGATCAACGGGCGCATCGAGTACTTCGTCGATTGCGTGCGCGATTCGTAATGATGAAGACGGCACTGCGCTTCGGGTTGTGGGGTCGTGCGCGCGTCGGTGCGCCGGCGGCGTTGTGCACGTTCGCGTCGGCAATGACGCTGGCGAGCGCGCTGATGATCGCACCCGGCGCGGCGCATGCCGAAGTCGCCGCCGCCGATCCCATCGACGCATCGATGCGCACGTGTCTCGCGCGCGCCGACATGTCGTCGACGATCGGCCAGGTGCAGTGCATGGACGCGGCGCGGCTCGCGTGGCAGGCGTCGATGGACCAGTCGTTCCAGCAGTTGCTGTCGAAAGCACCCGACGCGCAGCGCAAGAAGTGGGACGAGAGCCAGAAGCGCTGGAAGGCCTGGCGCGAAGCGGACGGCAAGCTGCTGGCCGACATACTCGCCACGACGCGCGGCACGTCGTACCAGCTCGCGGTCGCCGACATGCAGTTGCAGCCGGTGCGCGACCGCGCGCTCGCGTTGCGTGCGGCGGCGATGGACGCCGGCAGGCAGGACCCTAAGAAGCGCCCGCGGGCCTGCTCGTTCGACGCGCAGTGCGAGCACGCGATGTTCGACCTGAACCGCTATTACCGGCGCCTGCATGCGAAGCTGCCTTCGCACGCGCGGCCGGTCCTGTCTCGCGCGCAACGCGCGTGGACGGCCTACCGCGACGCGACCGTCCCGCTGATGGACGCGCGCTCGCAAGTTGATATCATCGGCGCGCGCGTCGCGCAGCTCAAGCGCATGGGCGACACGGCCGGCAACGACTGAGCCGGATCTTTTTCTAAAAACTGCTCGAGCAGCTAAGTGCTTCTCGTAGCACGCATGTTCTATGCGCAGTGAATCAGATCACACTGCGGCCATTCCCATTTAGTGACTCTTTTTTAAAGTTGCACTTACAAGTGCCGTTATCTTACGTTGCGTTACCAGAGCGTCGGATAGAAGCACGGCACGCAGTACGCCCGATTCGGAAGGCCCCTGGAGCGCCAGCCATTCTTTGATCGGGATCACTATCTTGAAGCTATCCAAACCCTCCGCATTGCTCGTCGCCACGTTCGTTGCCGCGGCGGTGAGCGGATGCGCGACGGAGGCGTCGCGCTCGCTGCCGACGCCCGAAGTCAGTAGCGCACACGTGCCTTATGCCGGCAAGCCGGTACTCGTCGCCGTCGGCAAGTTCGACAACCGCTCGAGCTATATGCGCGGCATCTTCTCCGACGGCATTGATCGTGTCGGCAGCCAGGCGAAGACCATCCTCGTCACCACGCTGCAGCAGAGCCGCCGCTTCTCCGTGCTCGAACGCGACAACCTGGGCGAAATCAAACAGGAAGCCGCGATCGCCAACAAGGTGCAGAAGCTCAAGGGCGCGAACTATGTGATCACGGGCGACGTGACCGAGTTCGGCCGCAAGGAAGTCGGCGATCAGCAACTGTTCGGCATTCTGGGCCGTGGCAAGAGCCAGGTCGCGTATGCGAAGGTCAGCCTGAACATCGTCGATACGACGACGTCCGAGGTGATCGCATCGAGCCAGGGCGCGGGCGAATACAGCTTGTCGAACCGCGAGATCATCGGCTTTGGCGGCACTGCGTCGTACGACTCCACGCTCAACGGCAAGGTGCTCGATCTCGCGATCAAGGAAGCCGTCAATCACCTCGTCGAGCAGGTCGACGCGGGCGCTTTGCAGGCTGCGAACTAACCGGCCGCGAACTAACGCTTCAACACATCACATCCAATAAGACCTTGTTGAAAAGAACAAATATGCTGACGGGCATCGCGCTGCCCGTCGCGGCAGCGTGCGCGCTGCTGTCGGGGTGCGCGAACACGAAGAGCGTGTCGCTGTATCAGTGGGATGGCTATCAGCCGCAGGTGTACGAGTACTTCAAGGGGCAAAAGAGTCCGCTCGAGCAGATCGATGCGCTCGAAAAGGCGCGTCAGCAGATTCTCGCGAAGGGCGCATCGGCGCCGCCGGGCTTCCATGCGCATCTCGGGATGCTGTACGCGACCGTCGGCAAGGACCAGGAAGCGAAGCAGGAACTGCTCGCGGAGAAGCAATCGTTTCCTGAATCGTCGACCTACATGGACTTTCTGCTGAGCAAATTCCAATGACCATGACCCGCTTTCTCTCACTGAAACTGATCGCCGCGCTGTCTGTCCTGTTCACGTTGACGGCGTGCGTGACGCATGCGCCTCGCCAGGTCGACTACACCGCGTTTCGCAACAGCAAGCCGAGCACGATTCTCGTGCTGCCGCCCATCAACGACACGGCGGACGTGAACGCGACGTACGGCATGCTGTCGCAGATGACGATGCCGATCGCGGAAGGCGGCTATTACGTGGTGCCTGTCGTCGAGATGGAAGAGACGTTCAAGCACAACGGCCTGACCACGCCGACAGACATCCAGGGCGTCGCGCCCGACAAGCTGCGAAGCATCTTCGGCGCGGACGCCGCGGTGTACACGAAGATCACGCAGTACGGTTCGAAATACACGGTCATCGACAGCACGACGGTGGTTTCGGCAACCGCGAAGCTCGTCGATCTGCGCTCGGGCGACACGCTCTGGCAAGGTTCGGCAAGCGCGACGGGCAAGGAACTGGGCGGCAACGTGAACGTCGGCGGCGGGTTGATCGGCGCGCTGGTGCAGGCGGCCGTCAAGCAGGTCGCGCATACGCTGAGCGACGAATCGCACGACGTGGCCGGGCTGACGAGCCGCAAGCTGCTGTCGAGCGGCGGCGCGGATGGTCTGCTGTATGGTCCGCGTTCGCCGAAGTACGGCACGGACTGATGTTGCTGTGATGAACGCGCGCCGCTTGTGATACTGATTGTGATCGGCGCGCGTGTCCTGCTCACGCTTCAGGTGAGCAGATAACCATCTTTCGCGGCAGTCTTCTGCAGCGAAGGCTGCGCGAGCAGATCGCGCGCGGCGTCTTCAATGAATTCGGACAGCGCATCGAGCGCGAGGTCGTTGTCGTCGGTTCCGAACGGCTCTTCGATCTGCGATGCGATCGCGTCGAGCGCCATGAACGTGTACGCGACGAATACCGAGAAGATCGGCGTGAACACGCCAGCCGTTTCCACCAGCCCGAATGGCAACGCCGCGCAGAAGAAGTACACGGTGCGGTGAATCATCACCGAATACGCGAACGGCAGCGGCGTCGACAGGATCCGCTCGCAACCGCCGACCACATCCGACAGCCCGTTCAGATTGCGATCGATGGCCTGAACCGTCCATGCGTCCAGCTTGCCATCGCGCGCCTGCCGTTGCGTCCATTCGCCGAGCCAGAGCATGATCGTCGCGGGCCGATAGCGCGACATCATGACGCGCTCGAAGAGCGGCTTGTCGAGTCTCGTCGACAGATCCTCCGACGGGTCCGTGCATCTCAACTGATGCCGCAGCGCATGCGCGAATGCGCACAAGGCTTGCACGAAGGCCTGCGTTTCGCTTGCGTCAATATGGGCGTTTGGCAGCGTCAACACCTGGCGCGTGAGCGAGCGCGTCTCGTTGAGCAGCTTGCCCCAGAGCTTGCGCGCTTCCCAGTAGCGGTCATAGCTCGCGCTGTTGCGAAAGCCGAGGAAGATCGCGAGCGCAATGCCGATCAGCGAGAACGGCGTGGTGGTCATGTTGATGCTGATCTTCAGCAGGTGAACATGCACGCCGAGCGCGACCAGCGAGATGAGCAGAATGACGCACAGACGCGGCAAGAGCTCGGGAAGCACCGAACCGCGCCACGCGAGCAGCATGCGGAACCAGCGGAGATGTGGGCGGATGATCATGACAGTGAACGGTGAAAGCCGATGGTTGCCGTGATAGTAGCCGACGACGACGCAGCGCAACGGCAGGCGAGGTGAGAGCGGCCCATTGTCCCCTCGATGCAGCGAAGGCGGACGAGCCCGAAGCCGCAGGCAACGCGTGTGAAAACAAAAAAGGCGAACCCTCGCCAGAGAGTCCGCCTTTCAGCAGCCGAAAGGAAGCGGCCTAGCTGAGCGCAGCCCGCGCAGCGGCAACAGCGGCGCGCACCTGATCCGGCGCGGTGCCGCCCGGATGATTGCGGCTCGCGACGGATCCTTCGAGCGTCAGATAGCCGAACACATCGTCGCCCAGCAACGAAGCGACGTTCGGCAACTCAGCCTTCATCTCGTCGAGCGACAGGTCGGCCAGATCGCAGCCGCGTTGTTCGCAGACACGTACCGCATGCGCCACGGCTTCGTGCGCGTCACGGAACGGCAGGCCGCGCTTGACGAGGTAGTCGGCGAGATCGGTTGCCGTCGAGAAGCCCTGCAGCGCAGCCGCGCGCATGTTGTCCGCCTTCACCGTGATACCCGCGACCATCTCGGCGAAGATACGCAGCGTATCGGCGACGGTATCGACGGTATCGAACAGCGGTTCCTTGTCTTCCTGATTGTCCTTGTTGTACGCGAGCGGCTGGCCTTTCATCAGCGTCAGCAGCGCCATCAGGTGGCCGTTCACGCGGCCCGTCTTGCCGCGCGCCAGTTCGGGCACGTCCGGGTTCTTCTTCTGCGGCATGATCGACGAGCCGGTGCAGAAGCGGTCGGCAATGTCGATGAAGCCGACGCGCGGGCTCATCCACAGCACGAGTTCTTCGGAGAAGCGCGACACATGCGTCATCACGAGTGCCGATGCCGCCGTGAATTCGATTGCGAAGTCACGGTCGGAGACGGCGTCGAGCGAGTTCGCGCAGATGCCGTCGAAGCCGAGCGTCTTCGCGACGGCGTGACGGTCGATCGGATAGCTGGTGCCGGCGAGCGCCGCCGCGCCGAGCGGCAGACGGTTCACGCGCTTGCGGCAGTCCACCATGCGCTCGGCGTCGCGCGAGAACATCTCGACGTAAGCGAGCAGGTGATGGCCGAACGTCACGGGCTGCGCGACCTGCAGGTGCGTGAAGCCCGGCATGATCGTGCCGGAGTTGCTGTCGGCGAGGTCGAGGAGCGCGACGCGCAGATCCTTCAGCAGGTCGCCGATGCGGTCGATTTCGCCGCGCAGCCACAGGCGGATGTCGGTCGCGACCTGATCGTTACGCGAGCGGCCCGTGTGCAGGCGTTTGCCGGCGTCGCCGATCAGGGCGGTCAGGCGCGCTTCGATGTTTAGGTGCACGTCTTCGAGATCGAGTTGCCATTCGAACTCGCCGCGCTCGATTTCACCCTTGATCTGCGCCATACCGCGCTGGATCGCCGCGAGGTCGTCGGCGCTGATGATCTTTTGCGCGGCCAGCATCGACGCGTGCGCAAGCGAGCCTTCGATATCGACGAACGCCAGACGCTTGTCGAAGAAGACCGACGACGTGTAGCGCTTGACGAGTTCCGACATCGGCTCGGAGAAGCGAGCCGACCAGGCTTCGCCTTTTTTATGCAGTTGGGACGTCATGGTGATGGGCAGTATGCGAGGTGAAGACGCTGACGGCGCGTGGAGACGGCGCCGCCTCGAAGGAGACAACGATTTTACCACCCGCCGTGCGGGCGGCTTCCGGGTGGCCGGGCAAGCTCATTCGCGCATCAGCACGACGAGCTTCAGGTCTTCGCGGTGCGCGGGCTTGAAGGTGATCTGGTTGTAGGTGACGTGGCCGTCGCGCGGATGATTGAAGCGGCGCTGGCCGCCTTCGCGCTCGTTGACGTCCTGCGACGCCCAGAAGCGCGCGAACGCGTCGCTCGAGGCGGAGAGTTCGTCGATCAGCGAGCGCGTGGGCGCGTCGTTTTGATGGCGGATCGAATCGGCGCGATATTCGGCGGCGAGACGCCGCGCGCGGATTTCCCAGTCGACGATCAGGCTGCGCGCCTCCGGCGACAGGAAGGTGTAGCGCAGCAGGTTGCGGTCGTGCTCGCCGTCGAGCCAGCCGACGAACAGGTCCGCCGCCGGCTCGTTCCACGCGAGTGCGGTGAACTGGCGGTCGAGCACGTAGGCGGGTGCGCTCACGAGCTGCACGGTCTTGAGCAGCATGGCGGGGGTATCGGCGGCGGCGGGGTCCGGCTCGGCCGGGTCGCGCTGCGCGGCCAGTTCGAACAGATACGCGCGTTCGGCGCGCGAGAGCTGCAGCGCGACGGCGATGCGCGCGAGCGCGTCGGCGGACGCGGACACGGGGCGCCCCTGTTCGATCCAGGTGTACCAGGTCGGGCTTACGCCGCACAGCTGCGCGACTTCCTCGCGCCGCAGGCCGGGCGTGCGGCGGCGCGGGCCGGGCGGCAGGCCGACGGCCTGCGGCGACAGGCGCTCGCGATGGGCGCGGATGAACTCGCCGAGCGCGCGGGCGGGCGACGCGTCGAGCGGCGGGGCGGAATCGGCGGGGGACGGCGTGGTCATGTGGCGGGACTGCGGTGGCTGGTAATGTCGATACCAGAATAATTGCTTGACTTGTACTGGTACAGGGCGGGCTCTATTGTAGCGACAGGCGAGACGCTTCGCGACTTTGCCCCTATCCTCACAAACAAGCCTGCAGGCACTGGAGCACACGATGAAGCATCACGATCAGGTAGCCGACGCGTTCGGCTCGACGGCGGCCTCGTATTTGACGAGCCATGTACACGCGACGGGCGCGGATTTGCAGACGCTGGCGGCTGCTGTTGCGGCGACGCCGGGTGCGGCGGTGCTCGATATGGGATGCGGGGCGGGGCATGCGAGTTTTGCGGTTGCACCGCATGCTGGGGCGGTTGTCGCTTATGACATTGCGCCGCAGATGCTGGCTACGGTTGCTTCTGCTGCAGTTGATCGCGGGTTGTCGAATATTCGTACGCAGCAGGGCGCGGCTGAAAAGCTGCCGTTCGATGATGGTTCGTTTGATTGGGTCGTCAGCCGGATGAGCGCGCATCACTGGCACGATGTGCCGTTGGCACTCGCCGAAGTGCGGCGGGTTTTGAAGCCCGGCGGGCGTGTGATGTTCATTGATATTGCTGGGAGCGAGCATCCGTTGCTCGATACGCATCTTCAGGCTGTCGAGGTGTTGCGCGATGGGTCGCATATTCGTGACTATCGCGCGGATGAATGGGTGGCGTTTTTTGCTGATGCAGGGTTTGAGGCTGTGGCGCGCGAGCGCTGGCGGCTCGATATCGAGTTTGCTTCGTGGGTCGCGAGGATGAGGACGCCTGAGGCGCGGGTTGTTGCTATTCGGTCTTTGTGGGCTTCCGCCCCGGATGAGGTTCGTGAGTATTTCGATGTTCAGGAGGATGGGTCTTTTAAGCTCGATGCTTTGATGGTTGAGGCGTATTGAGGTTTCGGGTTTTTTGTCTGCGACGCTTATGTTGGTGTGCTTGTGTTTGCGCTGGCATCCGCGTGACGGTGTTTGCCGTTCAGGCGTCGCCCCTGTGCGGGGCGGCACCTACTTTTCTTTGCCGCCGCAAAGAAAAGTAGGCAAAAGAAAGCGGCTCACACCGCTAATTCTTGTTCCTGCCTGAGGGCCCCCAACTGGTCCTACGCTTCACACGGCAGCGCATCTGTTAGCGCGCGTTGCCAACGCACTGAATGAGTGCCTCACCCACTCCGGATACCCGTGCACGGGCTGGCGGCAGCGAACGGTTTCTGCCGCCCAGGTGGCAAACTGTGTGTAGTTTGCCGCGGCGTATAGCTTGGCGCTCTTACATGGTGGAACGCGTGCGCTATCGGTTCGGAGTGAGGCGTGTGAGGTGCTACGGCCTACACACAGTTTGCCACCTGGGCGGCCGTGGAATACTGGCACGGCGTGCTGCAACGCGGGTGCGTGAAGTGGGTGATGCGCTGGATTAGAGCGTTGGCAACGAACGCGAACAAGCAGGTTGCCGTGTGAAGTGTGGGGCCGTTTGGGGGCCCTCAGGCAGGAAGAAGAGTTGGCGGTGTGAGCCGCTTTCTTTTGCCTACTTTTCTTTGCGGCGGCAAAGAAAAGTAGGTGCCGCCCCGCACAGGGGCGACGCTTGAAGCACGCTAACAAAGCGCGGATGCCAGCGAAAAGCAAAGCACACCAAACTAAAAGCAAAAACCAAAAAAAACGGCGGCCTCAGAAAGAGAACCGCCGTCCGCAGGACAACAAAAAAATCAACCAGTATTTCTCAACCCAGCCGCAATCCCATTGATAGTCAAATGAATCCCACGCCGCACGCGGACATTGTCATCCCCAGCGCGATGGCGCTTGAGCAACTCCACCTGCAAGTGATTCAATGGATCAAGATAAGGAAACCGATTCTTAATAGACCGCGCGAGCAAAGGATTATCCGCGAGCCGCTCCTTCTTCCCGGTAATCTCAGAAAGCACATTGGACGTGCGCTCCCACTCCGCGACAATCCGCTCGAACACATGCTTACGCAGCTTCTTATCAGCCACAAGCGCGGCATAACGCGACGCCACCGCGAGGTCCGTCTTAGCCAGCACCATATCCATATTCGACAGCAGGTTCGCGAAAAACGGCCACGCCTTATGCATCTTGCGCAGCAGATTCACACGACGCTCACGCTCCGTGTTCGTGCCCGCGGCATCGAGCCAACCGGAAACCGCGCTACCAAACCCATACCAACCCGTCAGCAGCAGCCGGCATTGTCCCCATGAGAAACCCCATGGAATCGCCCGCAGATCCTCGATCTTGCGCTGCTTCGGGTCCTGCAGCTTGCGCGACGCCGGCCGGCTGCCGATATTCAACTCGGCGATCTCCGCAATCGGCGTCGACGAGAAGAAGTATTCGGTGAAGCCCGGCGTCTCATAGACGAGCGCACGGTACGACGCCATCGCCGCATCCGACAGAGTCTGCATCACTTCTTCGAAGTCGGGCAGTTGCGACGGCGCATTGCCGTGCGGCAGCAACGACGCTTCGAGCGTCGCAGCAACGACCGTCTCCAGATTGCGCCGGCCGATGTCCGGGTTGCCGAACTTGCTCGCAATCACCTCGCCCTGTTCGGTCAGGCGAATCTGCCCATCGACCGTGCCCGGCGGCTGCGAAAGAATCGCCTGATAGGTCGGGCCGCCGCCGCGTCCAACCGTGCCGCCGCGTCCATGGAACAGCCGCAGCGTGATGCCGCGCTCATTGAACAGCGACACCAGCGCCAGTTCCGCGCGGTACAGCTCCCAGTTCGACGTCAGGAAGCCGCCGTCCTTGTTGCTGTCCGAATAGCCGAGCATCACTTCCTGCTCGTTGCCCTGGTTCTCGATGACGGTATCGATGCCCGGCAGCGCCAGCAGGTCGCGCATGATATGTGACGCGTTGCGCAAGTCGGGAATCGTCTCGAAGAGCGGGATCACCATCAGGCCCGCGCGCGCCGGATCGACCGGGTTGCCGAGCGCGCCTTGCAGCAGCCCCGCTTCCTTTTGCAGCAGCATCACTTCGACCAGATCGCTCACCGTCTCCGTGTGCGAAATGATGTAGTTGCGCACCGCGCGCGCGCCGAACTTCTCGCGCGTCACGCGCGCCTGTTCCAACACGCCGAGTTCGCTCTTCACCAGATCCGAGTACTCGACATACGGCGAGCGCAGCAGGCGCGGCTGCGCGAGTTCGGCGAGCAGCACGCGCAGCTTGTCGGCTTCCGAAAGCGCCGCGTAGTCGCTTTCGACACCCGCGCGCCGCAGCAGCTCCGCGATCACTGCTTCGTGGATGTCGGAGCTTTGACGCAGATCGATACTCGCGAGGTGGAAGCCGAACACTTCGGCGGCACGCGTCAACGGCGACAGGCGAGGCGTTGCCAGCGACGCGCCGTGATGCTCGGTGAGCGAATCGATCAGCACGTGCAGATCGCGCACGAACTCGGACGAATCGTCGTAGGGAATCGCGCGAATCTTCGGCGCGCCGGGGCCGGCGCTGCGCAGCGGTACGACGCCTTCGCCGAGCCTCACGCGCGCACTCGCGCCGAGCCGCGTGTAGATGCCGATCAGCGCGCGCCGGTACGGTTCGTCCGTGCGGTGCGGCGAGTGATCGGGCGAGGCTTCCGCGAGCGCCTTCAGTTCGTCGCTCGCGCCCGCCAGCAGGTTCGACACCGACAGTTCCGCGCCGAGCTTGTGCACCTGTTCCAGATAGTGCTCGAAGATGACCGCGGCCTGGCGCGTAATCGCGTTTTCGAGCGTCTCGCCCGTGACGTTCGGGTTGCCGTCGCGGTCGCCGCCAATCCAGCTGCCCATCTGGAAGAAGGGCGGCAGGCGCGCATCGAGGCCGTGCTCGACGAGCGCTTCTTCGATGTCGGCGTAGAGCGCGGGAATTTCTTCGAGGAACGTCGCGCGGTAAAACGACAGCGCGTTCTCGATTTCATCGGCGACCGTCAGGCGCGAGTCGCGCAGCATGCGCGTCTGCCACAGCGACGTCACGCGCGCACGCAGCAGCGATTCGTTCTGTAGACGCTCGCGCGCCGTCAGCGGCTGGTCGCGTTCGGCGAGCAGGCGCGCGATGTCGTGCTGCGCGTCGAGAATGCTCTTGCGCTGCACTTCCGTCGGGTGTGCCGTCAGCACGGGGACGATCAGCGCGTCGTTGAAGAACTGCTGCAGCACGGGCGTGGCGGCGGCGTTCGCTTCGACGAGCCGGTCGAGCGCATGCGCGATCGTGCCCGGTTGCGACGTCGAGCCGGCCAGATCGTGAATCCGGTGCCGGCGATTGCGATGACGGTCTTCGGCGATGTTCGCGAGGTGCGAGAAGTAGCTGAACGCGCGCACCACGCTTACCGTCTGTTCGGGCGACAGCGCGCGCAGCTTCTTGTCGAGCGCCTGCGCGGCGACGCTGTCGTCCTCGCGGCGAAAGCGCACGGCCGTCTGACGAATCGTTTCGACGACGTCGAACACCGCGTCGCCTTCCTGCTCGCGCACCACGTCGCCGAGCAGCCGTCCCAGGTAGCGGATGTCTTCGAAGAGCGGCTGGTCCTTGTCTTCACGCGTGCGGGCGTTGTCCTTCATTTGCGGCGCCGCGCCATTCTTCGGTTCTTTCGACGCGCGCGCGGTCTCCTGCTTGCCGGCGCCGTCGGCCTTAATTCGTTTCGGGGCGCCTTTGGCGGGCGCCTTGGTCTTCGAGGATTTGCCGGTTTTGCCGGAGTCGAGGGCTTGCGTTGCCTTCAGGGCCTTGGCGGCCTTGACAGCGGAAGCGGCGGGAGCGGCCGATGCGGTATTGACGGCATCGGGCGAGGCAGTAGTGCGGCGGGCAGGGCGCGCCGATCCGGAAGACGTCACGATGTTTCCTCAGGAAAGCCAGGGTCTAAGAATGGTGAACTGCAACTGCGGGTACAGCGGGGAACTGCGTTCAAAGCCTGTCAGCGATGCGGCGCGCGCGGCGGAGGAGAGCCGGTTGCGCGTGGTGCGCCGCACTAAATCATCGCGCATGCGGCGCATTGACGCGCGAACGACCGTGCTGGGGCTTCTGGCGGCCACGCGAGTCACGATCGATGCGGCTATGGACGGCTCAGCGTGGATGAATCCGCAGGCCTGTCTCCTCTGGTTCTATGGCGGTTGACGGAAGTAAGCGCTTAGCGCCAACCACCGTCTCGCGCAAGTGCCGTCGCGCTGCTTTGGCATGGCCGTGCGGCCAGCGAGAGGTTGCCAAAGCGCGTGCTAACATTCTTTGTTATCACATCCCGTCGTTCAATGAATCAAACAATGAATTCCGAGACGCTTGCGCCCACTCCGCCCACCACGCTAGTCATCGCGTCGCGGGAAAGCCGGCTTGCCATGTGGCAAGCCGAGCATGTGCGGTGTGCGCTGCACAAATTATATCCATCTTGTGACGTAAAAATCCTCGGAATGACGACACGTGGCGATCAGATTCTCGATCGAACGCTGTCGAAGGTCGGCGGCAAAGGGCTGTTCGTGAAGGAACTGGAGAACGCGCTGGCCGACGGCCGCGCCGATCTCGCCGTCCATTCGCTGAAAGACGTGCCGATGGAACTGCCCGAAGGCTTCGCGCTGTCGACCATCATGGAGCGCGAGGATCCGCGCGACGCGTTCGTCTCCAGCCAGTACGACTCGCTGGCCGCGCTGCCGCCCGGCAGCGTGGTGGGTACGTCGAGCCTGCGCCGCGAAGCGATGCTGCGCACGCGCTTTCCCGAACTCGTCGTGAAGCCGCTGCGTGGCAATCTCGACACGCGCCTCGCGAAGCTCGACCGCGGCGATTACGCGGCCATTATTCTGGCGGCGGCCGGTCTCAAGCGTCTGGGCCTGGGCGACCGAATCCGCTCGCTGCTCGATCCCGCCGACAGCCTGCCCGCCGCGGGCCAGGGCGCGCTCGGCATCGAGATCCGCGCGGACCGCGCCGACCTCGCCGCATGGCTTGCGCCGCTGCATCACGAGCACACGGCGGCCGCGGTCGAAGCGGAGCGCATGGTGTCGCGCGCGCTAGGCGGCAGTTGCGAAGTGCCGCTCGCCGCTTACGCGACCTGGCATGACGGCGCGCTGCATCTGCGCGGCGTCGTCGCGACGCCCGACGGCCAGCGCGTGCTGTCCGCGCAAGCCTCGGCGCCCGCGGCGACCACGGACGCCGCGCTCGAACTGGGCCGCGAGGTCGCGAGCCAGCTCGAAGCGCAGGGCGCACTCGAAATAGTCCGCGCGCTCACCACGGCGAGCGGCCCGGCTGCTTCCGCGTGATGGCGGCCGACTCGAACCAGACACCCGACGCATTGCCGTCCAGGGACGGCACAGGCGCATCGCATTCGACGCATCTGACCGTCGTGCTGACCCGTCCGGCGGGACAGTCCGACGCGCTTGCGAAGACGCTGCACGACGCGGGTGTCGCCACCGTCGAATTTCCTCTGATCGATATCGCCGCAGCGGACGACGAAGCGCCGCTGCGCGCGGCACTCGCAGCGCTTGACCGATACGCGCTGGTCGTCTTCGTGTCGCCGAATGCCGTCGATTACGCATTCGCGAGCCACGACGCGATCTGGCCGCACGCGCTGCCCGTCGGCGTGGTCGGTCCAGGCAGCGTCGCCGCGCTCGCGAAGCACGGCGTCGAAGCGCCCGCGTACCAGGTGATCAGCCCGGGCGCATCGGCCGACGACCACGACGGCGCGCGCTTCGACTCCGAGGCGCTGTATGCGGCGATTGAAGCGTCGCTTGGCGACAACGCTTTCGAAGGCAAGCGCGTGCTGATCGTGCGTGGCGACGGCGGCCGCGAATGGCTGGCCGACCGTTTGCGCGAAGCGGGCGCCGAAGTCGAGACGGTCGCGGCCTACCGGCGCCTCGTGCCTGACCCGTCGATCGGCGCATGGTCGCGCATCCACAGGCTGCTGTCGGACGAATCCAGGACGCCGCACGCGTGGCTCGTGACGAGTTCCGAGGGCGTGCGCAATCTCGCCGAGCTTGCGCACGACCACCTGACGGCGAGCGAGCAGGCGCAACTGAAGCGCGCGATGTTCGTCGCGCCCCATCCGCGCATCGCGGAAACCGCGCGGGCATTGGGTTTTGATAGCATTACGGTGTCCGGTGCGGGCGATGAACGGATCGCCCGCGCGGTGTTGTCTCTCGCGGCACCTTTTGAAGTTCAACCGGTCCAGTCCAACCCGGCACAAGAACGCATGTCTGATACCAACGCATCCACGACCCCCACGCCCCCGACGTCCAACTCCGCGCCGCGGCCCGCTACCGCGCTGCCGCCGAATCAACCCTTTACGCCCTATGAAATGCAGCAGGCCAAGCCGAAGGGCAACGCGCTGCTTTGGGTTGTCATCGCGCTGGTGCTCTTTGCGGCGATCGCGGGCGGCATTGCACTGAACCGCAGGGTCATCAAGCTCGATCAGCAACTGTCGCACCGCCAGCAGGCCAACGATTCGCAGACGGCCGAGTTGCGCGTGAAGACCGAGCAGGCCGTCGCCACCGTGCGTCAGGCCGATGCGCAGATCGCGCAGCTCGAAGGCAAGCTCGCCGACGCGCAGAATGCGCAGAACGCGTTGCAGCAGCAATACGCGGATCTCGCGCGCAATCGCGACGACTGGACGATGGCCGAAGTCGGCCAGATGCTGTCGGCCGCGAGCGAGCAACTGCAACTGACAGGCAACACGCAACTCGCGCTGTTTGCGCTGCAGAGCGCGGACACGCGCCTCGCCGCGTCGGACGGCGCGCAGGTGCTGGCCGTACGCAAGGCGATTGCGCAGGACATCGACAAGCTGAAATCCGCGCCGTCGACCGACCTCACGGGCCTCGCCATCAAGCTCGACAACGCGATCGATCAGATCGACCAGCTGCCGCTTTCGGGAGAGGCGCCGATTGCGCACGCCACGCCGCATGCGTCCACGCCGAAGGATGTCGACCGCGTCGCGGCCGCCACGGGCGAACCGAAGTGGAAAGTGTGGTGGAACCAGCTCATCGCGGGTATTGGCCAGCAGTTGACGAGTCTCGTGCAGGTGCGCCGCATCGACCACGCCGACGCGATGCTCGTCGCGCCCGATGAGGGCTACTTCGTGCGCGAAAACCTGAAGATGCGCCTGCTGTCCGCCCGTCTCGCGCTGCTCGCGCGCAACCAGACGACGCTCAAGTCCGACCTTCACGCCGCGGACAACGCGCTCGCGCGCTACTTCGACGGCTCGTCGAAGCAGGTGCAGACGGTACGCGACCTCGTGAAGCAGGTCGACGACGGCTCGGGCGCTGTCGACGTGCCGAACCTGGATACGAGTCTGCAGGCCGTGCATCAATACCGGACGCGGGGTTAATCATGGCGCTGCGTGGACTTCTCTGGCTCGCTTTCCTGTTCGCGATCGCCGTGGTGCTCGCGATCGTCGGTCGCTTCGACACAGGGCAGGTGTTGCTCGTCTATCCGCCGTATCGGATCGATATTTCGCTGAACCTGTTCATTGTCGGGATCATCGTCGCGTTCATCGTGATTTATGCCTTGCTGCGCATCGTGCGCAACATCTGGCGCATGCCGCAGCGGGTCGCGGCGTATCGCTCGCGTCAGCGGGTCGCGAAGGCGCATGCGGCGTTGCGCGATGCGATCGGCAATCTGTACGCGGGCCGCTTCTCGCGCGCCGAGAAAGCTGCGCGCGACTCGCTCACCAATCCCGACAACAAGGGTGCGGCGGGCCTGATCGCCGCGAACGCAGCGCACCGGATGCACGAGTACGCACGTCGCGACGAATATCTCGCGCAGATCGATTCGACTGACTGGCAGGACGCGCGCCTGATGGCAACGGCCGACATGCGTGCCGATGGCCGCGATGCGGATGGCGCGTTGCTCGCGTTGACCGAAATGCAGTCGCAGGGCGGTCGGCGCATTCACGCGCAGCAGATTGCATTGCGTGCGCAGCAGCAATTGAAGAACTGGGGCGAAGTGCTCAAGCTCGTGAAGACGCTGGAGAAGCGCGAGGCGATTCATCCCGCTGTTGCCGTGCGTTTGCGGCAGCTTGCGGCGGAGAATCTGCTGCGCGATCGCAGGCACAATGCTGATGCGCTGCTCGAACTGTGGCATTCGCTGACGCCTGTTGAGCGGCATTCGCCGCGGCTTGCGGATGTCGCGGCTGAGTTGCTGGTCGCGTTGGGTCGTCCGCTGGATGCGCGGAAGATTGTTGAAGAGGCGCTCGCGCAGAATTGGGATGCGCGGTTGCTGCGGCGTTATCCTGACACCACTGGCGGTGACGCGTTGCCGTTGATTCAGAAGGCTGAAGCCTGGCGCAAGGAGCGTCCCGACGACGCGGATCTGATGTTTGCGCTTGGGCGGTTGTGTTTGCATCAGCAGTTGTGGGGGAAGGCGCAGTCGTTTCTTGAGCAGGCGCTCAAGCTTG
Source organism: Paraburkholderia hospita (assembly GCF_002902965.1). Taxonomy (GTDB): domain Bacteria; phylum Pseudomonadota; class Gammaproteobacteria; order Burkholderiales; family Burkholderiaceae; genus Paraburkholderia; species Paraburkholderia hospita. The sequence continues at coordinate 2,702,743 of NZ_CP026105.1, read as the reverse complement.
CTGATAACGAGACTTTAAAGATTCGGTCGCATCGGGCGTTGGCTCGTTTACATGAGCAGCTCGGGGATGCTGATAAGGCTAGCGCGCATTATCGGGAGAGTGCGTTGGCTATGAATGTGGTTTAGGTTTTTTTTGTCTGCGACGCTGCGGGTGGTTTGCTGGTGTTTGCGCTGGCATCCGCGCTTTGTTAGTGTGCTTCAAGCGTTGCCCCTGTGCGGGGCGGCACCTACTTTTCTTTGCCGCCGCAAAGAAAAGTAGGCAAAAGAAAGCGGCTAACACCGCCAGCCCTTGTGTTTGCCTGAGGGCCCCCAACCGGTCCCACACTTCAGACGGCAACCACGTGACTCATGCTTGTTGCCAACGCTCTGAATTGACGCCTCACCCACTTCACGCACCCGCGTCGCAGCATACCGCGCCAAATATTCCACCGCCGCCCAGGTGGCAAACTGTGTGTAGGCCGTAGCGCCACACACGCCTCACTTCGGACCGATTGCGCACGCGTTCCACCCTGTAAGAGCGCCAAGCTATACGCCGCGACAACCTACACACAGTTTGCCACCTGGGCGGCATATACCGTTCGCTGCCGTGAGCCCATGTACGAGTGTTTGAAGCGGGTGAGGCGATCATTCGAAGCGTTGGCGACGAACGCGAACAGAAATGCTGCCGTGTGAAGCGTAAGACCCTTTGGGGGCCCTCAGGCAAGAAGAAATGTTGGCGGTGTGAGCCGCTTTCTTTTGCCTACTTTTCTTTGCAGCGGTGTACAGACTGGAGACATCGTTGACACATGTACAGGGACATCGCTGACACATGATGGTCAGGGTTTGGGCTCCTTCAGGTCAAGTTTTTCGACACGCTGATGGGCGAACCAGAACTCGATCACCCCGTCTTCGTCCTCGCTCGGGCGGGCTGCCACATGCAAGCCCTTGAGCGCAATCGAGAGCTTCAGTTTCTCGCCCCGGAAGCGCACCACGCCGCTTGAGTTGACCAGTAAAACTTCATCGCCGGACTCGTATTCGGGCTCCGGGAGGCGATCGGGCATCCTGCTCAGGCTGCACGCGTAGCGGGTAATCGGCGTGGCCATCCCGAGTGCCTCGTGTGGACGCTCGGTGTTGTACACCTGCCGCCAGCGATCCAGTGCCTGCTGCACGTGCTCGTGCGTGTTGAAGGCGTGCCGCTGCAGCACTTCGGCCTTCAGCGAGCGGTGAAACCGTTCGTCCTTGCCATTGGTCTGCGGGTGATACGGCCTGCTGTAGCTCACATGGATACCCAGCCGGATCAGCCAGACGGCGAGCTCGGTGAGCTGTCCCGGCGCGCTGGGCGAACCCCACGGCGCGCCGTTGTCGGTGTTGATACGCGAGGGTAGCCCGTAGCAGCGGAACGCCTGCTCGAGCGCTTCCTGCACGACCTGCGTGGTGGTGCGCGAGCAGGCGCTCAGCACGATGTTGTAGCGCGAGTGATCGTCGATGACCGTCAGCGGCGCGCAGCGCCCGCTCTCCAGGGTCGGGAAGTCGCCCTTGAAGTCCATCTGCCACAACGAGTTCGGATGCTCATGCTCGAAGCGTTGCCAGTGCTGGCGCTGTCGCGACGCGTGTTCGTCGATCAGCCCGTGGCGCCGCAGGATCTCGGTGATGGTGGCAGGCGCGGGCACCTCGGTCTGGCCCAGATCGCGCAGGCGCTGTGCGATCTTGCGTCCGCCCCAGCCGTGCTGGCAGCGCAGGTCCAGCACCAGCGCTTCGATGTGCTCCGGTGAGCGTGTGGGGCTGTGATGCGGGCGGCGGGAGCGGTCGGCCAGTCCGTCGACGCCTTCGCTCTTATGGCGTCCAAGCCACTTGTAGCCCGTCTGACGGGTGATCTTGTATTTGCGGCACAACTCGCTGAACGGCACCGCCTGCGTGACGGCATCGCGCACGAAGTCTTCGCGGAGATTCATGGTGTCTTTTGCATCCCAGGGCATGGTTGGAATCCGGGCGTTTGATTACCCGAAAGTGTCAGTCATGTCCCTGTACACCTGTCAGCTATGTCTCCAGTCTGTACACGGCGGCAAAGAAAAGTAGGTGCCGCCCCGCACAGGGGCGACGCATGAACGGCAGACACCGCAACGCGGATGCCAGCAAAAACCACAAGCAAACCAAACCGTCCGCGCCACAAAGTCAAACGGCCGAATGCCAGAGCAAAGGCAAAAAAACCGGCAAAAGCACCGGCAGTGCTCACTTATTCACTAGCCTGGAAGGCACACTAACCGCCAGCACACCTCCAAGAACCATAAACGCGGCAAGCATATACATCCCAGCCGCATTCCCGGCGGTAGCCTGCTTCAGCCAGCCCACTGCATACGGGCTAAGAAACCCCGCCAGATTCCCAATGGAATTAATCAGCGCAATCCCGGCGGCCGCGCCCGTACCAGCAAGAAACGAAGTAGGCAAACTCCAGAACAGCGGCAGCGTAGTGAGAATGCCCATAGTAGCAAGCGTAAGCCCAGTCATCGCTAGCGTCGTGTCGTGCGCCCACACGACGGAAAGCACCAGCCCAAGCGCCCCCACAAATCCCGGTACAGCAACGTGCCAACGCCGCTCCCGCATACGATCGGCGCTACGCGCGACAAACACCATCGCGACCACGGCAGCAGCGAACGGAATCGCCGACAACAGCCCAATCGTGAACGCGTCAGTGACGCCCGTCGATTTGATAATGGTCGGCAGCCAGAAGCTCACACCATAAAGCCCCATCACAAACGAAAAATAGATCAGGCTCATCATCAGCACGCGCGGGCTCATCATCACCTTGCCGATAGCATGATCTTCCTTCGTCGCGTCTTCGGCAGCGATGTTGCGCTCCAGCAGCTCGCGCTCTTCCTTCGTGAGCCACTTCGCCTTCGAGATGCGGTCGTCGAGCACGATGAACACCAGAATGCCGACGATGATCGACGGTATCCCTTCGAGCAGGAAAAGCCATTGCCAGCCATGCCAGCCGTTCGCGCCGTCGAACGATTTCAGGATGTAGCCCGAGATAGGCCCGCCAACCACGCCCGAAATCGCAATCGCCGTCATGAACCAGGTCGTCATGCGCCCGCGCCGGTGCGCCGGATACCAGTAGGTCAGATACAGGATGATGCCGGGGAAGAAGCCCGCTTCCGCCAGGCCGAGCAGAAAGCGCATCACGTAGAACATCGTCGGCGTGGTGACGAACATCGTCAGCATCGACACGATGCCCCACGTCACCATGATCCGCGCAATCCAGACCCGCGCGCCGACGCGATGCAAGATGATGTTGCTCGGCACTTCGAAGATGAAATAACCGATGAAGAATATCCCCGCGCCAAAGCCATAGACGGCGTCGGAAAGGCCCAGGTCGGCGCTCATGCCGAGCTTCGCGAAGCCGACGTTCACGCGGTCCAGATAGGCCACGACATAGCTGAGCATCAACAGTGGCGTCAGGCGCCAGGCGACTTTTCTGTAGGTTGCCTCTTCAAAGGTGGAAGGCGGCGCGCCTGCGCCGGGATGGTGGAGTGGATTCGCAGGACTGGACACGCTTGTCTCCTATCGACCGGCGTCGGCGCGGCAGCGCTTCACGCTGGTCTTACGCAAAGCTCGTTATTGTGGAAATGTCGTACCGCCGTTCGCGATTCTAAACTTTCAACGGGCGCTGAATAGCCGCCCCGGCGTCGGGGAAAACACTGAGTTTTCAAAGGTTAAGGCGCATTTCGCCGGGCGGCGCGGGCGAGCGCGCCGCCCGCTGCGCTACACGCAGCGTCCGCCGTCCACTTCGAGACACACGCCCGTGATGAACTCCGCTTCGTCGGATGCGAGATAGAGCGCGGCGTTCGCGATGTCCTGCGGGGTCGAGAAGCGGCCTAGCGGGATGCCCGCCAGAAACTTCTGCCGGTTCTCCGGCGTGTCGTCGACGCCCATGAATTCCGTCAACAAGCCCGTCTCGCCGATCACCGGGTTCACGCAGTTCACGCGGATGCGATCCGGCCCAAGCTCGACGGCCAGCGCCTTGCTCGCGACGATCACCGCGCCCTTGCTGCCGTTGTACCAGACGAGACCCGGGCGCGGCCGCACGCCCGCCGTCGACGCGATATTGACGAACACGCCGCCGCCTCGCTCGCGGAAGTACGGCACGAATGCCTGCACGCTCCAGTAGATGCTCTTCACGTTGACGGCATACACGCGATCGAATTCGTCTTCCGTCACGTCGAGCACGGGCTTGTTGCGATGCGTGGTGCCTGCATTGTTGACGACGATCTGCACGCTGCCGAAGTCTTCGATCGCGGCGGCGCGCAGCGCACTCCAGTCGCCCGCGCGCGTCACGTCGCCCGCGACGGCGATGGCCTTGCCGCCAGCCAGCGCGATCTCGCTGGCGACGCGTTCGGCCGCCGCGCCGTTCAGATCGTTGACGACGACGTTCGCGCCTTCGCGCGCATATGTCTTCGCGATGCCTTCGCCGAAGCCCGAGCCGCCGCCCGTGACGATGGCCGTTTTGCCGGTCAACCGCATGATGTCTCCTGTTGTTGTAAATGCAAAAACGCCTGGGTTGTCTTGAGTCAGTCGTGCGTCAGCCGTGCCTGATCGCGACGGTCTTCAGCACTGTGAAGCCATACAGCGCTTCAAAGCCTTTTTCGCGGCCGTGTCCCGAATGCTTGACGCCGCCGAACGGCAATTCGACGCCGCCACCTGCGCCATAGTTGTTGATGAACACCTGCCCCGAGCGCACGCGGCGCGCGATGCGCATCTGCCGGCCGCCATCACGCGTCCAGACGCCAGCGACGAGTCCGTAGGGCGTGCCGTTGGCAAGCGTGAGTGCTTCGTCTTCGTCGGCGAAGGGCAGCGCGGCGAGCACGGGGCCAAACACTTCTTCGTGCGCGAGCCGATGGGTGGGCGGCACGTCGCGCAACAAGGTCGGCGCCTGATAGAAGCCTGTTTCCGGCGCTTCCGCGATCACTTCGCCGTGCGCCGCCATCGCGATGCCGTCGTGCTGCGCGTCGGAGAGGAAATCCCATACACGGCGCTGCTGCTTCGCACTGATCAGCGGCCCGCAATCGAGGTCCGCGTGCGCCGGACCGACGCGCAATGCATTGAACGCGGTGGCGAGGCGGTCGAGCAGCGGCTCGTAAATGCTCCGCTCGATCAGCACGCGGCTGCCCGCCGAGCAGGTTTGCCCCGCGTTCTGCACGATCGCGTTGACGAGCGAGGGTAGCGCGGCGTCGAGATCGGCGTCCGCGAAGACGATTTGCGGCGACTTGCCGCCCAGTTCGAGCGTGACGGGCACGTGGTTTTCGGCGGCCATCTGCGTGACGAGCTTGCCCGTATCGGGCGAGCCGGTGAACGAGATGTGATCGATGCCGGCATGGCGCGCGAGCGCGGCGCCTGCTTCGTGTCCGAAGCCGGTGACGATATTGAGCGCGCCCGCGGGCAGGCCGGCTTCGGCCGCCAGCTCGGCGACGCGCAGCACGGAGAGGCACGCATCTTCGGCGGGCTTCACGACGCACGCATTGCCGGCCGCGAGCGCCGCGCCGACGCTGCGCCCGAAGATCTGCATCGGATAGTTCCAGGGCACGATGTGGCCCGTCACGCCATGCGGCTCGCGGATCGTGAAGACCGTGTAGCCGTTCTGATAGGGCAGCGTTTCGCCGTGCAGCTTGTCGGCGGCACCTGCATAGAACTCGAAGTAGCGGGCAAGCGCGGCCGCGTCGCCGCGGGCCTGCTTGAGCGGCTTGCCCGTGTCGCGCGCTTCGAGCTGCGCCAGCTCCTCGTGGCAGGCGGCGACGAGCATCGACAGCCGGTAGAGCAGGCGTCCGCGCTCGGCGGCGCTTACGGCGCCCCATGCGCCCTCGTAGGCGCGGCGCGCGGACTGGACTGCGGTGTCGATGTCGGCGGCCGTGCCGCGCGCGAGCGTGGCGAACGGCTGGCCGTCGGAGGGATCGATGACGGGGATCGTCTCCCCGTTCGACGACGCGGTCCATTCACCGCCGATGAAATGTTTCGCTTCTTCCACACATGCTCCTTGCCCGGGTAGGGCGGTCAGGCGGACACCGAAAGAAACAACGAAGAGATGACGAAAAGGACAGGCGACGGCGGTTGCGTTGCGCAGGCTTTGGCGAAGCGCAGCGGCCGGCCAGACGCGTGGCCGCCCGGCACGGTCACACGCGTAAGACGATTATCGCGCCGATCGCCACGCGGGTGTCATCGGCCGATTGGCTATAATGGCGCATTCCGCCGTGTCCGGGTTGCGGCGCAGTGTCCAGTATCGAGACACAGCGCGCGCCGTGCGCCTTATTCCCATTTCTTCCTGATCAGAGAGCGCCATGAGCTTCAATCACGTTCCCCCTGGTAAAGACCTCCCGCAAGACTTCAACGTCATCATCGAAATCCCGGCGCAAAGCGATCCGGTGAAGTACGAGGCCGACAAGGATCTGGGCCTGCTCGTCGTCGATCGTTTCATCGGCACGGGCATGCGTTATCCCGCGAACTACGGCTTCATTCCGCAGACGCTGTCGGGCGACGGCGATCCCGTCGACGTGCTGGTGATCACGCCGTTCCCGCTGCTGGCTGGCTCGGTGGTGCGCGCACGCGCGCTGGGCATGCTGCAGATGACGGACGAGTCTGGCGTCGACGCCAAGCTGATCGCCGTTGCACACGACAAGATCTGCCCGATGACGGCGGACCTGAAGTCGATCGACGACGTGCCGCAGTATCTGAAGGACCAGATCAAGCACTTCTTCGAGCAATACAAGGCGCTCGAGAAGGGCAAGTGGGTGAAGGTCGAAGGCTGGGCGGGCATCGAAGCCGCGCACAAGGAAATCACGGAAGGCGCGGCGAACTACAAGAAGTAATTCGCGCGTTTTTCGAGCCTGGTTGCAAAAAGACGCTCCTTCGGGAGCGTCTTTTTTTGCTCTACCGATCCGACGCAGCGCTTGGCCGGATCGAATGCCACGCTGCGTCAGCGCGGGCTCACCGTCGCGAGGCGGCTGCCCGCGAACGGGTCGTTGCGCCAATCGACCGTAGGGCGTTCCTGTTTGACCTTTTTCGCCGGCTTGCCGACCGCAAAGTGTTCCGGCGATTGGCCGGCGCTGACAACGTTGCTGAGCCACTGGGGCATCGCACCGTTGCCGTCCCATGTTTCGCCAAATGGGCTGCGATATCGCACCGATTGCTGACGCCGACGTTCTTCGGCTAGCGCCGCGGCCAGGTCGGCCACCTTGATGCCGACCTTAGCCATGCGGCCGCGCAAATACGCAATCATGCTGTCACGCTTTCTTTCGTCCATTTTTTCACCTCAAGAGGCCTGGGTATCGCGTCGGGTATGGGAGCGTCGCCGGTTCTGAAGTGAGCGACGCCGTTGCAATGACCAAAGTATCTGTTCGAGTCAAAACGGCGTCCAGACGCTTATCTTGAAAACACTGTTGCACGCTACGGACAAGCCGCACCGCGTCAGGTTTCTGGTTCGCCAGCCGCGACTTCCTCGATCACGGCAGGCAGCACGGATTCGAGCGTGCGCGCACCCGAGGCCAGTTCCCACTTCTGCGCGGGCGCAAGCCGCTTGACGCGGTATTCGGCGCGCGACGCGCTCGAACGGTCGGCCAGTTCGAACGACGCCAGCAGCCGCACCGGCTTGCGCGATCGCGTATAGCGTGCGCCCGTGCCGCTGCAATGCTTGTCGAAACGGGCCTGAACGTCGGTGGCGATGCCCGTGTAGACGCTGCCGTCCGAGCATTCGATCAGATACAGAAACCACGGCATGGCGCGCGCCTGTTCCTCGTTATTCCTTGAACGGATTGTGTTCGCGCAGTTCGTCGACATACGCGTGGATGTGATTCTTCTCGTTGTCGAGAAAGTGCCCGACGGCGTCCGAAAAGGCGGGATGCGCTAACCAGTGCGTCGAGCGCGTGACGGTCGGCATGAAGCCGCGCGCCATCTTGTGCTCGCCCTGCGCGCCGCCTTCGAAGACGCCCAGCTTCTGTTCGATGCAGAACTCCAGCGGCTGATAGTACGCGGTTTCGAAGTGCAGGCAGGGCACATGTTCGAGCGCGCCCCAGTAGCGGCCGTACAGCGTGCCGCCCGCATTCGCGCCGTCGCGCTGATAGACGACGAGCGAACTCGCGATCGGCTTGCCCTCGTACTCGGCGATCACCATCATCAGATTCTCAGGCATCGACGCGCCGATCATCCGGAAGAAGTCGAGATTCAGATACGGACTCGAAAAGTGCTCGCGGTACGTCTGCCGATAGCACTTGCTGAAGAAGCGCCAGTCGGCGTCGCTGATGTCTTCGCCGAGCAAGCGCCGGAACGTGACGCCCGCATCGCGCACCTTGCGGCGCTCGGCGCGGATGTTCTTGCGCTTCTTCTGTTCGAGCGTCGAGAGAAAGTCGTCGAAGTGGCGGTAGCCGTCGTTGAGCCAGTGAAACTGCACGCCTTCGCGTTGCATCATGCCGAGATCGGTCAGCGCTTGCGCTTCGCTTTCCGTCGGAAATAGCACATGCAGCGACGACACGTCGGCCTGTTCCGCGAATGCGACGAGCGTTGCGGCGAGATGGCGCAGCGCGTGCGCGTCGGCGGCAATGAGGCGCGTGCCTTGCACGGGCGTGAAGGGCACCGCGCACAGCAGCTTCGGATAGTAGGGCAGGCCGTTGCGCTTGTACGCGTCGGCCCACGCCCAGTCGAACACGTACTCGCCGTACGAGTGTTCCTTTGCGTAGACGGGCGCGGCCGCGGCGAGCCTGCCCGTGCGCGGATCGGTCAGCGTGACGAATTGCGGCGCCCAGCCCGTATCCGCGACGGCGCATCGCGTCGCGTGCAGTGCGCTCAGGAATTCGTGGCGCAAGAACGGCGTCGGCTGCGCCTGCTGGTTGAGCAGCGCATTCCATTCGGCTGCATCGACTTCGAGCGGCGAAGCAAGAATGCCTGCGCGGTAATCAAAACGTTCCTGGTTCAATCTGTTCGACCGTTGGCGATCCCGGGTGCCGCGCGGGCTTGCATTGTGCGGCGGCGGGATCTGAAGAGGCTGATAGGCGAATGTCGCGCGCTTCGTTTTGCTGGCACCCTGATGCATCGGCACTGGGCGCAAGCGTGACCGCGGCGCGGCGAACGGCCATGTTAAAGCAAATGCGCGCCCGTAGCGCGCGGCGTGGCCCGCCGATACACGCGATCGAGACCTTGAATGCGCTTACGGCTTATCATCTACGCTGATCGATAGCAGCTGTTTCGCGCGCGACCGTTTCTCCCTGTTCGCGCGCATTGGGAATCTCGGACATGAAAGGCAACTTCTTCAACCTGTATTCGCACCGTTTTGCGCGTGTCGCGGTGGGCGTGCCGCGCTGCCGCGTCGCCGATCCGGCCTTCAACGCCGACGAGACGCTAGCGCTCGCGCGCGAGGCCGCAGCGAAAGGCGCGGCGCTCGTCGCGTTCCCCGAACTCGGCTTGCCCGCCTATACCTGCGACGACCTCTTTCATCAGCGCGCGCTGCTCGACGCATGCAAGACAGCGCTGGCAAAGATCGTCGAGGCGTCGAAGACGCTGCCCGTTGCGTTGATCGTCGGCATGCCGCTGCAGGTGGACCACAGCCTGTACAACTGCGCGATCGTCGTCGCGCGTGGTGCCGTGCTGGGGGCCGTGCCGAAGACTTATCTGCCGAACTACGGCGAGTTCTACGAGGCGCGCCAGTACACGCCCGCCGACAGCGCCGTCGCGCGCGACATCGAACTGCTCGGTAAGCAGGTGCCGTTCGGCGCGTCGCTGCTGTTCGAACTGACCGACGTGCCGGACTTCCGCTTCCACGTCGAGATCTGCGAGGACGTGTGGGTGCCCATTCCGCCGTCGTCGTTCGCGGCGCTCGCGGGGGCGACGGTGCTGGTGAATCTGTCGGCGTCGAACGTCGTGGTCGGCAAGTCGGGCTACCGGCATCAGCTCGTTGGCCAGCAGTCGGCGCGCTGTCTCGCGGCATATCTGTATACGTCGGCGGGACGCGGCGAATCGTCGACGGATATGGCCTGGGACGGCCAGGCACTGATCTATGAGAACGGCGAGATGCTCGCAGAGTCCGAACGCTTTCTCGACGACTCGCACATGATTTTCGCGGACATCGATCTCGAACGGCTCTCGCACGAACGCATGCGGCAGACCACGTTCGGCATGTCGGTGCAGCGGCACAAGGATGAAGCGGCGAAGTTCCAGATCGTGCGCTTCGCGATCGGGCACGATGCGGCGCAGGCGCTGCCGCTCGCGCGCAAGGTCGAACGCTTCCCATACGTGCCCGCGGATTCGCGCCGCCGCGACGAGCGTTGCAACGAGGTCTACAACATTCAGGTGCAGGCGCTCGTGCAGCGGCTGTCGGCGTCGAATATCCAGAAGGTGGTGATCGGCGTGTCGGGCGGGCTCGACTCGACGCACGCGCTGCTGGTCTGCGCGAAAGCGATGGACCGGCTGAAGCTGCCGCGCACCAACATCATCGGCGTGACGATGCCGGGCTTCGCAACCAGCGACCGCACGCTCAAGCAGGCGCGCGAGCTGATGGAAGTGGTCGGCTGTACGTCGATGGAAATCGATATCCGGCCAAGCTGCGAGCAGATGCTGAACGACCTTGGCCATCCGTATTCGGCGGGCGAGGCGAAGTACGACATCACCTTCGAGAACGTGCAGGCGGGCGAGCGCACGAACCATCTGTTCCGTCTCGCCAATTTCCATAACGGCATCGTGATCGGCACGGGCGATCTGAGCGAGCTGGCACTCGGCTGGTGCACGTATGGCGTGGGCGATCACATGTCGCACTACAGCGTGAACGCAAGCGTGCCGAAGACGCTGATCACGCATCTGGTGCGTTGGGTCGCGGAGACGGGTGCCGTCGGCAAGAGCGGCTCGGACACGCTGCTCAACGTGCTCGCCACGGAAATCAGCCCCGAGCTCGTGCCTGCCAAATCGGCTGGCGCGATCGAGCAGAAGACGGAATCGTTCATCGGGCCATACGAGCTGCAGGACTTCAATCTGTTCTACATCTTGCGTTATGGGTTCTCGCCGTCGAAAGTCGCGTTCCTCGCGCTGCACGCATGGCGCGACAAGGAGCAGGGCGGCTGGCCGGAAGGCGCGCATGTCGAGCGCAACGAATACGATATTGCCGCGATCAAGCGCAATCTCGGCATTTTCCTGTGGCGCTTCTTCAAGACGAGCCAGTTCAAACGCAGTTGCGTGCCGAATTCGCCGAAGGTCGGCTCGGGTGGTTCGCTGTCGCCGCGCGGCGACTGGCGCGCGCCGAGCGATTCGGAAGCGACCGTCTGGACCGATGATCTCGCAACGGTTCCGGACAAAGCCGCCTGAGATCAGTCTTTATCTGCCGTTGAGCGCGGGTTACTGCACGCGTTGCCATGCCCGGTGCTGGCAACGTGTGCGCTGCGGCGTAGAATCAACGCATCTGAACCTTCCTTTTTCCGAACCGAGACGAGGCCCGCCATGAAACGCATTACCGCCGTCATCAAACCCTTCAAGCTCGACGAAGTCCGCGAAGCGCTCGCCGAAGTCGGCCTGACGGGGCTGACCGTTACTGAAGTCAAAGGCTTCGGCCGCCAGAAAGGACATACCGAGCTGTATCGCGGCGCTGAATACGTCGTCGATTTCCTGCCGAAAGTGAAGATCGAAGTCGTCGTCGCAAACGATCAGTGCGATCAGGTGATCGATGCCATCATCGGCGCGGCGCGCACGGGCAAGATCGGCGACGGCAAGATTTTCGTCGCGGATGTCGAACGCGTGATCCGCATTCGCACGGGTGAGGAGAACGAAGCGGCCGTGTGAGCTTCACTGCGGGCGTCGCGCCCGGCGATTGAAATAGCGCATCGAAGAAGAAGCATCGGCGTTGCACCGCGCCGGTGCTTTTCTGCACGAGCGAAGTGCCTGAGCGAAATAGATAAGACGCTTGCGCCTTCATCGCGTAGAAATAAAAAAAGGTGCGACACCCTTTCGGACATCGCACCGATACGCGCCTCTCGCAGCAGCGTGAAAACCGTTTCTGTTAAAGCTGTTCTGTTTGCACCGTTCGATTAGAACGAGTGCTGGATACCTGCATACACGCCCGTCTGGCTGTGGCCGGGCAGCGGGTTGTCCGATGCGACCGATGTGCCGTTGGCGTTGGCGTTCAGGCCGTAGTTAGCACCCTTGCTGTTCTGCACCGTTGCGACTTGCAGGTCCAGCAGCGTGCGCTTCGACAGGTTGTACGAGCCGCCAACCGTGTAGATCGTTGCGTTACCCGCGCCGTTGTTGCCGTTCACGTGATAAACGGCTGCGATCAGCGCTGCTGCCGGCGTTGCTTGCCACGTCACGCCGCCCCATTCGTGGTCGAGCGTCGTCGGCTGGCCCGGCAGGACGCCCGTCGAACCAGACGAGCGGATTGCCTGGTAAGCAGCCTGAACCTTGAACTGGCCAAGGAACACGTTCACGAGAGCCGAGTACTCACGCGATGCTGCGTACACGCCGCCCGTCGTGACGGAGCCGGCTGCGTTAGCCGGATTCACGATGGTCGTGGCCGGACCAAACAGACCACCGTTTGCCGGATTGCGGATTTCGTCATAGAGACCGCGAATCTGGAACAGCGACGAGGTGTACGTGATTTGCGCACCGGCTTCGCGGCCTTGCGGCGTCGTGCCGTTACCGTTCCAGTTCGTCGCATTCGACAGCGCGTATTGACCGTAGAAGTCAAACCCTGCGATCTTCGGCGACTGGTAGGCTACGTTGTTGCTCGATTGCGGCCAGTTGCGGCCACGCACCAGCGATGCCGACGACCAGTTCGACTGACCGAACGGATCGAAGTCCCACACGCCGTTCGAGATGAAGAGCATGCGGCCCATCGTGAACGTACCGTACTGGTCATTCGCGAAACCGACCGTCGCCCAACGATTGAAGAGACCGCCGCCGCCAGGGCCAGCGCCTGTCATCGTGTTGAACGAGCCTTCCAACTGGAACACGGCCTTCGTGCCGGCGCCCAGATCTTCAGCGCCCTTCAAACCCCACAGGCTGGTACCCCAGTCGCCGCTTTCCGCGCGGAAGCGGTGCGAGCTGCTCTGCGCCTGACCCGCTGCATTCGGGTTCGTCGGCACACCCGACATGTACTCCAGACCAGCGTCCAGACGCCCGTACAGCGTCACGCTGCTCTGTGCGTGTGCGGCAACGCCAAAAGTCAGCAGCGCTGCGGCAGCCAAAGCTTTCTTCATCTTCTCCTCCATACCCTGTCAAAAAGTAAAGCCAGTACTGCGAGTGGTGCCCGGACGCCAGCAGCGCCGAGCAGGGATCTTTTCCAGGGAGATGCGCAGTGGCCGGTTGTGATGTCGACGCGCAGCCTTTCTGGCTGTCTGACCGTCATTCCGATCCCTCGCGACCGGTATCTCCTGTTTGTTCGTTTTGAAGTGAAACTACTTTTCTTGATCTTTGTTTTGCTACTTTCGTTACTAATTTAGCAAAATACCCTTCGGTTGGCGAATAAATTAGTGATGCTCGGTAAAGATGTCTCTAAATTGCAATACCAATATGGGACAAGTGCGGGACAGAGGGCTGCGAAGGCCCCACCACGCCTTGTCGCGCAAGGGACACACCGTTGTTAATGACTTGCGTCAAGGATTGCCACTATTGACGGAGCGAATCGTCGGGAGTAAACGCGTTTTAACTGCTGTTCGCGCAGATGTTGGGACGCCGAAGCTTTTGGGCGCGCAGGAAGGAGAGGGCGACGCCGCGCAGAAATGAAAAAGGGCGCCCGGTAAGCGCCCCGTAATACTACATAAACTACATTGCAGCCTTATTTCAGGCTTCCCGAGAGGAACTGCTTCAGACGCTCACTCTTCGTGTTCCTGAACACTTCGTCCGGACGGCCTTCTTCTTCGACGCGTCCCTGATGCAGGAACATCACGTGATTCGACACGTTGCGCGCGAAGGCCATTTCGTGGGTGACGACGATCATCGTGCGGCCTTCCTCGGCGAGCGTCTGCATGACCTTCAGCACTTCGCCCACCAGTTCCGGGTCGAGCGCCGAAGTGGGCTCGTCGAACAGCATCACGTCGGGGTTCATCGTCAGTGCGCGGGCGATCGCCACGCGCTGCTGCTGGCCGCCCGACAGATGCGATGGATACTGCTTCTCGAGACGCGGCGCGAGACCGACCTTCTCCAGATACGTGCGGGCGCGGTCTTCGGCTTCCTTGCGCGAAATACCGAGCACATGCAGCGGCGCTTCGATGATGTTCTCGAGCACCGTCATGTGCGTCCACAGGTTGAAGTGCTGGAACACCATGGATAGCTTGGTGCGCATCTTCTGCAACTGCTTCGGGTCCGACACGCGCAGCGCGCCGTGCTTGTCCTTCAGCGTGCGAATCTCCTGACCTTCGACGAAGATGCGCCCGGCGTTGGGCTGCTCGAGAAAGTTGATGCAGCGGAGCATCGTGCTCTTGCCCGAGCCGGACGAGCCGATCACGCTGATCACGTCGCCGCGGTTCGCGCGCAGCGTGACGCCTTTGAGAACTTCATTGTCGCCGTACTGCTTGTGCAGGTTGTCGACGAAAAGCATTTGCGGTGTAGCTGGAGTGTTCATCGGGTTCCTTGACTTGCCTGGGTCGGCGCCTTACTTGCCTTGCGGGCGCAGATAAGCGAGCCAGCGGCGCTCGGCACGGCGGAACAGCCAGACGAGCCCAAAAGAAATGATCAGATAGAGCAGGGCGGCGATGCCGAACGCGTCGAACGAACGGTAGGTCGCCGAGTTGACGTCGCGCGCGATCTTCAGGATGTCGGGCACCGTCGCGGTGAAGGCGACCGTGGTGGCGTGCAGCATGAGGATCACTTCGTTGCTGTAGTACGGCAGCGCGCGGCGCAGCGCCGACGGCAGGATCACGCGGCGATACAGCGTGAACTGCGACATGCCATACGCGCGCGCGGCTTCGATCTCGCCGTACGGCGTCGCCTTGATCGCGCCCGCGAAGATCTCCGTCGTGTACGCGCAGGTGTTCAGCGTGAACGCGAGCAGCGTGCAATGCATACCGTCGCGGAAGAACGCGTTGGTCAGTTCGTTCGAGCGGATGATTTCGAGGCTATACAGACCCGTGTAGCAGAGCAACAGTTGCACGTACAACGGTGTGCCACGGAAGATATACGTATACAGCCAGACCAGGGTCGACAGCCACTTCCTCTTCGACACGCGCGCGACGGCGAGCGGCACCGACAGGCAGAAGCCAAGGCCAATGGAAATGACCAGCAGCCACAACGTGATGGTGACGCCCGTGAAGCGGTAGCCGTCTGTATACAGATAGTTGCGCCAGTATTGCTGGATCAGCTCGATCATAGGTCCGCCTTGCGCACGCCAGTCGAGTAGCGTTTTTCGAGGTACATCAGCACGAAGTTCGAGGCTGTCGTGATGAGCAGGTAGATGGCGCCCGCCATCAGCGTGAAGAAGAAGAACCGCAGCGTGCCCTTGCCGGCATCCTGCGCGGCCTTGACGACGTCCGCGAGGCCGATGATCGACACGAGCGCCGTCGCCTTGACCATCACCTGCCAGTTATTGCCGATGCCGGGCAGCGCGAAGCGCATCATCTGCGGGAACATGATCCGCGTGAATACCTGCCAGCCCGACATGCCGTACGCAGCGCCCGCTTCGAGCTGGCCGCGCGGCACGGCGAGAAACGCGCCGCGGAACGTCTCCGTGAAGTACGCGCCGTAGATGAAGCCGAGCACGGCGACGCCAGCGACGAATGGATCGATGTCGATCTGATCCCAGCCGAGCATGTCGGTGAGGTCGTTCAGCCAGATCTGGATACTGTAGAAGAGCAGCAGCATCAGCACGAGATCGGGCACGCCGCGAATGAGCGTCGTGTAGACCGTGCCCGCGCCCTGTGTGATCCGGTTCCTCGACAGCTTCGCAGCCGCGCCGAGCAGACCGAGCACGAAAGCGAATGCGAGCGACAGGATTGCCAGCTTCACGGTCTGCACCGTGCCGGCAAAGATGATCGGGCCGTAGCCTTGAAAGAACATAGTGGGTCCTTGACGACGCTCCCGAGCGCCGCGAAAGACGCGGCAATCCGTACGCTGCGGCGGTTGGTCCGAAGGCGGATGCCTTCGATGTCTCCCGTGCGGCGCACAGCATGCCGCTGTGCGAATCATGACTGCCTGGCCATTACTACCTGGCTGGCCGGCAGCGCGTTTTCCTGCCTTGTTCTACTGCGTTGCTACTCTCGGTTCGACTGTATTACGAAGCCCGTGGATCGGCCCATCCGGGCCAGCCCCGAGCTTTTGCCGCATCTGACGCGATGCGGCTGCTTTTCAGTGCCTGTTATCGGCTCTGATCAATATCGACGTCGAAATACTGCTTTTCGAGCTTCGTGAACGTGCCGTCCTGGTGAACCTCGGCAAGCGCCTTGTTCAGCTTCGCCTTCAGCTCGCCGTCTTCCTTGCGCACGCCGATGGCCGTGCCTTCGCCGAGCGTCTTCGGGTCCTTCACTTCCGGGCCTGCCCACGCGAAATCCTTGCCGCGCGGCGTCTTCAGGAAGCCGGCGTCGGCCTGCAACTCGTCCTGCAGCGCGGCGTCGAGACGCCCCGTCGCCAGATCCGCGTAAACCTGATCCTGGTTCTGATAAGGCACGATCGTCACGCCTTTCGGCTCCCAGTACGCCTTCGCGTACGCTTCCTGCGTCGAGCCCTGTTCGACGCCGACGTGCTTGCCTTTCAGGGATTCAACCGTCGGCAGCAGCGGCGAGCCCTTCTTCGCGATCATGCGCGCGGGCGCGTCGAACAGCCTGTCGGAGAAGTCGATCTGCTCGCGGCGCTTATCGGTCACGGTCAGCGACGACACGATGATGTCGAACTTCTTGCCCTTCAGCGCCGGAATGATGCCGTCGAGATCCTGCGGAATCCATACGCACCTGACGTTCATCTTCGCGCACAGCGCGCGGGTCAGATCGACGTCGAAACCGACCATCTGGCCGCTCGGCGCCACGGATTCGAACGGCGGATAGCTGGCGTCGACCCCGATACGCACGGTTTTCCATTCTTTTGCCATGGCCCCCGAAGCCATGACGGCGAGCGCCACGCACAGTGCGTACTTCTTCATGTTTCTCCTGACTTCCCGGTCGCCGCGTGTCTGCTTGCGGTGACGGCAGCCCGCGTGCGGCCGGCCGTCGCCATTCTAGGCGGACAAAAATAGGCTGCCCGTTCTGGCGGTGGATTGTTTTGGCCCGGAGGCCCGTTCCACGTCGCCCGATGGCGCTTTTACTCTGTCCGCTTCGCGCGCTCTGCGCCTGTTACCGCGCGATCCGGCCGAGCCCGCGTTGCCGGGCGCGCCGTCCGGATGCGGCACACGCGTCGACCGATTCCAAAAAGCGCGGTATTTTACCCGAACCCGCCCGCGGTGCCAGTCCTCGAAGCATGGAAAAAGCCCTTTGCCGCCAGAGAGATGCACGCGCGACGCGCCGTTGCGGCGTGCTGCCGCGCCTTCTTACAGCACCGCGGCGGCCGATGCAATGTGCATCGCGCGGCTCCCGGGCATTGCCATCATTTATGAAACGATCCGGTGCGGCGGCGCGGATTGTGCCTTGCGGGCGCAGCCCATACATTCCCGTCATCGGAAATTTTTCACGGGAGACCCAGATGATCAGGATTCGTCGTTCCGACGAGCGCGGCCACGCCAACCACGGCTGGCTGAACGCCAAACACAGCTTCTCGTTTGCCGATTACCACGATCCCGAGCATATGCACTTCGGTCCGCTGCGCGTGATCAACGAGGATCGGATCGCCGCTGGGCAGGGCTTCGGCACGCACGGGCATCGCGACATGGAGATCGTCACCTATGTGCTCGACGGCGCGTTGTCGCATCGCGACAGCCTCGGCAACGGCTCGACGATCCGTCCCGGCGACGTGCAGCGCATGAGCGCCGGCACGGGCGTGATGCACAGCGAGTTCAATGGATCGCAGGAAGACTCGCTGCATCTGCTGCAGATCTGGATCATCCCGAAACGCGCAGGCGACGCGCCGGGCTACGAGGAGAAGCGCTTTACCGATGCCGACAAGCGCGGGCGGCTGCGCGTCGTGGCGGCGCCGGATGGCCGCGACGGCGCGGTGACGATCCACGCCGATGCGTCGATCTACGCCGGTCTCTTCGACGGCACGGAGCGTGACGAGCTTGCGCTCGCGGCGGGACGCCAGGCGTATGTGCATGTTGCGCGCGGCGCCGTAACGGTCAATGGCGAAGCGCTGAAGGCGGGCGACGCCGCGATGATCACCGATGCCGCGAGCGTCACGGTCGAAAACGGCGAGGGCGCGGAAGTGCTGCTGTTCGACCTCGGGCATTTGCGTTGAGCGAGGCGGCGCTTTCGTTCATTTCGTTCATTTCGTTCATTAGTCTGTTGGTCAGCCAATGAAACAACGCCACGGAAGCTGCCTTCCGTGGCGTTTTGTTTTACGCGCGGTTTTATGCGCGTCACGCCCGGCGAAGGGCGTTCATCGGCACGCCGGCGCGCGCGAGGCAACGCGGCTGACCTCGCTTAAGGCTTCACCGCCGAAGCCGCTGCGTCGCTGTGATGCTTCTCCCAACGCTCGCGCATCTTCTGATGACGCTGCTCCATCTTCGCGAAGTGCTGCTTGAGCGCGGTGCTGACGGTGGTCTTCTGCTGGTCGTTCAGGCCGTTATAGAAGTTCAGCCATGCCGTCGACGTCTGCTCGCGCAGCTGCGCGTCCTTCTGCTCGATCTGCTGATGCGCGGCGTGCATCGCGTTCAGGTCGAGAATCGGTTGCTGCTGCATCTGCTTGAACTGCTGGCGCATCTGCTCATGGTTCGCGCGCTCGGCGTCATGGCTTTGCTTCATCGTGTCGAGCGCGGCTTGCCATGCCTTTTCCTGATCCGCGTTCAGTTTCAGTTGCCCGTGCAACTGGTTCAGTTCCTTCATGAAGCCGCCGTGGTGCCAGCCCGGGCCGCCATGGCCCATGCCGGGACCACCTTGGGGCTGCGCGGCGAAGGCGGCCCCGAGACTCAATGCAAGCGATGCAGCGGCAACGGCGAGAAAGCGTGATGTTTTTTTGGACATTACTGTGCTCCTTGATCAACTAGCCGACGATGCCGCCCGTCTCGAAGGTGGACCAGCGCGCATTCGGTAAGGCACAGCGTAGAGGGATCGAATGCCCATCGTGTTACGCGTATCCTTGCGGAAGTTACGTGACATTACGTGTGCCTTTCGCGGTAACACCCGGTAACCCTTTCGGGGTCAGTAGGGGCGGAAACGCAGCGGGGCGCGCGTTACACTTCAAACCATGGCTACTCAAATTCTGGTCGTCGATGACGACGTCGAACTGCGCGATCTGCTGCGCGACTATCTGGCCCGGCAAGGCATCGAAGTGTCGGTGCTGCACGACGCCAGTTCACTGGAGCGCCGCATCGAGCGCGAACGGCCCGACCTGATCGTGCTCGACCTGATGATGCCGGGCGTCGACGGTCTCACGGCGCTCCGCAAGCTGCGCGCGTCGGGCGACGATATCCCCGTGATCATGCTGACGGCGCGCGCGGACGACGTGGATCGCATCGTCGGCCTGGAACTCGGCGCCGACGATTACCTCGGCAAGCCGTTCAACCCGCGCGAATTGCTGGCGCGCGTGCAGGCGGTGTTGCGCCGCCGCAAGACGCTGCCGTCGGCGGCTGCGCCCGAACAGCGCGAGCCGTTCTCGTTCGGCCGCTTCACGCTCGACTTCCAGTCCCGCACGCTGCATCAGGAAGGCAAGCCGCTCACGTTGTCGGGTAGCGAATTCGCGCTGCTGAAGATCTTCGTCAATCACCCGATGCGCACGCTCACGCGCGAGCGCCTGCTCGAACTGCTGCACGGTCCCGAATACGACGGCACCGACCGCGGCATCGACGTGCAGGTGTGGCGCCTGCGCCGCATTCTCGAAACCGATCCGTCCGTGCCGCGCTTCATTCAGACCGTACGCGGACGCGGATACGTGTTCGTCCCCGATGGCGAGCAACATGCGGCGTCCAATTGATTCGTTGTTCGGGCGGCTCGCGCTGCTCGTCGTCTGTGTATTGCTGGTGTCGCATTTCGCGTGGTATCTGCTAGTGCGCTTCGAGCGCAACCAGTCGCAGACGCGCTATGCCGTCGAAGAGGCCGTGTTCCTCGTCGACGCGGTGCGCGACCACGTCAGGCGCGAGCCGGATCAGCCGCTGCCTTCGCGCGTGCGGCTCGTCGATCCCGCGAGTGCCGACGTCCCGCCCGACGTGTCGAATTTGCCCGCGCCGCTCGACCGTTTCGTCGACGATGTGCGCGACCGTCTGCCCACCTCGACGCAGGTGCGCGTCGGCACGCCGGGCAAGCCGCCCGCGCTGTGGGTTCGCGCGGCGAGCGATCCAAGCTGGATCGTCGTGCCCGTGCAGCCGTTGCGGCCGCCGCGCTCGCTCGACCGGATGGTCCTGTGGCTCGGCATCATTTTCTCGGCGGGCGTGATGGCGGCGCTCTTTGCCGCGTGGCAGCTGCAGCAGCCGTTGCGCTCGCTGGCGCAGGCAGTGACGCGCTTCGGGCGCGGCCTGCCCGTGCCGCCCGTGCGCGAGCGCGGCCCGCGTGAACTGCGGCAACTGACACACGGCTTCAACCAGATGGTGCAGGAGGTCGCGCGCACCGAGCATGATCGCGCGGTCATGTTGGCGGGCGTCGCGCATGATCTGAAGACGCCGCTTGCGCGTCTGCGGCTGCGCGCCGAGATGATGGACGATGCGAAGACGCGCGACGGCGTCGTGCGCGACGTCGATTCGATGACGCATATCGTCGAGCAGTTTCTCGTGTTCGCGCACGACGGCGGCGACCGCAGCGAACCTGTCGAAGTCGACGCGCAGTGCGAGCGCGTGGTGCGCAGCTATCGCGCGGTGTCGGGCGGCGCGCCGACGGTGCAGACGGATCTACGCGCCGGCCCGGGCTTCATGCTGCCCGCCGCCACGCTCGATCGCATTCTGTCCAACCTGCTCGACAACGCGCATGCGTACGGCGCACCGCCCGTAACTGTGGCGACGGCGCGCACGTCGCAAGGCTTCACGCTGTCGGTCACGGACAACGGCAGCGGCATCGCCGCGCAGGATCTGATCAACGCGAGCCGGCCGTTCGTGCGGCTCGATCCGGCGCGCGGCGGCAATGGCCACAGCGGCCTGGGCCTTGCGATCGTCGAGCGGCTCGTGCGGCGTGCGGGCGGCGAATGGCAGATCGGCAACAATGATGCGCCAAACGGCGGGCGGGGTTTGCGCGTGCAGATGACGTTCCCGCTGGAAGCGGTGTCGCGCACAGTGGCGGCGTCGGAAATCGTCTGGTGAGTGTGATGCGCCGCGCGCTTCGGCTGCGCGGCATTCAGAAACGGGCCTGGGGCTGAGTTGGCGCTGAGGGATTGCGAAGGCCCCGTCCATACCGTTCGATCAGACAGGCAGCATGCCTATTCGGTGAAGAGCGTGTTGAGCGCGGCGGCGGCTTCGCTGTCCACGGTATTCCACGTCACCGTATCCGCCTCGAAGATGTAGTGCGTCGTGTACTTGCCAAGACGCGCGAGGATTTCTTCCTGTATCACTTCGGGCGCTACTTCCAGCTTCAGATACCACGCGGTCGAAGACAGGCGCGTCTGAAACGCGCCGTACTCTGCGAGCAGATGATCGAAGGCGTCAGCGTCCTGATCGCGGCAGACGATGACCAGATTTCCCTTCATGCGAACCTCCGGGGGAGCGTAAAGCGGTGATCACAACTTTTGGATGAAAGTCGATGATACCTGCTTAAGCTCCGCTTGCCCGGCGGCTTCGACATGCGCGATGCAGCGCGCATCGCTGACCGGTCAGAGAGCGTTTCGCCTGCTTACCGTGTTTCACCAAACGCTACGAGCATGCGTCACCAGGCATTGGCGGGCGTGCGCGTGGGCGGTGCGGTATCGTCGGGTGGCACGGCCTCGCTGCGGTCGCGTCCGCCCTGTTTCGCGGCATAGAGCGCCTGGTCGGCGCGGCTGATGATGCGCTCGGGCAGATCTTCCGCCGACAGTTCCGTGATGCCGATACTCACGCTCAAGCCGACCGACTGTGGCAGCTTCGTCGACGGCGTCGCCTTCAGGCGCACGCGCAGGCGCTCGACCACTTCGAGTCCGGTGCCGAGCTGTGTGGACGGCAGCAGAATGCCGAATTCCTCGCCGCCCAGCCGGCCGATTGCGTCGCTGCCGCGCAGCTCGGCGCGGCAGGTATCGACGAAGTGTTCGAGCGCGCGGTCGCCGGCGGCGTGGCCGAAGCGGTCATTGATCTGCTTGAAGTGATCGAGGTCGGCGATCGCCATGCACAGCGGCTCGCCCGTCGCGCGCGCACGGTCGATCTCATGACGCAGCAGATCGAGGAAATAGCGGCGCGACAGCGCGCCCGTCAGCGCGTCGTGACGCGCTTCCGCGGACAGCAGCGTGTTCGCCGACTGCAGCTGCTCGGCCAGCACGCGGGTTGCGCGATGATGGCGCCGCTCGCGCAGATACGACACGGTAATCACCCAGGCGAGCGCCACCGTGCCCGCGAGCGTCAGGAACACCAGCAGATGATCGCGCTTGTGATTGCGCATCAGCTCGGGCCAGGCGACGAGCGGATCGACGAGATGCGCGGAGAGACCCGAGTTCAACCCGCCGCGCGACTGGTAGAGCGTTGGGATCGGCTGGCCGGGCATGTCGAACAGCTGATCGGCGATCGCCGTCGGTACCCACGGCGCGTCGCTGCGCACCTGGCTCTTGACGGGTTGGATCTGAATGGTTGCGAACTGGTCGCGATGATAGGTGCCCATGCGCTCGACCGCGTTCATCTGCGTGACGCGCGAGTTCGGCATGGCCTGGCCTTCGAGCGCCGCGTTGTGCGCCATGATGACCACGCCGTTGTCATCGGTGACGAAGGTGCCGGCGTGCGCGACCCAGTGGCGCAGCCGCGCGATGCCGACCTTGGCGACGATCGCGCCGACCAGCAGGCCGTCGTCGTAGACGGGCGCCGAGATGAAGATGCCCGGCTCGCCGCTCATGCGGCCCACGCCGTATGCCTCGCCGAACGCGCCGAGCAGGGCGTTGGTCAGGTAGCTGCGCGAGCGCATGTCGAGCCCGACGAACGAATGCGCGTTTTGCGCGTTGCTCGCCGCGACGCACAGCCCGTTCGCGTTGACCAGCCAGATGATGTCGAGGCCCGAGAAGCCTTGGGCGTCGCGCAGGAAGCCGTCGATGCCCGCCAGTTCGGGCGACTTCAGCAGTTCTTCGCGATGGGCGGGTTCCAGGTCGACGCCTGACGCGGCATAATTCTGCGAGTGCGTCAGCGCCTGCTGGATCACGCCGAGTTCGGCCATGGTGGCGGGTATCGCCCGCGACATCGCCAGGTCGCTCGCGATCACTTCGGCCATGTTGTAGACGATCGAGGCGGACATTTGCCGCTGCTGGCGCAAGGCGGTATCCAGTTCTTGCTGTACCATCCGGTCCGCGACCAGGCCGGAGGCGAACCAGCATGCGAGCACGACCAGTACGAAACTGGCCGGTCCCAATGCCTGGCGCAAGGTTGTCCTTTTCATCGACCCTCTGATCCGTCTGACTGATTCATGCAACAACGTCTATCGTTGCAACGCGCTGGCGCTGGGCCGTTCCTGCCAATTTTCACCGTGCACCGCACGGAGCCAGGATAAATGCGCCGCGCCGCCGTCCTCGTCGCCGTCGGCCAGCAGGTTTCGCCGCCTCCCGATTTTAACCGCCGCGCGGCCCGGCGCTAGCCAGGATTTGCGCGCGCGAAAGTCCCGTGTGGGGTATTAACGGCCTCCGGCGGGACTTTCTGAATAGCGGCACGGCCGTCGGATTGTGGTTAGCACGCGACGGTTCGCCCGAAGCGGGGCGCAAAGCCGGCCTGTTGATGCACGCGGCCTGCCGCTTACAGATCCATTCCGTTAGCCATTCAGCGTGACATTTGAGTGTCAACGGTTGTTTCTGTCACACAGGTTGTAGTAGTGTCGTGCCGTCCAAAATGAGGAAAGCTCGCTGGCCTGCCGGCGGCGGCCCGCGCAACACGATTGCGCCGGCCGTAAGTGCAGGCCCGCACGGGGCGCCGCGCGATGTATCCGTCGCCGGCCAATGCGTATTGAACGCCAACGATTTACCGCGCATTAGCGTTTTGCCATGCCTGATTTCCGCTTTCCGGATCGATCCTCGGACCGTCGCGCCGCCGCCAGCCATGCCGGCGCGCGCGTAGCCATCATGGCTGGCGGCATGTTTGCATTCCGCCGCGAAAGGAGGGCCGCCTGATGGATCTGTTCAGCTTCACCCTGAACCGCACCGCCAATGCGTCGGCGTGGCGGGTGCTGCCCAATCGTTGGGATTTCATTGCGTTTCCGCTCATCATCTGCGTGATCGCGATGGCCGTGGTCGGTTTCCACGAGACGATGGCGCCCATCTCGACGCTGCAAAGCGAGCCGATCTCGCTCGACCCGGCGAACCTGCCTGAGTACGCGCTGCGTACCACGCTGCGCATGCTCGCCGCGATGGTCGCTTCGCTGACCTTCACGCTGGTCTACGGAACGCTTGCCGCGAAGAGCCGCCGCGCGGGCCAGGTGCTGGTGCCGATTCTCGACATCCTGCAGTCGGTGCCCGTGCTCGGCTACATCTCGTTCACGGTGACGTTCTTCCTCGCGCTCTTTCCGTCGCGGGTGCTGGGCGCCGAACTGGCCGCGATCTTCGCGATCTTCACGAGCCAGGCGTGGAACATGACCTTCAGCTTCTACCAGTCGCTGCGCACCGTGCCGCGCGATCTGGACGAGGTGTCGAAGGGCTTCCATCTGACGTCGTGGCAGCGCTTCTGGAAGCTCGAAGTGCCGTTTTCGATGCCGGGCCTCATCTGGAACATGATGATGTCGATGTCGGGCGGCTGGTTCTTCGTGGTCGCCTCCGAGGCCATCACGGTCGGCAATCACAGCATCACGTTGCCGGGCATCGGCGCGTATCTGGCGGCGGCGATCTCCGAGAAGAACCTGCACGCAATCGGCTGGGTGATCCTGACGATGACGGTCGTGATTCTCGCGTACGACCAGCTCCTGTTCCGTCCGCTCGTCGCGTGGTCCGACAAGTTCCGCATGGAGAACACGAGTTCCGGCGACGCGCCGGAATCGTGGCTGCTCGACCTGATCCGCCGCACGCGGCTGATTCACCGCCTGCTCGTCCCCATCGGCTGGATGTTCGCGAAGGCCGCGCGCGTGCCGATCCGCTGGCCGCGCGTCGGGCCCGTGAAGTTCGCCAAGCCGGCCGTGCTCAAGCCGTCCAGAACGGGCGACATCGTGTGGGCCGTGATCGTCGTGCTGGCGACGGCATTCGTCGTGTATCGCGTCGTCGCGTATGTGCGCACGGGCGTGACGCTCGATGAAGTCGGCCATGTGTTCGTGCTCGGCCTCATCACGCTGCTGCGCGTGACGGTGCTGATCGCGCTCGCGTCGGTGGTGTGGCTGCCCATCGGCGTGCTGATCGGGCTGCGCCCCTCGCTCGCCGAGAAGATCCAGCCGGTCGCGCAGTTCCTCGCGGCGTTCCCGGCGAACCTGCTGTTCCCCGTCTTCGTGATCGTGATCGTCAAGTTCAATCTGAACCCGGACATCTGGTTGTCGCCGCTGATCGTGCTCGGCACGCAGTGGTATATCCTGTTCAACGTGATTGCGGGCGCGAGCGCCTATCCGAACGACTACAAGGAAGCCGCGAAGAATTTCCGCATCCGCGGCTGGCAATGGTGGCGCCAGGTCATGCTGCCGGGCGTGTTCCCGTACTACGTGACGGGCGCGATCACCGCCTCGGGCGGCGCGTGGAACGCAAGCATCGTCGCGGAAGCCGTGCAGTGGGGCGATACCAAACTCGCCGCGCACGGGCTCGGCGCTTATATCGCGCAGTACACGGCCGCGGGCGACTATCCGAAGATCATTCTGGGCATCGCGGTGATGTCCCTGTTCGTGTCCCTCTTCAATCGCGCGTTGTGGCGTCCGCTGTACGCCTACGCCGAAAGCCGCCTGCGGCTCGATTGAGATTCATTGAAGGCATAACGCGATGCAAAATCCGAAGACCGTAACCGCCGCGCCGATCCAGACGCCACCGATGCCGCCGCGCCTCGGTGAAGAAATCCTGCGCGTCAAGGACGTGTGCCGCGGGTTCAACAAGACCCAGGGCGAACTGCTGGTGCTCGACGACGCCAACCTGTCGCTGCGCGAAGGGGAGATCGTCGGGCTGCTCGGCCGCTCGGGCTCGGGCAAGTCGACGCTGCTGCGTATCATCGCCGGCCTGATCGAGCCGACGGGCGGCGAAGTCACCTATATGGGCAAGCCGCTCAAGGGCCCCGCCGATGGCGTCGCGATGGTGTTCCAGACCTTCGCGCTGTTTCCGTGGCTGACCGTGCTGCAGAACGTGGAAGCGGGTCTCGAGGCGCTCGGCGTCGGTGCACGTGCGCGCCGTGAACGCGCGCTTGCGGCGATCGACCTGATCGGTCTCGACGGCTTCGAGAACGCGTATCCGCGCGAGCTGTCGGGCGGCATGCGCCAGCGCGTCGGCTTTGCGCGCGCGCTGGTCGTCGATCCGACGCTGCTGTTGATGGACGAGCCGTTCTCCGCGCTCGACGTGCTGACGGCCGAGACGCTGCGTACCGACCTGCTCGATCTGTGGACGCAAGGGCGCATGCCGATCAAGTCGGTGCTGATCGTCACGCACAACATCGAGGAAGCCGTGTTCATGTGCGACCGCATCCTCGTGCTGTCGTCGAATCCGGGCCGCGTGATCGCCGAGATCAAGGTGCCGTTCAAGCATCCGCGCAACCGTCTGGACCCGGCGTTCCGCAAGCTCGTGGACGACATCTACGCGAAGATGACTGCGCGTCAGACAGATGAGAAAACGAAGAAGGGCCTGGAGCTGCACAGCTGGCTGCCGCATGTGTCGACCAACCTGATGGCGGGTCTGATCGAAACGCTCGCGGCCGCGCCATATCACGGCCGCGCGGACATGCCGGAAATCGCGCGCTCGCTGCATCTGGAGGTGGACGACCTGTTCCCGATCGCCGAAGTGCTGCAGCATCTGGGCTTCGCGGACGTGCGCGAAGGCGATATTTTCCTGACGCCGCCCGCCCGCGTGTTCGCCGAGTTCGGCACGCAGGAGCGCAAGCTGATGTTCGCCGACCATCTGCTCAAGCACGTGCCACTCGCGGCGCGAATCAAGAAAGTGCTGAACGAGCGCCCGGGACACCGCGCGCCGCGCGTGCGCTTCGAGCAGGAACTGGAAGACTTTCTGTCGGACAGCGCTGCTGAAGAAACGCTCGACGCCGTCATCAACTGGGGGCGTTATGCCGAGATCTTCTCGTACAACGACCAGACGGAGATTTTCAGCCTCGAGGACGTCGAGTCCTGACGGCAGCGCGCGATTTGCGTGAGCGAAGAAAGAAGGGGAGCCAAGCGGCTCCCCTTTGTTTTGGTCCCAATGCTTTGCGCTACGAGCAGCGTTATTGCAGATTGCCCCAGCGCTCGACAGCCGGTTCCGCCGACGCCCATTTCCAGTAACCCTTGTTGTCCTGCTGGCAGGCGCTCGCCATGTACCAGTCGACCTTCGCATCGGCCTTGTCGCCGTCGATGACCGAGAACACGAACTCCTTGCAGATCGCGAGCGACGACGCGAACGCGCGCGTGACGCGCACCTGGCCGTGGCCGTTCTCGATGGGCATCGTGTGCTTGACGCTCCAGTCGCGCGTCTCGCCGACGGGCATCGCACCTGCCAGCGCCGCGATCACGTTCTGCTGATCCGAGTGCATCACGCGCATATAGCGCGCGACGGCTTCATCGGTGGCGGCCTGCACGGCAATGCCGACGCCGATGCCCACAGCGGGATTCGCGGTGAAGATGCCTGTCGCGGCGCCGGCCCCCGCGCCAGCCGCCGCACCGACAGAAGCCGAACTGCAGCCGCTGACGATCGCGCCCGCGCCGAGGCACAACGCGCCGACGAGCGCGAGCCGCACAGCCGTCGCCGCCCGCAGGCTTCCGGTTGACGGACGCGCGCTCATTGCAGCGAGCCCCAGCGTTCCGTCGCGGGCTCGGCTGATGCCCACTTCCACGCCGTGCCGTCGCGGCAGATCGACGCGACATAGAACGCGCTCGACGCGGGCACGTTCTGCGTCGCGGTTTTATCGACGGAGAAGACAATCTCCTTGCAGTCGAGTTCGCCCGCGCTGATCGAGCGGCTGACAGTCACGCGGCCATGCTCGTCTTCTTCGAGCGGCACCGAATGCGTGATGCTCCACGGCGCGACCGCGCCGACCGCGAGCGGGCCGGCGACCACGGCGATGCTGTCCTGGGTGTTGCGATGGATCACGCGTTCGGAGTACTGCACGCCTGCGCGCGCCGCGGCGACGGCGCCAAGGCCGATACCCGTGGCGACGGCGGCGTTGTTCGTTACTTTCCCGGCAATGGCTGCGCCTGCGATACCGGCGCCCGCCGTGGCACTTTCCGCGTAGAGCGATCCGCATCCGCTCAATGTCGTGGTGACGGTGATGGCGACGGCCAGGGCCGCAATCAGCGTGGCGCTCGGGAAGATCGATCGCCGCATGGCGCTGGGCTGCGCGGCGTGTTTGTCACGGTGCATTGCTTTTTGCATTTCTTCGTCATCGCTCCTGCTCGTGCCTTCGACGCGTGGAGCGCGCCAGCGCGAAGGCAGATACATCTGATTTTTTCGCTGCGGCATTGTGCAGGATGCGTTTTGTAATTGGCATAGGGAAAATGCAAGCAATTGCAAAAGATGCTGCGTGGCCGGGGTCTTTCTGTTTGGCGTGAGGAGCAGTTGGTATGCCTGAGCAAGGCATGGGCACGACTGGCGCGAGCGCTTGCGCGTAGCGCGGCTCGATCGAAGAAGGGACGCGGCTTCACTGGAAGCCGCAAACACGAGTGGAGAATATGCCGCGAAGAAGGGCGCGCAAAAACCGCAAAAAACGATCAGCGCGCAATAGGCTGCGCGTGTTGCTGCGAATCAGTTGTCGTCGTGATTCGACTCTTCGTCGCCGTAGGTGCTGAGCCGGTTGTACAGCGTCTTGAGACTCACGCCGAGCGCTTTCGCCGCGCGCCGCTTGTCGCCGCCGCAATACTTGAGCGTGCCGAGAATGATCTGTTTCTGCGCATCGGCGAGCGGCGTGCCGATCCACACGCTCATCGAGTCGCCGACTGTCACGGGCTTCTTCACGCGCGACATCAGATGCGGATGCGGCAACTCCACCGCCTTCTCCGCCAGAATGAACGCGCGATACACCGCGTTCTTCAGCTCGCGCACGTTACCGGGCCACGACCAGGTGCGCAGCGTTTCCATCGAACGCTTGCTGAACACCTTGTTCGTGCCTTCCTGTCGGTTGAGTTCGTTGAGGAAATGCACCGCCAGCAGTTCGCGGTCGCCTTCGCGCTCGCGCAGCGGCGGCGCGCGCAGCGGGAACACGGCGAGCCGGTACATCAGGTCTTCGCGCAGGCCGTTTTCTTTCACCGCCACGGCGGGGTCGCGATTGGTCGCGGCGATCACGCGCACGTCGCCGCGAATCAGCTCGGTGCCGCCGACGCGATAGAACGTGCCCGTCTCCAGCGCGCGCAGCAGTTTCACCTGCCGCACGGGCGCCATTTCGGTGACTTCGTCGAGAAACAGCGTGCCGCCGTTCGCATGCTCGAAGTAGCCGATGCGGCCCTGGACCGCGCCCGTGAAGCTGCCTTTTTCATGGCCGAACAATTCGGCTTCGATCAGTTCATCGGGGATCGCGCCGCAGTTGACGGCGACGAACGCGCCGCCCTTGCGCGCGCTATGGTCGTGAATCGTGCGGGCAATCAGCTCCTTGCCCGTGCCCGATTCGCCGATGATGAGCGCGGTCGCATCGGTCGCGGCCACGCGGTCGATCTGGTCGTAGAGATCCAGCATGACGGGCGATGAGCCGTACAGCGTGCCGTACGACTTCAGTCCCGGGACGTTTTCCGCCGTGCGTTGCTTCGCCGGAGACGCACCGCCGCCATCGGCTTCGGTGGCGGGCGAGTCCAGATCGGTTGACGACATAGGCAAGGGTGTCCTGTGCAATTTCGGGTGGGTGTCGTGAATGGCGCAGGCCAGTATCGAGAGCGTGGATTGCCTCGTAAGAGTGGTCCACTATCTCACAAAAGGCAATTTAACCACTCACGCGCCATTTCCGGCAAGGCGCATGCAAGTTTGGCGTTCGCTGGCAGTTCGCAAATGTTAACGTACGATCGACACGCGTTGCCGGCAAAAGTTGCACGCCGCGCGATGCGCGTCGGCAACTTTGTCTGCATCGCGCATGCCTGCGCGCGGTCTTCGGGTGCGCGGCGTTTTGCGGAACTCGATGGGTATCCGTGGATCGCACGAGGATGCCGGGAACGGCCGATCGCACGAGGATGCCGGGAACGGCCGTTGCGACGGACAGGAGATGGCGCATGACACCGGAACCGCCCGTCGAGAGACGGGACAAATCCGGTCCCCGCGCCGGAACAGGAGATTGCAATGACGGAAACCACTGAACAGCTCGCGTTGGGCCGACAAAAACTTGTCCAGGATCTCAACGTGCTGTTAGCCGATTCAGAAGAAATGCTGCGGCTCGCGGCAGCCGTGCCGGGCGAAGGCCTCGACGCGCTGCGTGAGCGGCTACGCACGCACGTCGATTCCGTGCAAAACGCGCTCGCCGACGCGCAGACATCGGCCCAGCGGCGCTACCGCAGCGCCACCGTCCAGACTGAGCGATACGTGCGCCAGAATCCGTGGCAGTCGCTGGGCATCGCGGCCGGTGTCGGCTTCGTGCTCGGCATGCTCGCCGCGCGCTGAGCGGCGCTAATCCGGCATGGCGGCCGCGTGGCCGCTGCCATTTCCATTGACGACAACAAGGAGTTCAACATGGCACGCCCCAAGATCGGCATATTCGGCGCCGTGTTCGCCGTGGGCAGCGTACTGGCATGGCGCTGGGTGCAAAAGCAGCGCGCCGCGCAGCAACCGCTCGCGCGCGATCTGACGCGCTGGGAAGGCGAGGGCGGCGCCGTGACGGAGCCGGCGCAACCCGCGCCCGGCGCGCCGGGAGCGCAGGTCGCGCCCACGCCCGCCAAGCATCTGCGTAACGGCAATGGCGCGGATCACGGCGACGCCTGGCCGTTTCCGCGCAGCTAAACCGGCACTGACGCGCACGGCGGAACGCGATTTAACACGACCGTGCGCCGCGTCATATGCGGGCTGATTTTTTTCGACCCGAGGCCTTATAATGAGCAAAAAGCACAACAATAAGTGCCTTTTATAGCAAAATTTGCGGTAATTGTTGCGCAGATGCGTTAATTCGGAAAGTTTTTCCGGTTGAGGCGTCCGTCGCTGCGATGCAAGCGTATGCTTGAAAATCGCAGCGCGCGGGCGCTTTCGTCGTTCGCAACTTTCCGGCAAGACGCAGGCTGCGCGTATCCATGACCAGCACTTACGAGCTTTCCATACGCGATGCCACATGTATTGATTGTCGATGACGATCCGAGTACCCGCGAAGCGCTGGCGGCCATCATCGCGGAAGACGGGCTGACCACGGCGACGGCGGGCGATCTGCGCGAGGCCCGCATCCAGCTGGTGCGGCAAACGCCTGACGTCGTGTTCACCGATCTGAAGCTGCCCGATGGCTCGGGCGTCGATCTGTTCGAGGATCTCGATCCGCGCTCGGGCGTGGAATTCGTCGTGATCACGGGGCATGCGACGGTCGAGTCGGCTGTGAGCGCGCTGAAGATGGGCGCCGCCGATTACCTCGTGAAGCCGATCAACATGCAGCGCGTAAAGGCCATCTTGAGCCGTCTGCCGCGCGCGGGCGACCTGAAGGCCGAAATCGGCACGCTGCGCGGCGAGTTGCGGCGCATGGGCCGCTTCGGCCTGATGCTCGGCAATTCGCCCATCATGCAGCAGGTGTATGACCAGATCAGCCGTGTCGCGCCGACGGCCGCTTCCGTGATGCTGGTCGGCGAATCGGGCACGGGCAAGGAAGTCGCTGCGCAGACGCTGCATCAGTTGAGCCTGCGTCGCAAGCACGCGTTTCTCGCGGTCAACTGCGGCGCTATCTCGCCGAACCTGATCGAATCGGAGATGTTCGGCCACGAGCGCGGCGCGTTCACGGGCGCCGACCGTCAGCACAAGGGCTATTTCGAACGTGCGAACGGCGGCACGCTGTTCCTCGACGAAATCACCGAAATGCCGATCGAGTTGCAGGTGAAGCTGCTGCGCGTGCTGGAGACGGGCATGTTCATGCGCGTCGGCACGACGAAGGAAATCGAAACCGACGTGCGCCTGATCGCCGCGACGAACCGCGATCCGGAGCAGGCCGTACTCGAAGGCAAGCTGCGCCTCGATCTGTATCACCGTCTGAACGTGTTCCCGATCAGCCTGCCGCCGTTGCGCGAGCGCGGCAAAGATGTCGAGTTGCTCGCGCAGGCGTTCCTCGACGATCTCAACGAGCAGCACACTACGAAGAAGCACTTCCCGCCCGCAGTGAAGGAGATGCTGCTGTCGTACCCGTGGCCGGGCAACGTGCGCGAACTGAAGAACTACGTGCAGCGCGCGCACATCATGGCGGGTACGGATTCGGACAGTACGGCCACGGTGCCGCTGCAGATTTCGCTGTCGAAGCCGACGGCGGGCACGGCGATCACGATTCCGTTCGGCACGTCGCTCGCCGAGGCCGATCGTCAGCTGATTCTGGCGACGCTCGAACAGTGCGGCGGCGTGAAGACGCGTGCCGCCGAGATTCTCGGCATCAGCCTGAAGACGCTGTATAACCGGCTCGTCGAATACGGCAACGACGCCGGACGTGCCGATGGCGACGACGTCAGCGACGAGTCGCAGGCGCTCGGCAAGGCAGACGCGTGAGCGCGTCGGTGAAATAACCGGACTTGCCGCTGTCCGCCACGGCGGACAGCGGCATCAACGGCACATGCCTTGCTGATTTGCGTTCAACAGTCGACCGCGCACCAGGCGACGACGACATCGAACGAAAACAGGGAGCCAAACCATGCCGGAGCATGACGCCGTCCACGGTATCTACGCGCACCGTCCCGAACCCAACACGCCGCCCGAGCCGAACGAGCCGGATACGATACCCGACCCGACGCGCGAACCCGTCGAACCCGATACACCGCCGATCGGCGATCCGCCGTCGCAACCTTCGCAGACACCTCATACGATTGCCCGCATGACGCTGCTGCCGGAGTTCTGACGCCTGGCTTCAAACAGCAGCGGCCACCCGAATGGACGTACGCGGATTTGGCGCGTTGACGCAATTGACGGGCCCGCCCCCTGTACGCGTTACAAAACCGGCGAACTTTTTACCGGCAATTTACGTTCATCGGCCTAGACTAAGGTGAAGCGTCCCGGGCAAACCCTGTCCGGGTACTGGCCTTCCCCTGGAGGCGTCCATCATGAGACATCCCGCATTGCGGCGCTCTGCGCGTCATTCGAAGCGCGACCAGCGCCCAGCCGGCGGCTCGGGCAATCCACCCGTAGGACCGGACCCGGCGCAGCAGAACCGCCCGGCGCCCGGCGCACCGCCAGACGGGGATCACAACCAGGGCGGCACGCGTCAGGAAGGGCTGGAATACCAGCGCGACCTGGGCTCCGAGCAGGACGCCTGAAGTCACTTTTTCGGCTTGTTCCGGCCGGATCGTCGAGCGAAAAATCTGCTGCGCGCGTGCCTAGGCGCAGCTAGTTTTTGCTCGTTTGTCACATTTGCATACATTTTTATTCCGTCTTTTCGCGTATGGCGGCATAGGACTTGCATGCCGTAAATCGGAGTATCACCGCATGTACAGTCAACTGAATGAGGTGGAGCCGCAATGAGCAGATTGATCGTCGTTTCAAACCGCGTCGCGCCGACTCAGGAAGGACGCCCCGCAGCGGGCGGTCTCGCAATCGGAGTGCTGGACGCCCTGAAGGAAACGGGAGGAGTGTGGTTCGGCTGGAGCGGCGAGACCGTCGCCGAGTCGGCGCCGCCCGTCATCGAGAAACAGGGTAACGTGACCTACGCCACCGTGGGGCTGACCAAGCGCGACTACGACCAGTACTACCGCGGTTTCTCGAATTCGACGCTATGGCCGACCTTCCACTATCGCAATGATCTGTCGCGCTACGACCGCCAGGAATATGCCGGCTATCTGCGGGTGAACGTGACGCTCGCGAAGCAGTTGAAGGAATTGCTCAAGCCCGACGACATCATCTGGGTTCACGACTATCACCTGTTGCCGTTCGCGCGCTGCCTGCGCGATCTGGGCGTGAAGAATCCGATCGGCTTCTTCCTGCATATTCCGTTTCCGGTGCCGGAGGTAATGCGTACCGTGCCGCCGCACGAGGAACTCGTGAAGTGCATGTGCAGCTATGACGTGGTCGGTTTCCAGACGGACGCGGACCGGCAGTCGTTCGTCGATTACATCGAGCGCGGCCATCACGGCACGTCGAGCGACGAGAACATGATTCACGCGTACGGCCGCTTCCTGAAAGTGGGCGCGTATCCGATCGGCATCTATCCCGATGCGATCGCCAAGGCCGCCGAGCAGTTCACCGACCGCAAGCCCGTGCGTAGCCTGCGCGACGGCATGCGCGGCCGCAAGCTGATCATGAGCGTCGACCGGCTCGATTATTCGAAAGGGCTGGTCGAGCGCTTCCAGGCATTCGAGCGTCTGTTGCAGAGCGCGCCCGGCTGGCATGGCCGCGTGTCGCTCGTGCAGATCGCGCCGCCGACCCGCGCCGACGTGCAGACTTACCAGCGCATTCGGCAGACGCTGGAAGGCGAGGCGGGGCGTATCAACGGCCGCTTCGCGCAGCTGGACTGGACGCCGATTCAGTACCTGAACCGCAAGTACGAACGCAATCTGCTGATGGCGCTGTTCCGTCAGTCGCACGTCGGCTATGTGACGCCGCTGCGCGACGGGATGAACCTCGTCGCAAAGGAATACGTTGCGTCGCAGGACCCGGCCGATCCCGGCGTGCTAGTGCTCTCGCAGTTCGCGGGCGCGGCCGAGCAGTTGCCCGGCGCGCTAGTACAACATCCCTCAAATAGGTTTAATAATTGTCTGGCTGCAAATAAGGCTGCAGGAGCGTGACAACCAGTTGGGCCATTTCGGCGAGCGAACCTGAGCCAGGCAGAGGTTCCCATCGCCCGCTATGGCTACGAAAGGCCGCACCATAAAGATTGCGGCTGAGTTCACTTAGGCGTGCCACAACAGTCGGCTCCTGATTGTCCAGGCGTTTGATCAGCAGATGACGCCCGTAAGCCTGCGTGACCACCTGGTCGTGGCCCAACAATTCGCGCAGTTGACGCTGCAGTTCGCTTGCATGATGTTTCGCGGGTAAGGCAGGCATGACCGCTCCGGTTCAGGATGCGCCAGTTTGCAACGGATAGCCGCGGAAAGTCCATCTGAAGGGACGTGCCGTCTGGTTGCGCTCGCGGATGAACTGCTCTGTACGCTCGCGAAGATGCACCGTGCTGGTGTGGCTGGCGTGACGCAGCACACGGCGCGTATAGAGCCCAAACCACAGTTCGATCTGGTTCACCCAGCTCGCGTGCAAAGGGGTGAAATGGAAATGAAACCGTCCATCGTGCCGCGCATTGAATGCCTGCCATACGGCTTGGGCGCGATGCGTGTTCAGATTATCCCAGATCACATGCACCTGCTTGCCCGGATACGCGGCTGCCACACTGTCCATGAAAGTCACCAGGTCGCCCTGGGTCCGCCGGTCGCGGCAGCTTCCCAGTACCCGTCCGGTATGAACATCCAGCGCGGCAATCAGAGACTGAGTACCGTGACGGATATATTCAAATTCCCGGCGGCGCAACCGTCCGGCTGCCGGGGCGCGCCCTGGATGCTTGCGCTCGATGGCCTGGATGCCGGTCTTCTCGTCAATACTCAGTACCACCGCATTCTTCGGCGCCTTGCGGTACAGCTTGCAGATCACGTTGACCTTCTCGCGAAACGCCGGATCCGGACTATGCAGCCACTGTTGCACCCGATGCGGGCGAACGTCGCCAGCCTGCAGGATGCGCTGCACATGGCTGCGACTGATCTGTTCGACGATCCCTCGCTCGACTGCACGCGTCACAATCTCATCGAGCGTCGGCGTGGCCCGACCTTGCGCTTCCTGCACTTCACACGCCAGTGCGATCAGCTGCAGCCGCGTCTCCTGCGTGATGCGCGGCGGACGACCACTGCGCTCTGCCTCCCGAATCCCCTGCGCGCCTTGCCGCGCAATGCGCTGGCGCCACTGGCTGACGGTCTGCACGGACACGCCCAATTCCTGTGAGATCGCCGCGCTCGTGTAGCCCTCGTGAGCCATTAACGCGATGCGTGCCCGTGTCACATCGCGTTGTGCAGCCGTCGTGCGTCGGATCAGCGACTGCAGCTCCTGTCTTTCCTTCCTGGCCAGCTTCACTGGCGTTGCATGGCGTCCTCGACTCATACCGCCAGGATAAACCATGCAATCAATTATTAAAAGTAATTGCGGGATGTTGTACTAGTCGTCAATCCGTTCGATCTGTCGCAGATGGCCGAGGCATTGGAGCGCGCGCTGTCGATGCCGCTCGCCGAGCGCCAGGCGCGTCACGCGGACATGATGGCGCCGCTGCGCGAGAACAATCTGTCGGTATGGCGCGATACGTTCCTTGCCGATTTGCGGAATGTCGCGACGGCTTCGTCGGTGACGGAGAAGGCCGTCAAGCGCGCGGACGTCACGGTCTGAAAGCGCGTGAGATGGGTGAGATTGCGCGGCCTCGCGGGACGCGCAGGTTCACGAACGGCAGCCCTTGCAGGCTGCCGTTTTTGTTTCCGGCCAGGCGTTTTTCGAACCGTCGAGCCCGTCACGCCTGCTGCTGGTTCAACTCGGTGAGCGGCACGGGCGTCTGACGCGGATCGAAATCCGCCCATTTGCCGCGTTGCCAGTGACCGGTCGCGCGCTCGATATCGGCGCCGCCCGCCTCGCGCAGGATGCGCGCCGCATTCATCTGATTTTCCGGGCTCACATGCACGGCGACGAGCACGCCCGAATTGCGCATCTCGTGATGCACGACGTCGTGATGTTCGTGCGGTCCACTGCGCGCCTGGACCATCTTGCCCACCACCAAGCCGAGATACGCACCGACGCCCGCCGCGATCACGACGACGGGCATCGACGCCGAAAACGCGGTGAATACCGCGACGCCGATCACGGCGCCCGCGACGGCGCCGATCGTCACCGCGCGGTGATGGCGATGGTGCGTCGGCGGCGGCGCGGAGGAGATCGTGGGTGGGGCGGCAGCGTGTTCGTCTAGCGGATGGCGCGCGTGCTGGCCGCGCGGATTGACGAAAAACAGCGTGACGTCTTCACCGGGAAAGCCGTTGTCGAAGAGCGTTTGTGCGGCGTCTTCGGCGGCGGGGAAAGTGGTGAAACGTCCAGCGACGATGAGTGACATGGTGCCCCCTATCGTTCAAAGGCCGAGGTTCAAAGGCCAGAGCGAAACCCGCACCGGACGTCGTGACGGACGTCGGCGGTTGAAGGCTTCGTCTACAAGAATAGGCGGAAAGCGGGGCGTTGGAAGGTATGCGTTACGCGGCCGTTGGCGCGCTGTGCCGCACACGCATCGTGCTGACGAGCGCGCCCGCGCCCGCGAAGCACGCGGCCACGTAAAGCGTGAGCACGGGGCCGTGCTGCGGCGCGATGCCGAAGATTAGCGCGACGAGCGCCGAGCCGAGCGTTTGTCCCGTCAGGCGCGCGGTGCCGAGCATGCCACTCGCCCCGCCGCTGCGGTGGCGCGGCGCCGCCGACAGCATCGTCCGGTTGTTCGGTGACTGGAAAATGCCGAAGCCCGCGCCGCACAGCGCCATGCGCCACACGATATCGAACGCCGTGGGATGTGCGCCGAGCGTGGCGAGCAGCAACAGGCCGAGCGCCAGCGTCGCGAGCCCGAGGCCGCCGAGCCAGCCGGCCGAGATCCGGTCCGACAGCACGCCCGACAGCGGGGCCGCGCCGACGATCACGAGCGGCCACGGCGTCATCAGCAGCCCTGTCTCGACCTGGGACAGGCCCAGATTGTTTTGCAGCAGGAACGGCAGCGACACGAACGCGAGCATTTGCGCGCAGAACGAGCACACCGATGTGCCCACCGACAACGCGAAGATGGGAATGCGCAACAGATCGACGGGCAACAGCGGCGCGGACTGCGTGAGCTGCCGCCGCACGAAGAAATAGCCGATCACGATCGCACCGATCAATTCGGCGGCGACGAAGCCGTAGCGCTCACCGTGACCGAAGCCATCGACGGCGAAGATCAGAAGCCCGAACACGAACGCGTTCATCACGGCGCTCGGATAGTCGTACGGCGACGGATGTCCTTCGTTGCGCGGCAGCGCGCGCCAGCCCACTGCGATGGCGGCAATGCCGATCGGCACGTTGATCGCGAAGAGCCACGGCCACGCCGCGACGGCGAGTACGGCGGAAGCCACCGTCGGCCCAACGGCGGACGAGACGGCGACCACCATCGCGTTGATCGCGACGCCGCGCCCAAGCTGCGTGGGTGGATAGATCATCCGCACGAGCGCAGTGTTGACGCTCATGATGCCTGCCGCGCCGAAGCCCTGAATCACGCGGGCGAGCGCGAGCGTCGGCAGCGACGTGGCGAGCGCGCAGCCGAGCGACGCGATCGTGAACAGCACCAGCCCGCCCATATAGACGCGCCGGTAGCCGATGCGATCGCCCAGCGACGACAGCGGCAGCAGCGAGATCGTCACCGACAGCTGATACGCGTTGACCACCCAGATCGAACTCGCGGCGCTCGCGCGCAGGTTTCGCGCGATGGTCGGCAGCGCGACGTTGGCGATTGCGCTGTCGAGCACGGCGAGCGTGATGCCCAGCGCGACGACGAGAATTGCCCAGTAGCGTTGCGGAATCGGCAGCCCCAGTTCGGGTTCCGGCGCGACGGCGGGAGAGGGAGCAGCGGGGTTGGAAGCGCCCGATGGATGGCGGTTGCCGGTCGACGAAGAAGCTTGCATTGTGTTGTTGTGATGAACGGCGAGGCGGTCGATGCCCGCCGGCAGTCGAGTCCAGGATTGTGCTTCCTGTTGTCGCGACAGCGGTCGTGACAGCGGGCAACCGCTTCGGCCCGGCATGACACGCGCATCGCGCGGGGGCCATGCCGGGCCTTGGAGATCGTAGCGCCGCCGTTACTTCAGTTCGTACAGGCCCGTGTACGTGGCCGAATCGATTTCGTTCAGATGCGTCATGTAGCGCGCGACGGCGTTCGTCGTGTCGGCGGTGAGCGGCAGGCTCGCCACCTTCAGCGCATGAACGCGGAAGATGAAGCGATGCGGCTTGTCGCCGCGCGTAGGCGCCGCGCCGCCGAACCCGACCGAGCCGTAGTCGTTGCGAAACTGCATCGCGCCGGCTGGCAACAGGCTGCCGTCGGCTTTGCCTGCGTTGCGCGGCAGCGAGCGTGCATCGGCGGGAATGTTGACGACGACCCAGTGCCAGAAACCGCTGCCCGTGGGCGCGTCGGGATCATAGACGGTGAGCGCCAGGCTTTGCGTGTCGGCGGGCGGTGCGTCCCATTGCAGCGCAGGCGACATGTTCTCGCCATCGCCAGAGACGCCGAACGATTTGTCGTTCATCTCCTGCGCCTTCGGCATAAAGCCGTTCGCGGGGAAGTCGTCCGACCAGATTCGAAAATCAGCCATCATGCGCCTCCTTCAGTGGATGGTTCCAGGATAGGCGGGAGCCGTTGAAAGACCGCTCGGAAGATAGCCTGGAGACTCCCAGTCAGCTAATCGAGTGTAGCACCGGCATCTTGCAAAATTCGCCGCGTCGCTTGAAGACGCAACCTCATGCGCGCTCTTCATGCAGCGGCGCGTCGCCGTGTAGCCAGTCGATCAGCCGTTGCAGGACGCCGTCGATGTCCCGGTTCGCCCCGCGCAATGCGCATTCCCACACCGTCGCGACGCGCCAGCCGGCTGCGAGAAGCGCGGCTTGGGCCTTCGCATCGTTGGCGCGATTGCGGCCGATCTTGTCGCGCCAGAACTCCGGGCGCGTCTGCGGCCATTTGAAGAGATGACAGTCGTGACCATGCCAGAAGCAGCCGTGCACGAAGATCACTGCGTGATAGCGCGGCAACACGATGTCGGGCCGGCCGGCCAGATCGCGCGCGTCGAGCCGGAAGCGGAAGCCGCGCCGATGCAGCAGGCTGCGGATCAGGATTTCAGGTTTCGTGTTGCGGCCGCGAATGCCGGACATCATCCGGCTGCGGGTGGCCGCGTCGACGATATCGACCATCAGTGGGCGAGCTCCGCCGCGCTTTCCTCCTGCGCCGCGTGCGTGAGCGCGCGCACATGCGGCAGCATGATGCGCGCGACTTCGCGCATCACGGGCACCACGACGCTATTGCCGAACTGGCGGTACGCCTGGGTATCGCTGACGGGGATGCGGTACGTGTCGGGAAAGCCCATCAGCCGCGCGCACTCGCGCGGCGTCAGACGGCGCGGGCGCTTTTTCTCGCCCTGATAGACGAGAATCTCCGAGCCATCCTTGTGATAGCGCGCCGACAGCGTGCGCGTCACGCTTTGCGGATAAGCCATCCCATAGCCGAAACCGTTGCCCGCCGCGCGATGCTTCTCCGCGTAGTTCTGCAGGTAGGTCCAGAGCTTGGGTGTCAGCGTGTATTTGGGCTGCACCTGACGCGCGGCGTGATCGAAGAAGCGGTCGCCGTCCCACGGCAGCACGGGCTCGCTGCCGTCCGTCCGATGCAGGATCGACGCGAGCCGCGGACCTTCTTCTGGCAGGCGCAGATCGTCCCAAGAGAACGATGTCTTGCCGCGAAAGCCGACGATGATGATCCGCTCGCGATGTTGCGGCGTGAAATGCGCGCCGTCGATCACGCGGTAATGCACCTCATAGCCGAGTTCGTCGCGCAGTGTCTGAAGGATCACGTCGAACGTGCGGCCCTTGTCGTGCGACAGCAGGTTCTTCACGTTCTCGAGCAGGAACGCGGCCGGGCGGCGCGTGGCGATGATGCGCGCGACATCGAAGAACAGCGTGCCCTGCGTCGCGCATTCGAAACCGTGCGGGCGGCCGAGCGCATTCTTCTTGCTGACACCTGCAATCGAAAACGGCTGACACGGAAAGCCGCCGAGCAGAATGTCGTGCTCGGGGACGGCTTCGGCGGGAAACGTGACGATGTCGCCGATCAGCGCGTGCTGCGTGGCGCCGTCGCGGAAATTCTCCTGATACGTTTTCTGCGAGAAGTCGTTCCACTCGCTGGTGAACACGCATTGTCCGCCGTGCGCCTCGAAGCCCATGCGGATGCCGCCGATGCCGGCGAACAGATCGATGATGCGTGTGCTTGCTCCGTTGCCTGCATGCGCGCCGGCGTTGCGCGCGGTGGCGGGATACAGCATCGCGTGCAGTGCCGGTTCGAGCATCGCGGGGCAGGGCGTTTCGCCTTTTTCCCAGCGACGCACCGTCTTGATGTCCTTGCCGACATGCGCGGCGATTTCTTTTTGTGTGAAGCGGGTGCGCGCCTGCTTCAGCAGGTCAAGCGGTGAAGCCTGAGTCACAGGAATCCTTGCTGGGAATTTTTGCGGACATTATGACCTACGAATGTCCCTAATTCGCGATTGCGGCGTGTTCCGCAGACAAATTTTCCTGCGGCGGAGGGCGTGAGCGTGCGAAGGGAGAGGGAAGGCAGCCCCGGCGACGCGCCAGATCATCCTGTCGCTGTGTCGCCGGGTGTTCGCGCTGCTGGCTGCAGCATCGTGGAAGGATGCGCGGCGGGTCAATGAATGTTAAATGCGCGGCGCGCCTCGACCCACGCGGCGCGGCGGCGCCGCAGCGGTTCCGCGGGTTCGCTCAGCGCTTGCGGCGTACGCGGTGGCGGTTCGCATCGCGCGACGCTGCGGGCCGTGTGATCGTCACGGGCAGCGGCGTCAGATCCTTCGTGCACAGCTCGTCGAGCTGCAACAGCAGATCGTCGATCGAGCAGAGCTGCGAATTGGTCAGATGCTCGGCGTCGAGCAGTTCGAAGAGGCGTTTGCGCCAGTAGGTGGCGGGGAGGATGGCCCCACCCAGGTCGCCATGCATCGAAGGCCGCATGACGCGGGCAATGTGCGCGATGTCCTGATCGATCAGAGTCGATTTGAACGATCCCGCCGACGAAGTGAGGTAATGGTCCATGCCCGCACTACGGCAGGGGTTTGGAAAACTTTAGGGTCAGCTTGAAAATATTTGTGCCGCGACGGGCTTTATGCGGATCGGAATCGGGCGATATCGACGCGGACAGCGGGCGAGTGTCCGGTGTTTTGCGGGCCGTGCGCGGGTCGGTTCATGTCAGCGCGAGCGCGAGGCTGCAGGTGAGCACGACGATCATCAGGCCAGCCGCGACTGCAAGGTTGTACGGGTAGGGCATCGGTCAACCCACTGACGTATCCGAGGAGTGACGAGATGATAAAAGGACGCCGCGAGTCCGTCCGCAGACAAATGGTGCGTTAGGTGGGAGAGCGCACACTGGCTTGCGGCGCTCGCGCGCAAGCCCCGCCGGGTGGGCTTCCGGCGCATGCCGGGGCGTTCGCGCGTGTGGCTTTTTTGCGTCGCGCGATGTACACGGCGCGACGCGTGCTGCGTTAGGCGGGCTGGTCGGGGCTAGGGGCCGGGTTGGCCGCGCCTTCGAGAAAACGGCGTGTCGCTTCGAACGATTGCAGCATCTGGTCCGGCCACGGTGTTTGCAGCATGACGGCCTGGTGATTCTCGAATGCGGTGCTCAGCAGCTTCGACAGCTCCGGCGAGTTCAAATGACGCAGCAGCACGCTGACGGCGATGGCCGTCGCCTGACTGGCGCCTGCCGTTTGCAGTTCGGAAGTGGTGAGAGCGGCGAGTTGCTTGTTGATATCCATGGGTTGTCCTTCGATTGTGCTGGCGTGTGTTGCGTGAAGTGCGTGATTTTGTCACGGTCGGGCGAGGTCGGTCGGACCCGGTCGGCTCGGGAAAAGGTCGTCCAGCCGCGCCACGCGGGCTCGTTCTCCATTCCCTTCCAAAAAAGGGAACTGTGTTTTGGCAATTCCGATAGTTTTCTTTGTTTAGCGCGGGCGTACACTCGTTTCAAACGTTTTCGCTCTGGAGTCGATCATGCTCGCTACCTTCTTTGTCCTCTGGCCGTTTGCCGCTGCGTCGCTGTTTGCGCTCGCCAAATTCTTCGATCAGCGCGACCAGCAACTGGCCAAGATTCAGGTGGTGGTGCGCCGGCATCGGTGAACGGTTGATCGTTGTGGCTGTTCGCCGCGTTGCATCGCAATGGGGCTGTAGCAAACAAAAAACCCGCAAAGCGTGAGCTGTTGCGGGTTTTTTTGTAGCGTCGTCCGTCGCCGATGTGGTCCCCCCGACAGGAATCGAACCTGTATCTAGCGCTTAGGAGGCACTTGTTCTATCCATTGAACTACGGGGAGGGGCCGCCGACGAGCG
The DNA here is from genome assembly GCF_002902965.1 of Paraburkholderia hospita. Lineage (GTDB taxonomy): Bacteria > Pseudomonadota > Gammaproteobacteria > Burkholderiales > Burkholderiaceae > Paraburkholderia > Paraburkholderia hospita. The sequence goes on along the minus strand of NZ_CP026105.1, from coordinate 2,659,286 downwards.
CAGAGTATAGCAAATCGCCCGTTTGCCAAAGCGGCTTTCGATGCGGGCAACCGCCTGCGCCGACGCGGTGGCGGCTCGCGCGCCGCACGGCTACCATCGGCCGATGACCGATGCTCACTACACCGATCCGCGTCTCGTCGCGCTCTACGACGCGCTCAACCCGTTCGCCGCCGACACGCGCTTCTATATCGACCTCGCCGCACGCACGGAAGCTTCGCGCATCGTCGATATCGGCTGCGGCACGGGGCTGCTCGCCTGTGAACTGGCCCGGCGCGGCCATACGGTGACGGGCGTCGATCCGTCGCCGGCGATGCTCGATATTGCGCGCCGACGGCCGGGCGGCGACCGGGTGGAATGGATCGAAGGCTACGCGGTACAACTGGGCGCAAAGTCCGCCGATCTCGCCGTGATGACAGGCCACGTCGCGCAGGTTTTTCTCGACGACGCGAGCTTCGACGCCACGCTAGCCGCTGCACAAGCCGCGTTGCGTCCCGGCGGACGGCTCACTTTCGAAAGCCGCAATCCATCCGTGTCGCCGTGGGCGGCGTGGACGCCGGAGCAGTCGCGCCGCGTGATCGACGACTCGCACTACGGCGCCGTCGAAATCTGGCAGCAACTCATCGAAGCAAACAATGACCGCGTCCGCTTCGACACTCACTATCGCTTCCTTCGAGACGGCGACACCGTCGTCGCGCCCAGCCAGCTGCGCTTTCGCACGCAGGCCTCGCTGAGTGAAGCGCTCGTCAAAGCGGGTTTCAGCGACTTGGATTGGTTCGGCGACTGGTCCCGATCGCCCGTCGATCCCGCGAGCCGCGAACTGATCGTCGTCGCAAGGCGCGACTGACCGGAGCGGGCCGGCCGCCAAAAGCAAAGCGGTCCGCAGGCATCGAACCCGCGGACCGCTCTAAACGAACGACGTTTCTGTAACAGAACCGCCGATCAGAACTCGACTACAGCAAATTCAGCCTTGCCCACATCGCACAGCGGGCAGCGCCAGTCCACGGGGATATCGGCGAAACGCGTACCCGCTTCGATACCTTCCTCGGGCAAACCTTCCTCTTCGTTATAGATCCAGCCGCAAATCAGACAGACCCAGCTCTTATATTCGATCACTTCACTCACGACACACGCTCTTCATTGATTCAATGCAAAATCCGCCAATCTGCCCCTTTTTAGTGCATCCGGCGGCGATTCGCAATATTACCGGAATTCGCCGGAAGACCCACGCCGCCCGCTCCGTTTACCGTTTCAGATCAACGCGAAGCGACGTGCATCCCGGCGATCCGATGCCCGGCGGGCCCGCCGCCAACGTGTATTCTTTCAGTGCGATGCGGTCGTGCGCGAACGCCTGCGCGCACCGTGTCCATCGAGCCGCTTTAGCCAAGGAGAAAAACGATGCTGAATAACAGATGGTTGGCCGGCGCAGCGTGCGCGGGCATGCTGGTCTTGTCGGGCGTGGCGCATGCCGCGGGCGTCTCGTTCGTCGAGCCGCAGGACGGCGCGACCGTGAGCAACCCCATTCACGTGAAGTTTGCTGTCGAAGGCATGAAGATCGTTCCTGCGGGCACGATGACGGAAGGCACGGGGCATCATCATCTGATCATCGACGGGCAGCCGCTGCCGAAGGGCGAAGTCATTCCCGCCAACGACAAGTCGCTGCATTTCGGCAAGGGCCAGACGGAAACGGAGATCACGCTGCCACCGGGCGATCACACGCTGACGCTCGATTTCGGCGACGGCGCGCACCGTTCGTATGGCCCGGAGATGAGCAAGACGATCACGATTCACGTGAAGTAAGCAAAGGCGCGCTTGCCGCGCCTTTTTTTCGCTCACCTTCAATTCACGGAACGGTTTGCCGCTGCGAACGCCGACACCGGGACGGGCGTTCGCATTCTCTTCCGTCCGTGCGCGTGCTGAGCGCCTGCTCATGCGCCGACCCGCCGGTTCGAGCACCGTGGGCATGCGCGGCATGCGTCATCCGTCCTATGCCATCCTGCCGGGCCGCATCCCGTCAGTATTCGCGCCGCCGACCGGTACAATGAGCGCTTCCGACTCATCGCTGGTTCCTCCTTTCCCATGTCGCTTTACACCATCACGGGCGCGCAACTGGCGTTCGGCCACGTCGCGCTGCTCGATCACGCGGATTTCTCTCTCGAAGCCGGCGAGCGCGTCGGGTTGATCGGCCGCAACGGCGCGGGCAAGTCGTCGCTGCTGAAGATCGTCGCCGAACTCGCCAGACCGGACGATGGCCTCGTTACGCGCCAGCAGGATCTCGTCACCGTGTACGTGCCGCAGGAGCCCGAATTCGACGCGGACGTGACGGTGTTCGACGCGGTTGCCGCGGGCCTCACGCATGCGAGCGCGCTGCTCGACGAGTACAACACGGTCGCGCACGAGCTGGCGGAAACGCCGGAAGGCGCGCAGCACGACGCGTTGCTTGCGCGCATGAACGCGCTGCAATCGTCACTCGATACCACCGATGCCTGGAACTGGCGCACGCGCGTCGCCACGACGCTCGCGCAGATCGGCCTCGATGGCGACGCGCGGGTCGGCTCGCTGTCGGGCGGCATGCAAAAGCGCGTCGCGCTGGCGCGGGCGCTCGTCGTGCAGCCGGACGTGCTGCTGCTGGACGAGCCGACCAACCATCTCGACTTCGACGGCATTCGCTGGCTGGAAGAACTGCTGATCGCGCAGCGCGCCGGTTTGCTGTTCATCACCCACGATCGCGCATTTCTCGATCGCGTCGCCACGCGCATCGTCGAACTGGATCGCGGACGTCTGCTGTCGTATCCGGGAAATTTCTCCGCATATCAAACGCGCAAGGCGCAGCAACTGGAAGTGGAGCGAGTCGAAAACGAGAAGTTCGACAAGCTGCTCGCGCAGGAAGAAGTGTGGATTCGCAAGGGCGTCGAGGCGCGGCGCACGCGCAGCGTCGGGCGGATCGCGCGGCTCGTGCAGATGCGCAATGACCGCGCAGAACGCCGCAATGTGCAAGGCAACGTGAGGCTCGACGTCGGGCAGGGCGAAAAGTCCGGCAAGATCGTCGCCGAACTGACGGACGTGACGAAGCGGTATGGCGAGCGCACGGTGGTCGATCGTTTTTCGGCAACGGTGATGCGCGGCGACAAGATCGGCTTCATCGGTCCGAACGGCGCGGGCAAGACGACACTGCTCAAGCTGATTCTCGGCGAACTGCAGCCGGACGACGGTAAGGTGCGCATCGGCACCAACCTGCAAGTCGCTTACTTCGACCAGATGCGCGCACAGCTCGATCTGGACAAGAGCCTCGGCGATACGATCAGCCCCGGCAGCGACTGGGTCGAGATCAATGGCCAGAAAAAGCACGTGATGAGCTATCTGGGCGATTTTCTGTTTGCCCCGGAGCGCGCGCGTTCGCCTGTGAAGTCGCTGTCGGGCGGCGAGCGCAACCGTCTGCTGCTCGCGCGTCTCTTTGCGCGTCCGGCGAACGTGCTGGTGCTCGACGAGCCGACCAACGACCTCGACATCCCCACGCTCGAACTGCTCGAAGAACTGCTGACGGACTACGACGGCACGGTGCTGCTGGTGAGCCATGATCGCGCGTTTCTGGACAACGTGGTGACGTCGGTGATTGCGTCGGAGGGCGAGTGCAAGTGGCGCGAATATGTCGGCGGCTTCACGGACTGGCAGATCCAGCGCGAGCGTTCCGAGCAGATCGCGCAACAGGATGTGCCGAAAGAGGCGGCGAAGGAAACCGCGGCCAAGGACAGCGCGGCAGGCCGCAACGCGCAGCGCACGGTGAAGCTTTCATTCAAGGAACAGCGCGAGCTGGAGGCGCTGCCCGAGAAGATTGCCTCGCTCGAAGCGGAGCAGAAAGCGATCGGCGCGCAGATCGAGGACGGCTCGATTTTCGTGAAGGACGCGCAGGAAGGCGCGCGGCTGACCGAGCGCTACGCGGCCATCGATGAGGAACTGCTCGTGGCGATTGAACGGTGGGATGAGTTGGAGAGCAAGCGGAAGTAGACCACCCATCGGGGTGTAGGACGCGTTCCCGACCAACCGTCCTACACCCATCATCTAAATTGCCCCGCGCATCGAAATCAGTAAAATACCCGCGAACCTGCTTCCCACGGTCGTTCCAGCGTACCGCCCGAAACCGGGCTTGCGGGAAAACCGCGGAAAGCAGACAAGGCAAACCGATAACTGCTGCACGCAAGTCGCGCAGCGCACACACTCCGTTGTTTCGTTTCGCTTTTTTTGAAAACTCAACGCATTGTCCACGCACCTGTCCACAGGACATGTGGACAACGATGAACCGACGGACCCGAGCAAGCCATGTCAACGAAAAAGCCTAACGCCGCGTATAGCGAAGCATCGATCAAGGTGCTCAAGGGCCTGGAGCCGGTCAAGCAGCGGCCCGGCATGTACACGCGCACCGAAAATCCGCTGCACATCATCCAGGAAGTCATCGACAACGCATCCGACGAAGCGCTCGGCGGCTACGGCCGTCAGATCACCGTCACGTTGCATGCCGACCAATCCGTGTCCGTCGAAGACGATGGCCGCGGTATTCCATTCGGCATGCATCCGGAAGAAGGCGTGCCCGTCGTCGAAATCGTTTTCACGCGTCTGCACGCGGGCGGCAAGTTCGACAAGGCGGCAGGCGGTGCGTACACCTTCTCGGGCGGCCTGCATGGCGTCGGCGTATCGGTGACGAACGCGCTGTCCACGCGCCTCGACGTCACCGTGTGGCGCGACGGCAAGGTCGCCGAACTGAGCTTCTCGCATGGCGACGTCGTCAAACAGCTACAGGTGCGCGCCGCGGCGAAGGGCGAGAAGAAGTCCGGCACGCGCGTGACCGCGTGGGCCGATGCGAAATACTTCGACTCGCCGAACCTGCCGATCGGCGAGTTGCAGCGCCTGTTGCGCTCGAAGGCCGTGCTGCTGCCGGGCGTCGAAGTCGTCCTCGTCAATGAAAAGACGGGCGAGCGCCAAAGCTGGAAATACGAAGACGGCCTGCGCGGCTATCTGATGGAAGGCATGGCGGGCAGCGACCTGCTGATCCCCCTCTTCGAAGGCGAGCGCTACGCGGAAAGCTCGCGCTCCAACGAAGAGACGTTCGCCGAAGGCGAGGGCGCGGCGTGGGTCGTCGCGTGGAGCGAAGAAGGGTCGCTCACGCGCGAGTCCTACGTCAATCTGATTCCGACGCCCGCTGGCGGCACGCACGAATCGGGCTTGCGCGACGGTCTGTTCCAGGCCGTGAAGAGCTTCGTCGAACTGCATAACCTGCAGCCGAAGGGCGTGAAGCTGCTCGCGGAAGACGTGTTCGCCCGCGTGTCGTTCGTGCTGTCCGCGAAGGTGCTCGACCCGCAGTTCCAGGGGCAAATCAAGGAACGTCTGAATAGCCGCGACGCCGTGAAGCTGGTGTCGTCGTTCGCGCGTCCCGCGCTCGAACTGTGGCTCAACCAGCACGTCGAGCACGGCAAGAAGCTCGCCGATCTCGTCATCAAGCAGGCGCAGGCGCGTACGCGCGCCGGCCAGAAGGTCGAGAAGCGCAAGAGTTCGGGCGTCGCCGTGCTGCCGGGCAAGCTGACCGACTGCGAATCGACGGAAATCGGCCGCAATGAGCTGTTCCTGGTCGAGGGCGATTCTGCCGGCGGCTCCGCGAAGATGGGGCGCGACAAGGAGTATCAGGCCATCCTGCCGCTGCGCGGCAAGGTGCTGAACACCTGGGAAACCGAGCGCGATCGTCTGTTCGCCAACAATGAAGTGCACGACATTTCTGTGGCGATCGGCGTCGATCCGCACAGCCCGGACGACAACGTCGATCTGTCCAATTTGCGCTACGGCAAGATCTGTATCTTGTCCGATGCGGACGTCGACGGCTCGCACATCCAGGTGCTGCTGCTTACGTTGTTCTTCAAGCACTTCCCGCAACTGATCGAGCGTGGTCACGTGCATGTCGCGCGTCCGCCGCTGTTCCGCGTCGATGCGCCCGCGCGCGGCAAGAAGCCCGCGCAGAAGCTGTACGCGCTGGATGAAGGCGAACTCGAAGCGATCCTCGACAAGCTGCGCAAAGACGGCGTGCGTGAATCGCAGTGGTCGATCAGCCGCTTCAAGGGCCTCGGTGAAATGAGCGCCGAGCAGCTGTGGGACACGACGATGAACCCGGACACGCGGCGCCTGTCGCCCGTCGCGCTCGGCCAGCTCGACTTCGACGCGACCGTCGCGCGAATGACGATGCTGATGGGCAAGGGCGAAGCGGCGTCGCGCCGCAGCTGGCTCGAGGACAAGGGCAACCAGGTCGAAGCGGATATCTGAGCGCCGCCGCGCTTCGTGCCAGCGAACCCATGCAACGCATGTGAAGCACGAAGCGCGCGCCGCCGAACAAGGACACGGAATCTAGATGGACGACAACACTCCCGATCTTTTCACCGAGCCGGCCGCGCCCGAAGGCGACGTGCTGACGCTTGGCGACTACGCTGAAAGCGCGTACCTCGAATACGCGGTGAGCGTGGTGAAGGGCCGCGCGCTGCCCGACGTCTGCGACGGCCAGAAGCCCGTACAGCGCCGCATCCTCTTTGCGATGAACGAGATGGGTCTCGCCGACAACGCGAAGCCCGTGAAATCGGCCCGTGTGGTCGGCGACGTGCTGGGTAAATACCACCCGCACGGCGACCAGTCGGCGTACGACGCGCTCGTGCGTCTCGCGCAAGACTTCTCGATGCGCTATCCGCTGATCGACGGCCAGGGCAACTTCGGTTCGCGCGATGGCGACGGCGCGGCGGCGATGCGATACACGGAAGCGCGTCTCACGCCAATCGCGAAACTGCTGCTCGACGAAATCGATCAGGGCACGGTCGATTTCATGCCGAACTACGACGGATCGTTCGAAGAGCCGAAGCTGCTGCCCGCGCGTCTGCCGTTCGTGCTGTTGAACGGCGCGTCGGGCATCGCGGTCGGTCTGGCGACGGAAATCCCGTCGCACAACCTGCGCGAAGTCGCTGGGGCCGCCGTCGCGATGATCCGTCATCCGCACATCACGCACGCCGAGTTGATGCAGCATGTGCCCGGCCCGGATTTCCCGGGCGGCGGCCAGATCATTTCGAGCGACACGGAAATCTCGCAGGCGTACGAAACGGGTCGTGGCAGTCTCAAGGTCCGCGCGCGCTGGAAGATCGAAGATCTCGCACGCGGGCAGTGGCAGCTCGTCATTACCGAGTTGCCGCCGTATACATCCGGCCAGAAGGTGCTAGAAGAGATCGAGGAACAGACGAATCCGAAGATCAAACTTGGCAAGAAGTCACTGACGCCGGAACAGTTGCAGACGAAGCAGACGCTTCTCGGTCTTCTCGACGCCGTGCGCGACGAGTCGGGCAGGGATGCGCCCGTGCGTCTCGTATTCGAGCCGAAGTCGCGCACCATCGATCAAGCCGAGTTCGTCACCACGCTGCTCGCGCATACGAGCCTCGAATCGAACGCGACGCTGAATCTGGTGATGGTCGGCGCGGATGGCCGGCCGCGTCAGAAGGGGCTCGGCGAGATCCTGCGCGAATGGGTCGGCTTCCGTTTCACGACGGTCACGCGCCGCACGCAGCATCGTCTCGCCAAGGTCAACGACCGGATTCACATCCTCGAAGGCCGGATGATCGTCTTTTTGAATATCGACGAAGTCATCCGCATCATTCGCGAATCCGAAGAACCCAAGTCGGCGCTGATCGAAGCCTTTGGTCTGTCCGAGCGTCAGGCTGAGGACATTCTTGAAATCCGGCTGCGTCAGTTGGCGCGCCTCGAGAAGATCAAGATCGAGAAGGAACTGTCCGAACTGCGCGACGAGAAAGCCAAGCTCGAAGAGCTGCTCGGCAGCGAATCGGCGATGAAGCGCCTGATCATCAAGGAAATCGAAGCAGACGCGAAGCAATATGGCGACGATCGCCGCACGCTGATCCAGCAGGAAAAGCGCGCAACGTTCGAAGTGCGCGTCGTCGACGAGCCGGTGACGGTGGTCGTGTCGCAGAAGGGCTGGGTGCGCGCGCTGAAGGGTCACGGGCTCGATCCCGCCGGCTTCACGTTCAAGGCGGGCGACGGTCTCTACGCCGCGTTCCAGTGCCGCACGCCCGACATGCTGATCGCGTGGGGCAGCAAGGGCCGCGTGTACTCCGTCGCGGTGTCGCAGTTGCCGGGTGGCCGTGGTGACGGCGTTCCCGTCACGTCGCTGATCGAGCTCGAATCGGGCACGCATCTGATGCATTACTACGCGGCGACGGCGGAGCAGGCGCTGTTGCTGGCGTCGTCGAACGGCTTTGGCTTTATCGCGAAGGTTGGTGACATGGTGAGCCGCGTGAAGGCGGGCAAGGCGTTCATGACGATCGACGAGGGCGCGACGCCGCTCGCGCCGATGCCGATGCTGCCCGATGCGACGCAGATGGCGTGTCTGTCGGGCGGCGGGCGTCTGCTGGTGTTCGGCCTCGACGAGATGAAGACGCTGTCGGGCGGCGGACGCGGCGTGATCCTGATGGCGCTCGATCCGAACGAATCGCTGACGCAGGCGCTCGCGATCACCAAGGCAGGCGTCGTGCTGGAAGGCATGTACCGCAACAAGCCAACCGAAGAGCAGTTGTCGGGTGCCGCGCTGGCTCCGAATGTCGGCAAGCGTGCCCGCAAGGGCCGCTCGCCGGACACGAAGCTGAAAGAGGTGACGTCGCTGCGTCCGGTGTTGGGCGCGTAACGCAGGCAAACGCCGTGAGCGGGGTGTCTCACGGCGCAACACAAAAACAACGAAGAAAACAGCGCAGCGAATGAACTGCGCATAATGTCACGAGTCGAACGCGGTCATTGGCGCATGTCAGTGCCGCGTGTTTCGACAGGACATAACGGCAGCGCGCTACATCGGCAAAGGAAAACAACTATGAACAAGGCGATTGAAGTCGCGCTCTTTCTGCATCTGCTGGGTGTCGCCGTGTGGATCGGCGGCATGGTATTCGCGCATTTCTGCCTGCGTCCGGCACTCGAGGACCTCTCGCCGCAATTGCGTCTGCCGCTGTGGGAATCGGTATTTGGCCGGTTCTTCAACTGGGTCGGCGTGTCGGTGCTGGTCATTCTGCTGACGGGCGGCTTCCTGCTGATGCAGTTCGGCGGTGGCCACGCCACCTGGCAGCTTCACGCGATGGCCGGTATTGGCATCGTGATGATGCTGATTTTTGGGCATATCCGCTTCGCAGTCTTTCCGCGTATCCGTCGCGCGGTGCAGGCGCAGAAATGGCCCGATGGCGCGCGCGCCGTCGCGACCGTGCGGCGGCTCGTCGTCGTCAATCTGGTGCTGGGCGTCGTGACGATTGGTGTGGCAGCGTTGTCGCGCGGGTTCTGAGCGCGGCGACGCGTCAGCCGACCACACATGAGCGCCGCTTTCGCGGCGCTTTTTGTTTGGCACCCGGCACGTACGCTCTGATTACCCGTGTTTCGATTCCCAAAACTGCTAATACAGTTTTCGAATACGTTAATACGTTATCCGAAATAACGTAACGTATAATTCTCACGACGATACGCGCCAATGTCGTGAGTAAAACGCCATCGCCCCCCCTCCACGCATTCACAGCAAATCACGTTCGTCACTGCTCGCAGTGGATTCGCCGTGCCATATGCGTCATATGGCCGTGTGAACGATCGCCATGTTGACGGTCGCCTCGCTTCACCGGCTCGCGGGTTTCGCGACTCAACCTTTCCTCTCATTTCGCTGTATGAGCACGACTGCAACATGACATTGGACGACCTTATCCAAAAGCTGGTCGAGCCGCAAGAAGACCCTATGCCTCTCCTGATCGGATTGGTCGAATGTCTTCGCCCACGCCGCCCCAACGATTTCAATGCGGCACGCCAGGCCATCCATGCGCTGTGTTTCCTGCTGAGCGAAAACGAGGCATACCGGGTCGGTCTGCGGCGGGCCGTCATGCATCTCGTCATGGGCCGCAAACAGGTCTCGCTTTATGCCGATACCGGGATTTTTCCCAACAACGGCTTCTTCACCGAAGTGAGCCACCGTTTTTTCCGGCACGCAATCCTTCCGGACATCGTCGATCTGAATTGTCTGCGTGACGCCGTTGCAACCGTGTTTCATCGTTCGTCCGATCACATCTGGGTGAAGGGCGTTGGCGTCGACGTGTGGGGCGAATTGCTGCATGCGATGCGCTTTGAAGCGCGTCCTGGGGCGTCAGTCGAGAACGCAACGCTGCGCCAGATGAGCGAGGCATTGCGCGTGCTCTCCTATCGCGTCGCGGCGATCGGCCTGGATCCGGAGTTCCTGCGACTCGAACCTTCGCTTGAACAGCGTTCTTCTCCATTCATGGAGCAGAACGTGAGCATGCTGGCTTACCTCGAACAACTCGAAGCGGCATCGCATGCCGGCGGGAGATACGTGGCGGGTCACAAAGCGGAGGCCGTGCTCGAAGCATTCGACCAGTGCCGCGCGTACGGCGAGAGAATCCACGCGAGGGTCGCCCGCGAAGGCACGAGCCTGTCCCTGACGTTGCAATTGCGCAGACTCGAACAACACATTGCCCGCTCGCGCAGCCTGATACGCGTCCTATCCGACGCTGCAGCTTGCCGTAACGGCAGCAACGGCAGCGACGCCATTCCGGGCATCGCGCAACTCGCGTCGGAGTTGATCGAAGCCGTGTGCCGCAAGGACGATGTACGCGACTTCATACGCCAGAACGTCGAGATACTGGCCTTGCGGATCACCGAAAACTCAGGCCACAGCGGCGAACACTACATCACGGCTGGCCGCCTCGACTACCTTGCACTGCTCAAGTCCGCATTTGGCGCCGGCTTTATCGTCGCCTTCATGGCGGCCATCAAGATTCCGTTGAGCATGGCGCACTGGACGCCGCTCGACCAGGCCATCGGATTCGGCCTGAACTACGGGCTCGGCTTCATGCTGATCCATATTCTGCACGGGACCGTCGCCACCAAGCAGCCGGCCATGACGGCTCATGCAATCGCGGCTGTCATCGATGCGAGCAGCCGCACAGCGCACAATCTTGAAGCGCTCACCACGCTGATTGCACGGACCATCCGCAGCCAGACGGCGGCCATCATCGGCAATATCATGCTTGCCGTTCCCGTTGCGATGCTGATCGCAATGGCGTACCGGACGGCGACGGGACATCACTACATCGATCAGACGAAGGCGATGCACCTGCTGCACGATGCGAATCCCACCGCGCAAACGCTGTTCTACGCGGCGGCCGCGGGGATATGCCTGTTTCTCGCAGGGCAGATCGCCGGATATTTCGACAATGTGTGCGCGTATAACCGCATTCCCCAACGGGTGGCGGGGCTGAAGTGGGCTCAGCGCCTGCTCGGGAAAAGACGTTTGCAGCGCGTGGCTCGTTACGTGGAAGGCAACCTGGGCGCACTGGCGGGCAATCTGTTTTTTGGCTTCATGCTTGCGGGTGTCTGGGCCCTCGGCGCGCTCTTCGGCCTGCCTCTGGATATTCGCCATGTGACGTTCTCGTCCGCTTACATCGGCTTTGCGACCGCCGCGCAGGATTTTTCGGTGCCACCGGACGTGCTGTTACCGGCAGTGATCGGCACCGCGCTGATCGGGCTCGTCAATCTGCTCGTCAGCTTCACGCTGGCGTTCGCCGTCGCGCTGAGATCCCGGCACATCGCCTTCTCCCAGCGCGCGCAACTGATGCGTTGCGTGCTGCGCCGGCTGATCAGGCACCCCGGCGAATTCCTGTTGCCGCCGATGGGCGCGGGCATGGGCAAGCGGAAGCGAGCCAGCAGGCGATCGACGCAACACGCCACGCTGACCGAGGACGCCTGAGACAGTCGTTCCCGATGCTGCCCATTGCACCAGGAAGGCAGTGTCACGTCATGTGCCCGACGTACAGCCACACGCCGCACACGATAGCAACCGTCCCATACACTGCATACACGGGCAGCTTCAGCTTTGCGAAGCACACGCCCGAGAACAGCGCCGTCACGAGATACGCTGGTTCGAACGGCACATTGCGTACGATACGCAGCACCGCGACGGCCAGAAACGCGGTCGTCACCGCGCGCAGCACGCGCATGCCGTGCTCGAAGCGCGGGTTCGTCTTCAATTGATGCAGGTGGCGCTGCGCGAGCACAACGAGGCAGCCCGACGGCACGAAGAGCGCGATCGTCGCGATCAGCGCGCCGCGCCATCCTTCGACCAGATAGCCGAAGAACGGCACCACGTTCAAGAGCGGCCCCGGCGACAAGGGCGATAGCGAAAACGCCAGCGTGAAGTCGTTGTTGGTCACGCCGACCGCGGGCGTGACGAACAGCGTCTTCAACGCGGGCAGCGCGGAGAAGCCGCCGCCGAACAGCGTCAGCCCCGCACCCGCGAGACGCGGCCACAACAGCGCGAGTTCATAGCGATGCGGCAGCGGCACCGCGAAGATCAGCAGCAACACGCACAGGCCGATCAGCAGCCGCCAGTCGCCGGCACTGAGCGTCGTCGAGAGGCGTGCGCCGCGCGCATTGCTGCGCACCCAGCCTGACATGAATGCCGCACCGAGAATGCCGATATACGCGGCAGGCGTATGCGCGCCGACCAGCGCGATGCTGCCGAGCACGGCTGCCGTCCATTCGAGCCGCCCGCGCACGAGCGCGCGCGTCTGTTTGTACCAGGTGACGCCGATCAGCGTCGCGAGCACGACGCTGAAATGATTGAGCAGCGTCTGCGAGGCGACTTCGCGCACGATCGGCGTGCGATAGAAGATCGCGAACGCCGTCATCAGCATGAAGAAGGGCAGGACGCTGGCGATGCCCGCGACCCACGCGCCCGCGCGTCCGCGCAGCACATGGCCGAGCTGCACCGCGACGTTGCAGCCGACGGGACCCGGCACCATCCACGCCAGGGCGACGATGTCGGAGTACGCGAGACGCGTGAGGCGCTCCTCGCGCTCGACGTAGTGGTTCTCCAGTTGCGCCATCAGCGCGAGTCCGCCCCACGATAGCGCGGACAAACCGAACACGACGCGAAAGAGCGTCCAGAGCGGCTCGCGCTCGTGGCATCGCGTGGCTTCGTCTCCAGTCGGCGCATGGAGCGCCGTCATCTGCCGGGCTGGCTGCATGTGAACACCTGTTGGGCTGGTTTCTTATCCGGCGCGCACTGCCGATGGCCGCGACCGCGCGCGCTGAGGTCATGCGAGGTCGAGCGCGTTCGCCCGATGTGTGTCGATACCGCTTATCGTTTGCCAGCGCAATGCCTGGCAGCAGCGGCGCCGCGCGGAAGCGCGCCGCTCCGCTCAGGCCGATTCGTTGCTCGTGCTGGTGCTCGCGGCGTCGCTGTTGTCAACGTCGCTCGCGTGCGCATGACGCGTGGTGCCGCATACGCCGAAGCGTTCGAGCAACGCCGGAATGGCGTCAGCGGGCACGGGACGCGAGAACAGAAAACCCTGCGCCTCGATGTGCCCCAACGCCGCGAGCCACGCAATCTGTTCTTCCGTCTCCGTGCCTTCGACCACCACCGTCAGCCCCAGCGAGCGCGCCAGATTGACGATGGCCGTCACCATCACGCACACGCTGCGGTCGCCGGGAATGGCCTGCACGAACGAGCGGTCGACCTTCAGCGTATCGACCGAAAAGCGATTCAGATACGACAGCGACGAATAGCCGGTGCCGAAGTCGTCGAGCGCGATGCGCACGCCGAGCCGCTTCAATGCGAAGATCTTTTCGGAGACGAGATCGGGATACTCCATCATCGCCGTCTCGGTGATTTCGAGTTCGAGGCGGCGCGCGGAGATACCCGTTTCCTCGATCGCTTGCGAGATCGTCTCGAACAGATCGCCGCGCCAGAACTGTACGGCCGAAATGTTCACGGCGAGTGACAGCGTGTCGTAACCCTGTTGCTGCCATTGCGCGAGCTGCCGGCACGCAGTGCGGATCACGAAGTCGCCGATGGGCACGATCAGGCCCGTCGATTCGGCAACCGGGATGAATTCGTTTGCGGGAATCAGGCCGTGCTGCGGATGATTCCAGCGCACAAGCGCTTCGAAGCCCGTGATGCAGCGGCGCGCGAGATCGATCTTCGGCTGATAGGCAAGGAACAGTTGCTGGTCGGCGAGCGCGACGCGTAGCTGCTGTTCCCACTTCATCAGATGGTCCGCGCGATGCGACAGATGCGGCGAGTAGAACTGATAGCAGTTCTTGCCCGCGTCCTTCGCGCTGTACATCGCGAGGTCGGCTTTTTTCAGCAGGTCGATTTCGCTTTCGTTCGTAACCGAGTAGAGCGCGATGCCGATGCTTGCATGCAGTACGAACGAACTGCCGCGCACTTCGAACGGTTTCGCGAACACGTCGGCGATCGCTTCCGCGAGCGTCACCGAGCGTTTCTCGACATCTTCGCCCTTGATCACGACGACGAACTCGTCGCCACCGATGCGCGACAACGCGCCTGCATCGGCGACGGCATCCGCGAGACGCGCGGCTGTCATCTGCAGCACGATGTCGCCGGCGTTGTGGCCGAGCGTGTCGTTGACGGTCTTGAAGTTGTCGAGGTCGATGAAGAGAATCGCAAGATGCCCGAGGTTGGCCGGCTGCGCCACGTCGTGACGCAGGCTCTGCAACGTCGAATAGCGGTTGCGCAGGCCCGTGAGCAGATCGAACTCGACGAGATGCGTCATCTCGCGCTCGCGTCCCAGCAGCTTGCCGATCAGACCCGTGGCGACGGCGAAGAAGCCGAGCATCGCGAGCGAGATAAAGCTCGCCATCAGCAGATAGACGTTGCGCGTGTGGTTGTAGTCGGCGAATTCTTCGGCCTGCGACAGACCGACCAGCACGCCGAGCGGATAGCCGTCGATATGCCGGTACGACACGATGCGCGTGACGTTGTCGATCGAATCGATGTAGGTGCCCGACACATGCTCCGAGGTCGGATAGACGCCCGTCGCCGTGAACACGCCTTGCGTATGGTCGGCGTTGCCCGTGCGCCGTGCGAGCACCGCGCCGCTGTCGGAGATCACCGCGATTACGCCTTCACGTCCGATAGCGGCGTTGTTGTAGAAGTCGCTCGTGAAATAGCTCGGGTCTTCCGATACCACCACGACACCCGCGAACGAACCATCGGGGTGATTCAAACGGCGCGTCATCTGCAAGGTCCAATGGCCCGAGACGCGGCCGAGCACCGGCTTGCTGATGAACAGCTGGTCGTCGTTCTCGTGCTCGTGCACCTTGAAGTGCTCGCGGTCCGACAGGTCGATCGGTTTCGGATTGGGATCTGCCGTGTTCGCGATGAGCTTGCCGTGCTCATCGATCAGCGAAACCTGCACGAGTGTTTCGCTTTGCACGACGCCTTTTTCAACCGTACTGCCGAGATCGAAATGTCCCGGCGTTTTTTCGAATTCGAATTTGACAAAGCGCGTGATCTGATCGACCTGGTGAATCGCCTTCACCGTGTGCTGTTCGAGTGCCGCCGACAAGATCGCCGCCGAGGCCATCGCTTCGCGGTACGTCGTTTCCTTCTCAACCGACAGCCGCGCGAAGATAACGGTCCACAGCAGCACGAGCACCAGCACGCCGAGCGCGGGAATCGCGAGCAGCGCGCGTCGGCGGGTTCCCGCCGGATCGAGGCGATGCCTGACGTCGCGGGCGGAAGCGTGGCGGAACTGATTCATCGGCTGGACCGTGACCCTGTGCCTTGCGGCTGTGCTTGTGTTGCGGTGTTTGCGTTTCGGTTGACTGCGCGAATGTTAAAGCAACCGGCTGCTTTGACGATTGACACGCCGCATTCGCGACGTGGGAGCAGGGGCGTGGTGGCGAGCCAGACCACCCATTGGTCATCAGTTACGATTTGATATTACTGAATGGGCAATAATTAAGGAAGGGCTGGCGCATCGGGTATACGCTGTCCCTGGCGGGCATACGGGGCAACGTTTGCGCCAATCGCGTGCATTGCCCGAACAGGCGCATCAGGCGGGCGTTTGAAAGATTTTGTCGAAACCGCGGCAAGCATGATCGATTGCCGCAATGGTAGTTCGACAGCCATCATGGCAATGCGGCCATTCATGCAGTGTGCATGAATGGCCGCATTAGCGTTGGATTGGGGCATTTTATCTGTGCGCATCGAGTGGATTTTTAGAACATCCAGGTGACGCGCAAATGTCAATTCAGTCGCCGCTCATTCCCATTAATTACGCCTGCAGTTTCACGGCAGACGAAATGTGCCGTCGACAATCGTCACCGACGCGCCACCTATCCAAATCTTGCCTGCTGCATCGTCGTAGCGGACATGGACATCGCCGGCGCGGCCGAGCGCGGTGCCTTGGCGCACGCTGTATTGATTGCCGGGCCGCATGTTCTGCGTGGTCAGCAGCCCCGCGACCGCGGCGTTCGCGCTGCCCGTGACAGGGTCTTCCCCTACACCGAGGTTGCCGCCCAATAGCAGGCAGCGCAACTCGAAAGTTGCCGGACCATTTGCATCATGGGGGCCGTAAGCCGCAAGGCCTAGCGCGCCTGCCGTTTGCGCGACACGCCGCAGCGCTGCTGCATCGGGATCGAGCGCAAGGCATGCGTCCGCCGATTTCATACGGACGATGAGCCATTTCGGACCATTGTCGACCCCGCACGGCTGCGCCGTGTAATCGATTGCATCGCTGCGCAACGCGTCGGCGAGCGCCGCGTATTCGCTCTGCGCGAGCGGCGTCACGCGTGCGGGAGGTGCAGCGAATGCCCACACGTTGCGCGCGCTATCGTCTTCCGTCAGTTCGATCAGGCCCGCCGCGCATTGCTGGAAGAGGCGGCCCGGCTGCTTCGGCTGGTTGCCCGCTTCGCGCCAGGCGTGCGCGCTGCCGAGCGTCGGATGGCCGGCGAACGGCAACTCGCCTCCCGTCGTGAAGATGCGCACCCGGTAATCGGCCGACGGGTCGGTCGGCTTTAGCAGGAACGTCGTCTCCGACAGATTCGTCCAGCGCGCAATGGCCTGCATCTGTTCGGTGTCGAGCGTGTCCGCATCGAAAACCACCGCGAGCGGATTGCCTTTGAACGGCACCGACGTGAATACATCGACCTGTTTGAAACGGACGGTTTGCTCTTGCATCGTGTGTCCCTTTTCGGTGTTTGACCTGGGGTTTGTGCGCAGTGCGATGTTCGCGTGCCGTGTTGTGACGGCACAACGTCGACGCGCATGCGAGGTCGAACGTAGATAAAAAACGCAGATAAAAAAAACGCCGCCGATGACGCTTTCACATCATCGACGGCGCGTTAGCGTCGGAACTGATTCGTGACGAAAGCGCTCGCAACAACGAACGCCTCGCGCGTGGTTCCGCGCCGCTTATTGCACCTCGGCGATCAGTTCGATCTCGACGCATGCGCCAAGCGGAATCTGCGCGACGCCGAATGCCGAACGCGCGTGCTTGCCGCGCTCGCCGAACACGTCGGCGATCAGTTCCGATGCGCCGTTCGTGACGATGTGCTGCTCGGTGAAATCGAGCGTCGAGTTCACGAGGCTCATCACCTTGACGATGCGCGTCACGCGGTTCAGGTCGCCGACATGCGTGTGCAATGTCGCGAGCAGATCGATCGCGACCGAACGTGCGGCCGTCTTGCCTTCTTCCGTGCTGACGTTGTCGCCGAGCTTGCCGGCCCACACCTTGCCGTCCTTCTTCGCGATGTGACCCGACAGGTACACCGTGTTGCCGCTTTGCGCGCTCATCACATACGCGGCAGCGGGCGCGCCCGCGACGGGCAACTCGATGCCCAGTTCCTTCAGCTTGTCATACACATTCGATTGAGCCATGACGTGTCCTCGTCGATGAATGGAAAGAATCGTGAAGCGTGCGCGCGACCGATAGCGATTCGCTGTTGGCCGCGCGCTCGCGCCGTGAGAGGCGCGCGATGGCGCATCTTACAGCGGGTGTTCAGACGCGCGCGCGGATGAGTTCCGCGAGACGTGCGACGCCTTCGTCGATTTTCGCGGGCGGCACGGTCACGAACGACAGGCGCAGCGTGTTGTGCTGTGGTTCGTTCGCGAAGAACGGACCGCCCGGCACGAACGCGACGTTTTGCGCGACGGCTTCTTCGAGCAGCTTCATCGAATCGATGTGCTTCGGCAGCGTCACCCAGATGAACATGCCGCCTTCCGGCCGGTTCCACGTCACGCCTTCGGGCATGTAGCGCTCGAGCGAGCCGAGCATCGCTTCGCACTGGTCGCGATACAGCGCGCGGATTTTCGGCACGTGCGTATCGAGGAAGCCGTCTTTCACGACTTCATGCACGATGCGCTGCGTGAAGCTCGGCGTGTGGAGATCCGTCGCCTGCTTGGCTTGCACGAGCTTGAAGTGCAGTTCCTCGGGCGCAATGATGTAGCCGATGCGCAAGCCCGGCGCCAGCACCTTCGAGAACGAGCCGAGATGCACGATGTGATCGGGCGACATCGACAGCATGGTCGGCAGCGGCTCGCCGCGATAGTCGAGCGCGCCGTACGGATCGTCTTCGATGACGGGGAAGGGCGCAGTTTTTGCAAACTCGGCGAGCGCGCGGCGGCGCTCGATGGGCAGGCGGCGCCCCGTCGGATTCTGGAAGTTCGGTTGCGCGTACAGCAGGCGCGCGCCCTTGGTCAGCTCGGGCGTGAGGCTTTCGGGGATCAGGCCGTTATCGTCCGTCGGCACCTGCACGTAGTGCGGCTCGTACATCGAGAACGATTGCAGTGCGCCGAGATAGGTCGGCGTTTCGACGAGCACCGGGCTTTCCGGGCAGACCAGCACCTTGCCGAGCAGATCGAGCGCCTGTTGCGAGCCCGTCGTGATCAGCACCTGCGAAGGACGGATCTGCGCGCCGTTCACCGAATAGCGTTGCGCAACCCATTCGCGCAGCGGCAGATAGCCTTCCGTCGCGCTGTACTGGAGCGCGGCGGCGGGCGAATCGCGCAGGATGCGGTCGGAGGCCGCACGCATTTCTTCCGCCGGGAAGGTGGCCGGCGACGGCAGACCGCCCGCGAACGAAATGACCTCGGGCCGCTCGGTGACCTTCAGGATTTCGCGAATCGCCGAGCTGGTCAGCTTGCGAGCGCGTTCGGACAATTGCCAGGTCGGGGCATTGAGGTCGCTTTGATTCATGGTCTCCTCGTCGTTGTAGCAGGAACAGGTGGTCGGTCAAAAGAAGGATTATCGCGCGAACTCGTCAGGCGGCGCGAACCGGCCGCACGGCCGTATGCACGGCGGCCTTGCGACCCAGCATCACGGTGGCGATCACGGCCGCCGCGAAAATCCACGTGATGGGCGCGACGTTCTCGCCGAAAAAGAGCGCGGAGAACGCCATCGTGAAGAAGATCTGCAGCAGTTGCACCTGGCCGACGCGCGCCGTCCCGCCCATGGCGAGCCCCGCGTACCACGCGAAAAAGCCGATGAACTGCGAGAACACCGTGACATAACCAAACGCGAGCCACGTTTTCAGCGCGACGGGGCCGGGATGCGTGACGTGCTGTTCCCAGCCGAGCCACGCGACGGGAATCAGCAGGAACGGCGCGGACACGACGAGCGCCCAGCAGATCACCTGCCAGCCGCCGATCTGCCGCGCGAGCCGTGCGCCTTCCGCATAGCCGAGCGCGCCGATGCCGACGGCGACCAGCATCAGCAGATCGCCCGACTGAAGCGCGCCGCCGCCCGCCTGCAAGGCAAACGCGATGACGATCGCGCTGCCCACGATGGCGCTCGTCCAGAACGCCTTCGACGGACGCTCGTGTGACAGCCAGGCCGCATAAATGGCGACGCACAGCGGCTGCAAGCCATTGACAACCGCGCCGTGCGAAGCCGGTACGGTCTTCATCGCCCACGCGGAAAACACCGGAAACGCGACGATCACGCCCAGCGACACGACGGCAAGGTTTTTCAGTTGCGGCCACGTCGGCAGCTTTTCGCGGCGGACTGCGAGCAGCACGGCGGCGGGAACGGCAGCGGCGAGCGCGCGGCCCAGGCCGTTCAGCAGTGGACTGAATTCGGCGACGACGATGCGGGTCATCGGCAGCGTAAGACTGAAAATCACCACGCCAATCAGGCCGAGCAGCATGCCCTGGGTTTCACGCTTCATTGCTTCTGTCTCTCTATGTTTGGGGTTATTTGAGCGTACGCAGTCCGCCCGGGGTTTCGATTTCAGCTGCCAACGTGGGCGCACCGTCCGTGCTTTCCAGCGCGATCAGATGAGCCGCGCCGAGCCATTGCAACTGCTGCGCGACGACATCGGCCTGCGGATGCCAGCCCTTCAGCGCCTTCAACGCGAGACCGGTTTCCGGCAGCAAGTCCGAGGGATGGCGCGGCGTGTCCCACTGGATCAGCGACGGCACGACACCGTCGCCCACGCCTTGCCATGACGGGAATGCGCCGTCGTCGGCGACCGTCAGGCTCCACGTGAAATCGCCACGCGTCATCGGCACGACGGTCGAAATGCGCTCGGGATACTGCTGTTGCCACAGCGCCAGATTCTTCGGCCGCTCGACGCGCGCGGCCCAGTGCGACAGATACGGACCTTTCGCGAGGCGCGCGTGCACGGCGGGATCGTCGAGCGCGAAGAGTCGCGCACGGGCGTCCGCGGATTGCGCCGCGTCGGGATCGATTGCGATCACTTCCAGATACGCGCCGTCCCACAGGTTGAGCAGCCGGTTGTGCGTGCGCATCGACGGATGCGCGCCGCCGCCCGACGGCGCGATGCCGAGCGTGTCGGCGACGTATTGCGTGCCTTCGTCGAGGGTGCGGGCGGAAACAACGAGGTGATCGATGCGTAGCGTTTGTGCGGTCATGGCTGCAAGTGGACGGTCGTTCTGCTGAAGGCCGCTGCGGCAGGCAACTGTCTGTTCGCGTGCCGGCGACCAGGCTAATCCGTAAGAATACCGTTCGGCTTGCAGCCGGACCATGCGCAGTGCGGCACGGCCGGTATCAGCGGGCTTTGCGCCGCGTCGGATGGAGCGCGCAAATGGGGCTGAAACGGGTAAAACCGGGTAAAAAACGGGTCGGAAATCAGTCGCAAGAGGCTGAGCGTCGATTCAAATGTACCGACAGTGACCGGCACAGTAACGGTACAATCGCCTCGATACTATTCGGTACAGTTGTCCGCGCGTCTGATGGACTTCTGTCCTCGCAACGGGTAGGGCCCGCTGCGCGCCGTTCCCGACGTTGCCCTTGCAGCACCCAGCTGGAGTTCGCCATGTCCGTCCCGCTCGACCTGATTCCCGCTCCTCACGACGCTTCGGCGCTGACGCTCGTCGATCAGCTCGTCCAGTGGGCGCGCCGTCGCATCGAGGAGCGTGTGTTCCGTCCCGGCATGCGCATGCCGTCGATCCGCAAGCTCGCGCTCGATAAAGGCGTGTCGCGTTTCACGGTCGTCGAGGCGTACGAGCGGCTGGTCGCGCAGGGTTATCTGGATTCGCGGCGCGGCTCGGGCTTTTATGTGCGCGAGCGGCTGGCGTCCGGCCCGCTGCCCGTCGAGCGCCGCGCCGCCGCGCCCGACGCGGCGCCCGCGCCGAGCACGATCGACGTCGTCTGGCTGTTGCGCAACATGCTGCACACGTCGACGCGTCCCGAGCGCGGCCCCGGCCTCGGTTATCTGCCAGCGCGCTGGCTCGACGGCGAGCTGATCACGGGCGCGCTGCGCACGCTCGGCCGGCAAAGCGGCGCGCAGATGCTCGGCTTCGGCACGCCGCAAGGCTTCCTGCCGCTGCGCCAGCAGTTGCAGACGCGGCTCGAGGAGCTGGAGATCGGCGCGTCGCCGGAGCAGATCGTGCTCGTGTCGGGCATCACGCAGGCCATCGACCTGATCGCGCGGCTCTATGTGCAGCCGGGCGACTCCGTGATCGTCGGTGATCCGGCGTGGTTCCAGATGTTCGGGCGCTTCGCATCGCAGGGCGCGCGCCTCGTCGGCATGCCGTACACGCCGGACGGCCCCGATCTCGATGCGCTGGAAACGCTCGTGCAGACCTGGCGGCCGAAAATGCTCGTGTTGAACTCCGTGCTGCAGAACCCGACGGGCACGTCGCTGACGGCGGCGCAGGCGTTTCGCATCCTGCGGCTCGCGGAGGAGTACGACTTCATCGTCGTCGAAGACGATATCTACGGCGATCTGTGTCCACCGGGCTTTCCCGCGACGCGGCTCGCAAGCCTCGACCAGTTGAAGCGCGTGATCTATCTCGGCAGCTTCTCGAAGACGCTGGCGGCGAATCTGCGGGTCGGGTTCATCGCTTCGTCGCTGGACGTCGCGAAGGCCGTCACCGACCAGAAGATGCTGGTCGGCATGACGACGCCCGAACTGAACGAGCGCGTGCTCTACAAGATTCTGACGGAAGGGCACTACCGGCGGCACGTCGAGCGGCTGCGCGCGCGGCTCGACAGCGTGCGCGACAAATCCGTGCGGATGCTCGAAAAGACGGGCTTGCGGATGTTTCAGACGCCCGCGGCGGGCATGTTCGTGTGGGCCGACACGGGCGTCGACGCCGATGCGCTGGCGGCCGCCGGCCACGAGGAAGGCTTTTTGCTGACACCGGGAAGCCTGTTCTCGCCGCACCAGTCGCCGACTACCTGGATGCGCTTCAACGTCGCTAATTGCGGCGACCCGGCGCTGCCCGCGTTCCTGTGCCGCTATCTGGACGGCGTCGCGCGGCGGGCTTCTTGAGGGCCACATGAGGGCGCACGAAGCCTCTTGAATTGGCGGCGCACGCCCCCATTTTTCCCGGCAACGTCTGAAAGTGCGCTGCGCTTCCAGACATATTCAGCTCCGAATCCACGAATCAACCTGCAATAGAAGAGGAAAACTGACCATGGCACAAGAAACCATGAGCTTTCAGGCAGAAGTGAAACAGCTTCTGCACCTGATGATCCATTCGCTGTACAGCAACAAGGAAATTTTCCTGCGCGAACTGATCTCGAACGCGTCGGACGCGGCGGACAAGCTGCGTTTCGAAGCGATCGAAAACAACGCGCTGTATGAGAACGATCCGAACCTGCGCATCCGCGTGTCGGTCGACAAGGCCGCGCGCACTATCAGCATCGACGACAACGGCATCGGAATGAGCCGCGACGAAGCGGTCTCGAACCTCGGCACGATCGCGCGCTCGGGCACCAAGGAATTCTTCGGCAAGCTGTCGGGCGACCAGCAGAAGGACGCGGCGCTGATCGGCCAGTTCGGTGTCGGGTTCTATTCGGGCTTCATCGTCGCGGACAAGATCACGGTGGAAACGCGCCGCGCCGGTCTGCCGGCATCGGAAGGCGTGCGTTGGACGAGCGCGGGCGAGGGCGATTTCTCGGTCGACACGATCGAGCGCGCGCCACGCGGCACGACGATCACGCTGCATCTGCGCGCCGACGAAGACGAGCTGCTGTCTTCGCACAAGCTCAAGTCGATCATCCAGAAGTATTCGGATCACGTCGCGCTGCCTATCCTGATGCAGAAGGAAGAGTGGGACGCCGAGAAGGGCGAGATGGTCACGAAGGACGAAGACGAGACCGTCAACCAGGCGAGCGCGCTGTGGACGCGCGCGAAGAGCGACATCACCGAAGAGCAGTACAAGCAGTTCTACCAGCACCTGTCGCACGATCATCAAGATCCGCTGACGTGGACGCATAACCGCGTCGAAGGTCGCAGCGAGTACACGCAGATGCTGTATGTACCGGCACACGCGCCGTTCGACATGTGGAATCGCGATCATCGCGGCGGCCTGAAGCTGTACGTGAAGCGCGTGTTCATCATGGACGACGCCGAGCAATTGCTGCCCGCGTATCTGCGTTTTGTGAAGGGCGTGGTCGATTCGGCCGATCTGCCGCTGAACGTGTCACGCGAACTGCTGCAGGAAAGCCGCGACGTGAAGGCGATCCGCGAAGGCGTGACCAAGCGCGCGCTGTCGATGCTCGAAGAACTGGCGAACTCGGAAGAAGCCGCCGAAAAGGACAAGTACGCGACGTTCTGGAAGGAGTTTGGCCAGGTGCTGAAGGAAGGCATCGGCGAGGACTTCTCGAACAAGGAGCGCATTGCGAAGCTGGCGCGCTTCGCGTCGACGCATAACGACTCGTCCGAGCAGACGGTGTCGCTGGCGGATTACGTCGCGCGCATGAAGCCCGAGCAGTCGAAGATCTACTACGTGACGGCCGATACGTATCAGGCCGCGAAGAACAGCCCGCACCTCGAAGTGTTCCGCAAGAAGGGCGTCGAAGTGCTGCTGCTGACGGATCGCGTCGACGAATGGATGCTGTCGTTCCTCAACGAGTTCGACGGCAAGCCGCTGCAAAGCGTCGCGCGTGGCGACCTCGATCTGGGCCAGTTGAACGACGAAGAAAAGCAGGCGCAGGAAAAGGTCGGCGAAGAACTGAAGCCGCTCGTCGAGCGCATGAAGGAAGCGCTCAAGGACAAGGCGAAGGACGTGCGTCTGACGTTCCGCCTGACGGATTCGCCGTCTTGCCTCGTCGCGGATGAGGGTGATATGAGCGGCTATCTGCAGCGCATGCTGAAGGCGGCTGGGCAGAATGCGCCGGCGTTTCATCCGATTCTCGAGGTGAATCCGGAGCACGCCCTGGTCAAGAATCTGAGCACCGATAACGCGAATTTCGATGACTGGTGTCATCTGTTGTTCGATCAGGCGCTGCTGGCGGAAGGCGGTTCGCTCGAAGATCCGGCGAGTTTTGTGAAGCGGACGAATGCGTTGTTGTTGGCGCGCTAATAGACGTGGCCGGCTGACCTGCTTGCGACGATAAAAATGCGCTGCTTCGGCAGCGCATTTTTTTTGCCTGCGGTTTCTCGCCCGACCAGGTCAGCGCTCCATCGAAGCGCGCTCATGCTGACGCACCTGAGCGAGCACCGAGCCCGCCAGTTCCTTTGCTTCGGCGGATGCATGCCGATCGGCGAGCACTTGCGCGGCAACCTTGCCGATCCGGGCGCTCGTGTGTTTGCTCGTGTGATGTTGTGCGAGCGCGGAACCCGCGAGTTCCTTTTCTATCTCCGATACGTGCTCTCGTTTCAACACGAGAGCGGCGAGATGGGCAATGCGATCCGATGTGGCTTTGTCGTGAGCGGTCATACGAACCTCCCTGGTGTAAGTGGGTTGAGTGAGCGATTGCCATCGACGGGATGGATCGACTCGCCCTTATCTTCAACGGCGGCTTTTCTCATGGGTAGCAGACCGTTCTGAACTGCGTGCCGGATTTGTCTGCGCGTGAGTGAGGAAATTTCTAGCTGAAAGGAGCGGATACGCTGCGCATCCTATAATGCGGCCCATGCCTATCCGTTTCGATGCAGCCGACGCGCATTGGCGCGTCGCGCCCCTTCCAGTTTTCTCGCCTGATCAAAAAGACTGGCTCACACGCGGCGGTTCTCTGACGGCGCACTTGCGCACGCTCGGCGCCGTCACGGTGCGCGTGACGCGCGAGGCCGTCGATTTACCCTTCGACGACGAATACAGCGCGCTCGCCATCGCGCCGCGCACACCCGTGTGGGTGCGTGAGGTGGTGCTATCGGTCGATGGAAAGCCGTTCGTCGCCGCGCACAGCATCGTGCCGCTCGCGGCGAGCACGGGCGTGTGGCAGGCGATGCGCCGTTTGCGCACGCGGCCGCTTGCGGAGCTGTTGTATAGCGATAGCAGTGTGTCGCGTTCGTCGCTGGTCAGCCGACGCTTGACGGCGCGGCATCCGCTGCATCGTCTTGCTTTGCGGGAAATGGGTGACGCACGTATCCATGCGTTGCTCGCGCGACGTTCCGTATTCGAGCGTTACGGCGAGCCGTTGATGGTCACGGAAGTCATGCTGCCCGCGCTGTGGACGCGTCTCGCGATGCGCGATCACAAGCACGCGGCGGCGCAGCCGGTGCCGCGCGATCATGGGCAGGCGCTCGACCACACGGCATCGCGTGCTGATGTCAACGCAAAGCGCGCCGGCAAACAGGGCGAGGTGCGCTGATGCTGCGCGGCTTTCCACCCGTCGTCGCCGAGAGCACGCACACGCTGATACTCGGGAGCTTTCCCGGCGAGGCGTCGCTCGCGGTGACGCAGTATTACGCTCATCCGCGCAACCAGTTCTG
The DNA here is from genome assembly GCF_002902965.1 of Paraburkholderia hospita. Lineage (GTDB taxonomy): Bacteria > Pseudomonadota > Gammaproteobacteria > Burkholderiales > Burkholderiaceae > Paraburkholderia > Paraburkholderia hospita. The sequence continues at coordinate 2,633,291 of NZ_CP026105.1, read as the reverse complement.
GCGTTTGCTCGGCGCGGTGATCGGCGAGCCGTTGCAGGAACTCGATTACCCAACGCGGCTCGAGCGCGTGTTGAAGCATGGCATCGGCGTGTGGGATGTGCTGGCCGCGTGCACGCGCGAAGGCAGTCTCGATGTGGCGATCCGCAACGCGACGCCAAACGACTTTGCTTCGTTCCGCGAGTACGCGCCGAAGCTCAAGAAGATCTGCTTCAATGGCAAGACGGCGGGGCGCTTTGCACCTGTGATCGCGGAGGCGGGCTACGAGACGCTGGTGCTGCCGTCCTCCAGCCCCGCCAATGCTATGCTCTCGTTCGACCAAAAATTGCGCCTGTGGCGCGAGATCCTCACATGACGAAACTGATCAAGCGTGCTTCGGCCGAGGCGCGTGCTTTCCGCAACAATCAATCCGCTGCGCCTAAGCAACGCATTTCGCGCGCAAAAACCCGCGCGTCGCGCGACGAAGACGACTTCAGCGACGTCGCGAAAGCGTCGATGATCGAAGCCCCGCGCAAGCCGCGCTTCGCACCCGTCACGTTCTCGGAAGAAGGTGGCGTGCGCTACCTGCACTTCGGCACGGAATGGGTGCAGGGCGCGATGCGTCTGTCGAAGCCAGATCACATCGAACTCGAATACGCGCAGCAGATGATGGCATGGCTGCTGTTCCTCGAAACGCCGAAGCGCATCGTGCAGCTCGGCCTCGGCACCGGCTCGCTGACAAAGTTCGCGCATCGCTACCTGAAGCGCGCACAGGTCGAAGCCGTCGAATTGAACCCCGCCGTCGTGATCGCCGCGCGCACGATGTTCAGCCTGCCCGCCGACGATGCGCGCCTCACCGTGCGCGAAACCGACGCATGGGAATTCGTCAACGACCGCGCGAACCACGACACGGTCGGCGCATTGCAGATCGATCTGTACGACGCGACGGCGCGCGGCCCGGTGCTCGATAGCGTCGCCTTCTATCGCGCCGCGCGCGCGTGTCTGACGCAAGCGGGCGTCGTCACCGTCAACCTGTTCGGCGATCATCCGAGCTTCGTGCGCAACATGAAGCGCCTGAACGAAGCGTTCGATGGACGCGTGATTGCGCTGCCCGAAGTGCACGATGGCAACCGCATCGCGATCGCATTCTCAGGCCCGGCAATCGACGTGCCGTTTGCGCAGTTGCAGGAGCGCGCGAAGCTGATCGAGGCAAAGCTCGCATTGCCCGCACGCAAGTGGGTCAAGGGCCTGCAGGAATCGACGGGCCAGAACGACACGTTCGCGATCTGACGCACGTCGCATCGCGATCTGACAATCCCCGCGCTGGTGCAACGCCAGCGCGCTCGCGCAACCGCCGTGCCTCGCCCGGCACGGCGGCCTCGACATTCATTCGGCCGGCATCGCGCCGCGCGTCTTAACGAAGCAGCGGAGATGTCTGCTTTCGTATCCGATCTCACACTCTGCGACGTTTCGTGTATTGACAACACCGTTGCGTTTAGGGTCACCCCTGCTTGACCGGTCGTTCGCCACTCCGATACTCTTTCGGGGCTTTCGGGGCGCCCAGTCTGTTATCCGCAGCCGGGTCCATCTGCCCGCCAGACGCGGGACACAATTCAATAAAAGGTAAGAGGAGACGTCATGGCTCACGACGCCGACGCCAACAAGGCCAGCAAGCACTGGCTGTGGTTGTTGCTGTTACCCTGGATCGCGATGATCTGGGTGCCGTCCTACAACAAGATCGAACCCGTGCTGTTCGACTTCCCGTTCTTCTACTGGTATCAGCTCCTGTGGGTGCTGATCAGCGCGGTGATTACGGCCGTCGTGTACTTCAAGACCAAAGCCCGCTCGAAGGGAGGTGCACGATGAACGCCACCGCAACCTTCGTCTTCGTTCTGTTCTTCATCGGCGTCACGATCCTCGGCTTCATCGCCGCGCACTGGCGTAAAGGCGATCTCGCGCATCTGGAAGAGTGGGGCCTCGGCGGCCGGCGCTTCGGCACGGTCGTCACGTGGTTCCTGCTGGGTGGCGACCTGTACACCGCGTACACGTTCATCGCCGTCCCCGCACTCGTGTTCGGCGCAGGCGCAACGGGCTTCTTCGCGCTGCCTTATACGATCCTGATCTATCCGTTCGCGTTCGTCGTGTTCCCGAAGCTGTGGAGCATCTCGAAGCGTCAGGGCTACGTGACGTCCGCCGACTTCGTCAGCGCGCGCTATGGCAGCCGCATGCTCGCGCTTGCCGTCGCCGTGACGGGCATCGTCGCGACGATGCCGTACATCGCGCTGCAGCTGGTCGGCATCGAAGTGGTGATCGGCGCGCTCGGCTTCGATACGAAGGGCTTCGTCGGCGATCTGCCGCTGATCATCGCCTTCGCGATCCTCGCCGCTTACACGTACACGTCGGGTCTGCGCGCGCCGGCCATGATCGCCGTCGTCAAGGACGTGCTGATCTACATCACGATCGCTGCGGCGATCATCGTGATTCCGCCGCAGCTGGGCGGCTTCGGGCATATCTTCAGCGCGGTGCCGCCTGCCAAGCTGCTGCTGAAGGCGCCGGACGTGTCGAGCCTGAACGGCTATAGCGCGTACGCGACATTGGCGATGGGCTCGGCGCTCGCGCTGTTCCTGTACCCGCACTCGATCACGGCCGTTCTGTCGTCGTCGTCGGGCAACACGATCCGCCGCAACATGGCGATGCTGCCCGCGTACTCGCTGGTGCTCGGTCTGCTCGCGCTGCTCGGCTTCATGGCGCTCGCAGCGGGCGTGAAGGACATGCCGGAGTTCGCGCCGTACTTCAAGGCGTTCGGCCCGAACTTCGCGGTGCCCGCGCTGTTCCTGCACTTCTTCCCGTCGTGGTTCGTCGGCGTCGCGTTCGCGGCGATCGGCATCGGCGCGCTGGTGCCGGCCGCGATCATGTCGATTGCAGCCGCGAACCTGTACACGCGCAACATCCACAAGGAGTTCGTGAACCGCAACATGTCGCACGAGCAGGAGACCAACATCGCCAAGCTCGTGTCGCTGATCGTGAAGGTCGGCGCCGTCGCGTTCATTCTCGGTCTGCCGCTGACGTATGCGATCCAGCTGCAACTGCTCGGCGGCATCTGGATCATCCAGACGCTGCCCGCTATCGTGCTCGGTCTCTACACGCGCGTGCTCGACTATCGCGGCCTGTTGCTCGGCTGGGCGGTGGGTATCGCCGTCGGCACGTGGATGGCGATTTCGCTGAAGCTCTCCAGCTCGATCTACACGATCCATATTGGCGGCCTCGCGATTCCGGGTTATGCGGCAGTGTGGTCGCTGATCGTCAACCTCGTGGTGTCGGTCGTTGCCAGCCTCGTGGTGCGCGCAGTCGGCATGAAGCACGCCGAAGATCGCACGCGTCCGGAAGATTATCTGGACGTGCACGAAGCCTGATCTCGCATCGGCTGATTGCCTGACAGGAAAGCCCGCAGCGAATGCTGCGGGCTTTTTTTCTGGCGCGGCGCGGGGCGTCGCTGTCCCGGATGGCTGGACCACGCTGGGGACGAGCGTCGACATCGTTTATGCTCGTGTGGTCGCTGTCTTTGTCGCGCAACCCCAACCTGGGATGACGGATGGCTCTCTCCGACCCGCAACCGAAGCCGCCGCGCAAGCCGGTCACCGGCACGCCGCCGGGGACGAACGACGCCGTCGCCGCGCGTCTCGCGCCGCGTCGCTCGCGCATCGGCCGGCTCGTGCGCGCGGTCACGTCGCCGTATTACCGCTATCGCCACGCCAAGTTCTTCCACAGCCTGCGCGTCGGCCTCGCGATGCTCGTGTCGATCCTCACGACGACGGGTATCGATATTCCGCACGGCATCTGGTCGTCGGTGACGCTGCTGGTGGTGATTGGCGGGTTGCAGCATCACGGCAATATCCGCAAGAAAGCGGCGGAGCGCGCGGCGGGCACGCTGCTCGGCGCGACGCTCGGTCTTGCGCTGATCCTGCAGCAGAACCTGTTCGATTCGCTGACGCTAACCTACGTACTGATGTCGGTGATTGCCGCCGTCTGCGCGTGGTTTGCGATCGGCAGTGCGGGTTACGTCGCACTGTTGACGGCGATCACGATGTGCATCGTCGCGGGACACGGCGACAACATGATCAGCACGGGTCTCTGGCGCACGCTGAACGTGCTGATCGGCATCGTGATCGCGCTGGCGTTTTCGTTTGCGCTGCCGTTGCACGCGACGTACTCATGGCGCTATCTGCTCGCCGACAACCTGCGTGAATGCGCGCGCATCTACACGCGGATGACGACGGGCGTGCCCGTCGGCAGCGACGAACTGGTCGCCACGTTCATCCGCATGGGCAAGCGGCTGGTGCAGTTGCGCTCGCTGATGCCGTCGGTCGCGAAGGAGATCGATCAGCCCATCGCGCAGCTAGATGAGATCCAACGTTTACATCGTTCGATGCTGAGCGCGCTCGAAATGCTGTCGACGGGCACGCTCGCGCATCCGGATCGGCGCGACGCGTTCGCGCAGCGGTGCGGCGAAGAGGCGAACGCGGTGCGCCTGACGCTGCTCGCCGCCGCGCGCGCGTTGCGCTTCGCGGGCGCGACACAGTTTCGGATGCCGGACGCGGCGACATTGTCATCGACGCCGGAAGCGAAGCAGGGCGCGCAGACACCGTGCGAAGAAATGGCCCCTGATTTACAGGGGCCGTATTGGCTCGCGCAGCGCTTCGCCGAGCAGGTGGAGCGCTTGCGCGCGCTGCTCGCGGCGAGCGAGCCGAACTGGAACATCGAACGCGGCGCGAGCGATGCGCCCGCGCGTCAATGACGAATCAGCTTGCGTGCTTGTCGCCTTCGTGCGGGTTGGTGACCATCCACATCACGCCGAACTTGTCGACGACCATGCCGAAGCCCGTGCTCCAGAACGTCGCCTGCCACGGCATCACGACATTGCCGCCTTCGCAAATCGCGTTGAAGGTCTTTTCGCCTTGCGACGGATCGTCGACGGTGATCGACAGGCCATAGCCCGTGTGCGTGCCGGAGCCGGGCGTGTCGTCGCAGTTGCCGTCCGACGCCATCAGTTCCGTCGCGCCGATCTTGACCGACGCATGCATGATCTTGTCTTCGGTGCCGGGGCGGATGGGTTGCTGCGGGTTCGGCGGCGCGTCCCTGAAACGCATCTGGAACAACACTTGTGCGCCGAGCTTCTCGCCGTAGAACTTGAGCGCTTCTTCACAACGGCCATTGAAAAACAGATAGGGCTGGACTTGCATCGTTGTCTCCTGTCAATTGAATTGACGTGTCGTTTCGCGCGAACGCGCAGTGACGGAGTGCGACTGAACGCACGCGTGCCAACGATTGTAGTCGCCGCTGCAGCGTCGAATGTGAAACTGTGTTGACCGAAGTAAAACCTGCCGAAGCGCAGACAGTGCGCTGACACATTGGGAAAAGAATGCGCGCGAAGCGGTAGAGAAAAGCGGCGCAAAACGAGCGGTAAACAAAAAAAGCGCGCGGGGCCTTGCGGCCACGCGCGGCTTGCTTGCGCAGTGAGTCAGGCGAGTCGGTCTTAACGCAGACCTTCGATCACCTTCTCGAGCTTGACGGCATCCGCAGCAAATACGCGAATGCCTTCGGAGAGCTTCTCGGTGGCCATTGCCTCGTCGTTGACGAGGAAGCGGAAGGTCGGCTCGTCGGTCGGCACGCGCGCAATGTCGGCGTCTTTGGACGCTTCCGGCACCAGCTTGCGCTCGACCTTGTCGGTGCTGTCCTGGAGCTTTTGCAGCAGATCGGGGCTGATGGTCAGCAGATCGCAGCCGGCCAGTTCGAGAATCTGGCTCGTGGTGCGGAAGCTCGCGCCCATCACTTCCGTCTTGTAGCCGAACTTCTTGTAGTACGCGTAGATGCGGCGCACCGATTGCACGCCCGGATCGTTCGCGCCGCCGTCGCGCGCTTCGTCCCAGTTGCTGCCGGCGTTCTTCTTGTACCAGTCGTAGATGCGGCCGACGAACGGCGAAATCAGTTGCGCGCCTGCTTCCGCGGCGGCGACAGCCTGCGCCAGCGAGAACAGCAGCGTCATGTTGCAGTGGATGCCGTCCTTCTGCAGCACTTCGGCAGCGCGGATGCCTTCCCACGTCGAAGCAAGCTTGATCAGCACGCGCTCGCGGCCGATGCCCTTCGCCTCGTACATCTTGATGAGTTCATGTCCTTTCTCGATCGACGCCTTCGTGTCGAACGACAAACGGGCGTCGACTTCTGTCGATACGCGGCCCGGCACGATCTTGAGGATTTCGGTGCCGAAGGCGATCAGCAGGTTGTCGATGATCGTGCTGACGGGCTTCGATGCGTGATCGCGCACGGTCTTTTCGAGCAGCGGCTTGTACTCGTCCTTCTGCACGGCCTTCAGGACCAGCGACGGATTCGTCGTCGCGTCCTGCGGCTTGTATTGCGCGAGTTGCTGGAAGTCGCCGGTGTCCGCGACGACCGTGGTGTATTGCTTGAGTTGATCGAGTGCAGTTGTCATGTCGAGCCTTCGCTTCGAGGCGCACGCGCGCCATGGTCCAGGAAATGATGACGCGGCGCGAGGCCGCAATGCGCTTCGCTTTGCCACGTAAACGGCCGTGCAGGCGCGTCATCTGCGATGTCCACGTCTGAAACCGGGGATGTTACCGTGGAACGCCGCCCGCTACTTCTATTCTATGGCGGATCGGATGATGGTGGTTTGACAGGGCCACCCTCCGTCCGTTCGCGCCATGTCGCCAGGCGCTTTCCGCCTTTCGCGTTTCATTCGCTGTCCGCTAACTTGTCACCTTCGTCAGCCGCGCCGTGCGTTCAGCACGCCATGCGTCACCAGCCCCGCGACGAGTCCCCAGAACGCGGAACCGATCGACAGCAACGTCAGGCCGGACGCCGTCACCATGAACGTGACGAGCGCGGCTTCGCGCTGCCGTGCGTCCTGCATCGCGTTGGTGAGGCCGCTCATGATGGAGCCGAACAGCGCGAGCGCCGCCACCGACACCACCAACGCCTTCGGCAGCGAGCCGAACAGCGCGGCGATCGTCGCGCCGAAAATGCCCGCGATCAGATAGAACACGCCGCACCAGACGGCCGCCATATAGCGCTTGTTCCCGTCTTCGTGCGCTTCGCGCCCAGTGCAGATGGCGGCCGTGATCGCCGCGAGGTTCACGCCGTGCGAGCCGAACGGCGCGAGCAGCAGCGAAGCCGCGCCCGTCGTCGCGATCAGCGGCGCGGACGGCGTCTGGTAGCCGTCCGCGCGCAGCACGGCGATGCCCGGCACGTTCTGCGACGCCATCGCCACGACGAACAGCGGAATGCCGATGCTGATCACCGCCGACAGCGAAAACGCGGGCAGCGTCAACACAGGCACGGCGAAGGCCACATGAAAGCGGCTGAAATCGAGCAGCCCGAGCGCGCCTGCAACGGCCGTGCCGACGACGAGCGTCGCCGGAATCGCATAGCGCGGCGCAAAACGCTTGATGACGAGGTAGGTGAAGAACATCGCCAGCACGAGCGCCGTCTGGAATTGCGCAGCGCGGAAAATCTCGATGCCGATCTCGAACAGGATGCCCGCCAGCAGCGCGGCCGCGATGCCTGCCGGCATACGCTTCATCAGCGTGTCGAACCAGCCGGTGAGGCCGATCAGCGTCAGCAGCAGCGCGCACACGACGAACGCGCCAATCGCCTCGGGATAAGCGACGTGCGGCAGCGACGAAACGAGCAGCGCCGCGCCCGGCGTCGACCATGCGACCACGATGGGCGCGCGAAACCGCAGCGACAGGCCGATCGTGCAGAGCGCCATGCCCATCGACAGCGCCCAGATCCACGAAGAAATCTGCGCATCGCTCAGATGCGCGGCGCGGCCCGCCTGGAACATCAGCACGAGCGAACTGGTGTAGCCCGTCATCATCGCGACGAAACCGGCGACGAGCGCGGACAGGGACGTATCGGCGAATGGCCGCAGCGGCGTGCGCGCGGCGCGGGAGAAGTCGGGGGAGGAAGAGGTCATCCTGCGTGTCTCTGTGTGGCGTCGTTGGTGTGATGGGTGCTGGCCGGGCAGCGCGCGCAATGCAGCTGCGGCCGTGGCGTCGTTGCGCTACGGCTCGCCTGGCAGACGGGGAAACCCGGGATCTTACTTGCTTAGCGTGCGCATCGCCGTTTCGAGGCCGGCGAGCGTGAGCGGATACATCCGGTGGCCGAGCACTTCACGTATAACCGAAACCGACTGCCGGTATTCCCACAAGCCTTCCGGTTCCGGGTTCAGCCACGCGTGATGCGGGAAATGGTCGGCGAGCCGCCGCAGCCAGACGGCGCCCGCTTCGGCGTTGTTGTATTCGACCGAACCGCCCGCCTGAAGGACTTCGTACGGGCTCATCGTCGCGTCGCCGACGAAGATCAGCTTGTAGTCGGGCGTGAACTTGTGCAGCACGTCCCACGTCGCCATCCGCTCGACATGGCGGCGGCGGTTGTTCTTCCACAAAAAATCGTAGACGCAGTTGTGGAAGTAGTAGAACTCGAGGTGCTTGAACTCGGCTTTCGCGGCCGAGAACAGCTCTTCCGTGCGCTTGATGTGATCGTCCATCGATCCGCCGACGTCGAGCAGCATCAGCACCTTCACGTTGTTGTGCCGCTCCGGGACCATCTTGAGGTCGAGCCAGCCGGCGTTCGCGGCCGTGCTGCGGATCGTGTCGGGCAGATCGAGTTCTTCGGCGGCGCCTTCGCGCGCGAAACGCCGCAGGCGGCGCAGCGCGACCTTGATGTTGCGCGTGCCGATTTCGACCTGATCGTCATAGTCGCGGTAGGCGCGCTGGTCCCACACCTTGGTGGCCGTCCGGCTGCCCGACGACTCGCCGCCAATGCGGATGCCTTCCGGGTTGTAGCCGCCATTGCCGAACGGCGACGTGCCGCCCGTGCCGATCCATTTGTTGCCGCCTTCGTGACGGCCTTTCTGCTCGTCGAGCAGTTCCTTCAGGCGCTCCATCAGCTTGTCGAGGCCGCCCATCTTTTCGATCTGCGCTTTCTCTTCCGGGCTGAGATCGCGTTGCAGCTTCTTTTTCAGCCAGTCGAGCGGCACGTCCAGCGCGAGATCGGCCTTCTGCGCAACGCCGTTGAAATACGCGCCGAACGCCTGATCGAACTTGTCGAAATACTGCTCGTCCTTCACGAGCGTCATGCGCGCGAGATAGTAGAACTCGTCCAGCGACGGCTGGATCACGCTTTCCTTCAACGCTTCGAGCAGCGTCAGGTATTCCTTCACGGAAACGGGCAGCTTCGCGGCGCGCAGCGTGTAGAAAAAGTCGATCAGCATGCCGGTGTCTCCGTCCGTGTTCGCCTGTCGTTACGGCGCGATCAGCGGTTGTTGCGGTTCATGAACACGAGCCGCTCGAACAGGCTCACGTCCTGTTCGTTCTTCAGCAGCGCGCCATGCAGCGGCGGCACGATCTGCTTCTGATCCTTCGAGCGCAGCGCTTCGGGCGGAATGTCTTCGGCGAGCAGGAGCTTGAGCCAGTCGAGCAGTTCGGAGGTGGACGGCTTCTTCTTCAGGCCCGACACGTTGCGCAGCTCGAAGAAGCTTTCCATCGCGGCGCGCAGCAATTCCTGCTTGATGCCCGGATAGTGGACTTCGACGATCTGCTGCATCGTCGACGGATCGGGGAACTTGATGTAGTGGAAGAAGCAGCGGCGCAGGAATGCGTCAGGCAGCTCCTTTTCGTTGTTCGACGTGATGATGACGAGCGGCCGGTGCTTCGCCTTCACCAACTCGCGCGTCTCGTAGACGTAGAACTCCATGCGGTCGAGCTCGCGCAGCAGGTCGTTCGGAAACTCGATGTCGGCCTTGTCGATTTCGTCGATCAGCAGCACCGATTGTTCATCCGACTCGAACGCCTGCCACAGCACGCCCTTGACGATGTAGTTGCGAATGTCTTTCACGCGCTCGTCGCCGAGCTGCGAATCGCGCAGGCGCGATACGGCGTCGTATTCGTACAGACCCTGCTGTGCCTTCGTGGTGGACTTGATGTGCCATTGCAACAGCGGCATGTCGAGGGCCGCTGCCACTTCCTCTGCGAGCATCGTCTTGCCCGTGCCCGGCTCGCCTTTGATCAGCAGTGGCCGCTTGAGCGTCATCGCGGCATTGACCGCGAGCTTGAGGTCGTCGGTGGCGACGTATTGCGATGAGCCTTCGAAACGCATGACAGGACGCTCGTTCGGGAAAAATTCCAGTATAAGTCAGAAGGCCTGTTGTGCTCCGCGGGGCGCGCGTAAGGTGTCAGCCGCGTCGGACGGTATGCGCGGCACGTGCAAGAGACGGATTTCCGCATGCGGCAATCCGCCGCGCCCGGACGGAAGCCGGTTGTGACTGTCCTATTTCGGCATTTCGCGCGACGCCTTGTGGCGCGGCGCTTTGCCGGGACAGGGGTCGGGTCCTGTCGGGTGGACGCCCGGCGCGGCGTCGCGGTACAATTGGGCCGATTTTTTTGGCCTGCGTGGCAACCCAGACAAGTAAAACGGCGCAGGCCGTAGCCTTTTTGGGCGCCCGTTCCCCCTCAAGCCAGGTTAAAAGAGCTATGAACAAATTCGTTGGCAAACATGTCGTGGTCGCTGCCATGTCGGTGGCCGCGGGTTTTGCGGCAACTTTGGCGGCAACTGCGCAGGCAGCGGATATCGTGGGCGACGCCAAGGCGGGCCAGGGCAAGGTCGCGATGTGCATCGGCTGTCACGGTATTCCCGACTATCGTACGGCTTACCCCGAGGTGTACCGGGTGCCGATGCTGGGCGGCCAGAACCGGACCTACCTCGAAAACGCGCTGCACGCGTACAAGAAGGGCGACCGCCATTTCGACACGATGCATGCGATCGCTGTGACACTGACCGACCAGGACATCGCCGACATCGCCGCGTATTACTCGGTGCAGACGGCCTCTTCGAAGAATAATCCCGACAAATGACGGGCGGCGCGCGCCAGCGCGTCATCGGCTCATTCAGTTCGCGGCGCAACCAGTTTGCATGGGACGGCGGTAGGCGCTAAAGCGCAAACGTCCGTCGACACAGGAGAATTCATGAAGAAGCATCCCCACGCACTTCATACGGTGGTCAAGGCTGCATGCGCGACGCTCGCGCTGGCCGGTTTTGTCGTCGCATCGAACGCGCACGCGGCGGATGCCGCCAACGGCAAGGCGCTCTCCGATAGCCACAACTGCGCGGCCTGCCACGGCCCGAATCTGAACAAGCCCGTGACGCCGGAATATCCGAAGCTCGCCGGTCAGCACGCGGACTACATCTACTGGGCGCTGCGCCAGTATCAGATGGGCACGGGCAACCCGCACCTCGGCCGCAACAACGCGATCATGCAGGCGCAGGTGCAAAGCCTGTCGCCAAGCGACATGAAGGACATCGCCGCGTACATCGAATCGCTGGACGGCGACCTCGTGCAGAAGAAGTAAGCTGCTGCGCATTCGCTGACGGATCACGACAAACACCCCGCCTTGGCGGGGTGTTTGTTTTCGTACGACGGGTTTCGGCTGGCGCGAAGGTTCGCGCCGTCAGTCAGTCGCGCGTCGCGCGGCGCTCGATGCGCTGCAGATAGGCGTCCGTATCGGGCGGCGTGTTGGTGCGCTGCGCTTCCCAGATCGTTTCGCCCAGGCACTCCATGATCGCGTGCTGCGCGTCGTGCGTGGAGCCGAGGCGCGCGGCGAGCCGGTCGTGCGCGGCGCGAATGCCGGGCGGCTGATCGATCGACAGCTGCTCGCTGATCGCGAGATGCATCGACAGATGCAGGAATGGATTGGTTTGCCCACGTTCGGGCGAGTAGTCCTGCGCCGAGGCGGCCTCGGCGTCCTTGAGCTCGGCGTGATACTCGGGATGCTCGATGATCCAGTCGGCGGCGATCGCTTCGAGCGGCGTCAGGATTTCACCCGCGCGCTGCTTGCGCCAGGTGTCGGTGAAAAAACGGCGGACTTCGTCGCGGCTGGGATTGAACATCGATGGACTTCGGACGGTGAAAGCGAGTGGGGCGGGCTGTTTGCGCGGTACGTCGACTCGGACGTAGCCAGCAGCCGTTCATTTTACGCCGCGCCCGCAGCGCGCGCAGACGGATGGCGCGACACGCTGAAAGCGCCGTGCCGCGGCGCTTAGAGATCGGGCGGCGGCGTCTTCGGCTTGAATTCGCACAGCGGCTCGATCACGCAATGCCAGCATTCCGGCCGACGCGCCTTGCACACATAGCGCCCGTGCAGAATCAGCCAGTGATGCGCATCCTGCAGGAACTCGGCGGGCGTGAATTTTTCCAGCGCCAGTTCGACGGCGCGTACGTCCTTGCCTGGCGCGAGGCCCGTTCGGTTGGCAACCCGAAAGATGTGTGTATCGACGGCGATGGTCGGCTGGCCGAATGCCGTGTTCAGCACGACGTTCGCCGTCTTGCGGCCCACGCCCGGCAGGCTCTCCAGCGCTTCGCGCCCGTCGGGCACTTCGCCGCCGTACTGGTCGAGCAGGATGCGGCACGTCGCGATCACGTTCTTCGCTTTCGTGCGATACAAGCCGATCGTCTTGATGTAGTCGGCGACGCCTTCCTCGCCGAGGTCGAACACCTTCTGCGGCGTGTTGGCGACGGGAAACATCCGGCGCATCGCCTTGTTCACGGAGACGTCCGTTGCTTGCGCGGACAACATCACGGCGATCAGCAACTCGAACGGTGTCGAGTATTCCAGTTCGGTCGTCGGATGCGGGTTCAGGCTCTGGAGCGTCTCGTAGATCGCACGTCGTTTGGTCGCGTTCATGCGGCTCGGTCAGGACTTTTTGGGTTGATCGACGTCTTGCTTGGGTGCGGATTCGGAATTGTCGTTAGCGATGCCCAGCCGGCGACGGCGTGCCTCGGCTTCGTCGATCTGCGCTTGCGTTTCTGCGCTGATCGCGGTCGTATTCCTGGGACCGAGACCTTGCGCGGCGTTTTCCGCCTTCTTCGCGCGAGCACGTTCGAGCGCGGCCTGGATGATCGCGCGTTTCTTCGCTTCGGCGTCGGCGACGGGCGCGGCGGCTGCTTCGACCGCTTCGACTGTCGCTTCTGTTGGGGCGGGGCCAACGACGGGCGCCGCCGGGGCCGGCGAACTCGCCGATACCGCCGCCGCGCGTTTGGCTGCCGCGCGCGCTTCTGCCGCTTCGCGCTCCGCAGCGAGACGCGCGCGGCGACCGTCGTGACGCGTGCGCGCGGCGTCGGCCTGTGGCTGGCTCCACGCATCCCAGCCCGTCTTGTCGCCCGTGACGGGGATCATCTCGATGCAGTCGACGGGGCAGGGCGGCACGCACAGGTCACAGCCCGTGCACAGTTCGGCGACCATCGTGTGCATCTGCTTCGGTGCGCCGACGATTGCATCGACGGGGCAGGCCTGCATGCACAGCGTGCAGCCGATGCACAGGCTCTCGTCGATGAACGCGACGGGCCGCGCCCGCTCGACGCCATGGTCCAGATTGAGGGGAATCGCGGGCTTGCCGAGCAGCTTCGCGAGCCGCGCGACGCCTTCCGCGCCGCCGGGCGGGCACTGGTTGTAGCTGGCCTCGCCCTGCGCGATGGCCAAGGCGTAAGCGCGGCAGTCGGGATAGCCGCACTTCGTGCATTGTGTCTGGGGCAGCAGATCTTCGATGAGATCCGCGAATGTTTTGGATTCTGTCACGGTCAAGACGTGGGGGACATGCTGTTGCCGTTCACCGGCGCGGCGAATGCTTGTGATCGAATGGATGCGGTTTCAACCGCACCGTTTGGTGTGCACCATTGGGTGTACACCATCTGGTGAGCGCCGGGGAGCATTCGCAGACATTGCGCAAACCGCGTCGGGCGCCGGGCCGCCAGGGCAACCGTCAACGCGGTAGCAAGGGCGTTCGGCCATCGGTCAAATGCGTATTATCGCCGATTTCCCCAGTTGTTATTACCGAGGCATGTGCCATAATCGAAGCGCTTTTTTGTAAGACCGCAGGACGGTGTGATCCCACCAACCAGCCCCGCGCAGCGCCGCCGTTGCAAGGCCAGGCAATTGGACGGCGAGCGATCCGGATAACGCGGCTCACGAAGCACATGCCACCATGAATCAGCCGAAAATCAAAAGAGATCCTGAAGGCACCCGTCGCCGCATTCTGCTCGCGGCAGCCGAAGAGTTCGCGAATGGTGGGTTGTTCGGCGCACGCGTCGACCAGATCGCCCGCCGCGCGGAGACCAATGAACGCATGCTCTACTACTACTTCGGTAGCAAGGAGCAGCTATTCACGGCAGTCCTCGAACACGCGTTCAGCGCGCTCACGGAAGCCGAGCGCACGCTCGATCTCGCAGGCGTCGCGCCTGTCGAGGCCGTCACGCGGCTCGCGCATTTCGTGTGGGATTACTATCGCGACCACCCCGAATTGCTGAGACTCGTGAACAACGAGAATCTGCACGAGGCGCGCTATATGCAGAAGTCCACGCGCATCCGCGAAATGATCTCACCGATCGTTGCCACACTGGGATCGATACTCGAGCGCGGCCAGCGCGCCGGCCTGTTTCGCACGAACGTCGATCCGCTGCGCTTCTATGTGACGCTGTCGGGGATGGGCTACTACATCGTCTCGAACCGCTTCACGCTCGAAGCCACACTGGGTCGCGACTTCAGCGCAGCGGCCGAGCGCAGCGAAGTGATCCAGATGAACACTGAGATCCTGCTCGCGTATCTGATGCGTCGCTAAGCCTGAACGCCTGACGGACAAACGGCCTCGTAAGAGGCCGTTTTCGTATCCGCTGGAATCCGTTGGATGCAGGCGCAACATTTGGCTGCGCCCGCCGCATGCGGCTTGCGCCTACGCTTCGACGCGCTCTTCCGTCTTGCGTGTGGTCGCCTTCGGCGTGTGCTCGAGGATGAAGTCGCGCAACTGCGGATAGATGATGGTGCGCCAGCGACGGCCCGAGAAGATGCCGTAGTGCCCGCACTTTTCCGCCGTGAAATGGCGGCGATCCTTTTCCGGGATGCCCGTGCACAGCTCATGCGCGGCGCGCGTCTGGCCGCTGCCGGAGATGTCGTCGAGTTCGCCTTCGATCGTGAAGAGGGCGGTCTTCGTGATGTCCTGCGGGCGCACCAGCTCGCCGTTCACTTCCCACGTGCCTTCCGCGAGACTGAACTCCTGAAACACGACGCGGATGGTCTGCAGATAGTATTCCGCGGCCATGTCGAGCACCGCGTTGTATTCGTCATAGAAACGGCGGTGCGCTTCCGCATCCTCTTCGTCACCGCGCAGAAGGCTCTGATAGAAGTCCCAGTGCGAAGCCGCGTGACGTTCCGGATTCATCGCGACAAAGCCCGTGTGCTGCAGAAAACCCGGATACACCTTACGGCCGAAGCCCGGATAGTTCGGCGGCACGTTGTAAATGACGTTGTTCTCGAACCATTCGGTCGAATGCTGCGTTGCCAGCGAATTGACGGCCGTGGGGCTTTTACGCGCGTCGATCGGGCCGCCCATCATCGTCATCGTACGCGGCGTGTCTTCGCCGCGGCTCGCCATCAGCGAAATGGCGGCGAGCACGGGAACGGTAGGCTGGCACACCGAGATCACGTGCAGATTCTTCGCGCCGATGTGGCGGATGAATTCCTGGATATACGCGATGTAATCGTCGAGATCGAACGTACCGTCTTCGATCGGCACCATGCGCGCATCGATCCAGTCCGTGATGTACACCTTGTGATCCTGCAGCAACGTCTTAACGGTGTCGCGCAGCAGCGTGGAATGGTGACCCGACAGCGGCGCGCACACCAGTACGACGGGTTCTTCCTTCAGCTGCGTCACAGCGTCGCTGTCGTCCGAATAGCGCTTGAAGCGCATCAGCCGGCAAAACGGCTTCTCGACGATCGTCTGCTCGACGATGGGAATGTTGTGGCCGTCCTTGACGATCTGGTGCAGGTTGAACTCGGGCTTCTCGTAGTCCTTGCCGAGACGGTACAGCAGCTCGTAGCCAGCGGACAGGCGTGTGGCGCCCGGCACATAGGCGAGCGGACTGGCCGGATTCGCAAACGATTTCGAGGCAGCCTGAGCCCAGGCGGTGAGCGGGCTCAAAAGAGCCCGCTGGAATTCGTGGATTTGATAGAGCATCGGTGCTCCAGCTATAACGGTTCGCGCAGCGCAGCGTGTCTAAACGCGCAGCGACGAGGCGGGCCGGTTCTGGTTACGTGTGGAATTGTTGGTGGTGACGATTATCGGCCGTCTGGTTCGGGTGATGATATAGAAGGCATACGATTTGTGCAATGCAACAACAGTGCGTTAGCACACTCACGTATGTCATATCCACGTCATCGACAATTTGTCAGCTTTCTTTAGACGACAGGTGATGACGGGATATCAGCATCAGGCGTGCCAGAGGGCGGCTGACCGCCTTCTCCACTTTCGCCGTCATGCGGCGGCTGACCGGTCGCGTGTGCCATCTCCTGCTCGTGTTTCATGAGATTCAGTCCAGTGTGAACGAGGGCCACATGGGAAAACCCCTGTGGGAAATTCCCGACAAGCCGTCCGCCGACGGGATCGTATTCCTCCGCGAGCAGCCCGACGTCGTTCGCGAGCGACAGCAGCCGCTCGTACATCTCGCGCGCGTCGTCGATGCGCCCCTGCAGCGCGAGGTTGTCGACCATCCAGAAGCTGCAGGCGAGAAACGTCCCTTCGCCGGGCGGCAGGCCGTCGTCGAATTCAGTCGTGCGGTAGCGCATCACGAAGCCGTCGTGCATCAGGTCTTTCTCGATGGCGTTGACGGTGCCGGTGATGCGCGGGTCCGAAGGCGGTAAAAAGCCGAGCAGCGGCATCAGCAGCACACTCGCGTCGAGTTCGTCGCCGCCATAGGTCTGCGTGAACGCATTGAGCTGCGCATTCCAGCTTTTCGCGCAGACGTCCGAGTGAATCTGCGCGCGCACCTCGTACCAGTGTTCGAGCGGCGCGGGCAGATCGAATTTTTCCGCCGATTTGATCGCGCGATCGAACGCGACCCAGGCCATCACCTTCGAGAACGTGAAGTGCTGGCGGCCGCCGCGCGTTTCCCAGATGCCTTCGTCGCGTTCCTGCCAGATCGTTTCGAGGTGCAGCAACATCGCGCACTGCACGTTCCACGCGGTTTCGTCCGCCTGCAAACCGCCGACACGCGCCAGATGCAGCGCGTTCATCACTTCGCCGTACACGTCCAGCTGCAATTGCCCGACCGCGTTGTTGCCGATGCGCACGGGCTTCGAGTTCTCATAACCCGGCAGCCAGTCGATTTCGAACTCGGGTAGCCGCCGCTCGCCCGCGAGGCCATACATGATCTGCAACTGCTCGGGCGAGCCGGCCATCACGCGGCCCAGCCACGAACGCCACGCGCGCGCCTCTTCGTAGTAGCCGCCGCGCATCATCGCGAGCAGCGTGATCGTTGCGTCGCGCAACCACACGTAACGGTAGTCCCAGTTACGCGCGCCGCCGATCTTCTCCGGCAGCGACGTGGTCGGCGCGGCGACGATGCCGCCCGTCGGCTCGTAGGCGAGCGCCTTCAGCGTCAGCAGCGAGCGGCGGATGGCGGTCGCGTACTTGCCCTCGACGGTGCCGCGCGACGACCATTCGAGCCAGTAGTTCTCAGTGCGGGCAAGGGCCGAGTGCGGATCACGGGCGGGCGGGATGTTCAGATGCGACTCGCTGTAAGTCAGCGAAAACGGCACGCGTTCACCTTCCGATACGGTGAACTCGGCGACCGTTTTCATGTTCTCGCCGCGCAGGTCGACAGGCGTGCGCAGCGCGACGGTGTCCGGACCGGCGATCGCCTTGATGCCGCTCTCGCGCGCGAGGCGGCTGACCCATGGAATCGAGAAGCCATAGTCGAAGCGCAGCACGAGTTCCATGCGCATCTTCACGGTGCCGCGCTTGCCGACGACGATCCGGACCATCTCCGACCAGCCGTTGCCGGGCGGCATGAAGTCGATCAGCGTGACGGCGCCGTCGGGCGTCTCGAAGTCGGTTTCGAGGATCAATGTTTCGCCGCGATAACGGCGGCGCGTCGCGCGCGTAAAACCGCTCCTGAAGTCCAGTTCGCCGTCGTCGCGGGCCGCTGACGCGCCACGCGCTTCCGTTTGCGCTGCCTCAGCCGTGTCATCTCGCCTCGCCGCGCGCGGTGTGGCGGTCTTCTCTGCCTGGCGCGGCACTGGCCTGGCGCAGGGTTTCGCGCGCTCGTCCTTGCGTGCTTCGGCTTGCGAAAGTGGTTGGTCGTCAGACTTCGGGGCGGCATCGACGGCGTCGTCGGCTTGATCGTCCGCCGCGGGTGCAATCAGCCAGCGGCCGTTGTCCTTGGTGCCGAGCAGCGCGGCGAAGCACGCGCCCGAGTCGAAACGTGGCCAGCACAGCCAGTCGACGGAACCATCGCGCGAAACCAGCGCGGCCGTGTGGCCGTCGCCGATGAGTGCATAGTCTTCGATAGATGCAGACATGGTAAAGCCGTCGGTCGGCGTGTAATAAGTACGTTCCCGCATGCGCGAAACGGTGCGCGAGCGTCGTAGTTACCGGACTCGCGCGATGCATTCTGGTGCAGATACGCCCGAGCATCCAGGGATATTGCCAATCCAATTTTTTGATGCTTACAATCGGATTTAAACGTGAGTTCTGACGAATCGCAGCCCACAGGTGTCCGGTGTTGCAGTATGCAGCCACGGCGCCGTTTTCGAGGATAAGCCATGCTGAACCCGTCGAAATCTGACTGCATCACGATTCTTTCCGCCGCGAGTCAATTGCCTGACGACTCGCTTCTTCCACTCGACTTCCGCACGCTCGGCATCTCGCGCAACGGGATGGAAACCGCTGCAGCGTTTCTGATCGAACGCGCCTGCTTCAAGCGCTATAGCGAAGCCGACGGTCATTATGCCGTCGGCGGCCTGTCCTTGCAGGGGCGCTGGCGTCTCGATCAACTGTCGAACGGCTGACTCGACGCGCGTTATTTAGAACGACCAGACTTCACAACAAACACGCGCAGTGCGCTCGCGGACCGCGACAAGCGGCCCGCGCGGTGCTGCGCGTCGTTTCGTGACGCTCGTTCGAAGTGCCGAAAGCGCCGCCATACGGCGCGTCTAACACCTATGCGGACCCGCAGCGGATCGCATAGGCGCGTTCGTGCGCGCGCATCAGGCGCGTCAAAAGTGCGCCGTGCCCCCGACGCCGAACAGCCCGATCAGCCCAATGATGATCAGATAAAGCGCGACGATGAAGTTGAGCAGGCGCGGCACGATCAGAATGAGAATGCCGGCGATCAGCGCGACGAGCGGGCCGAGCGTGAGATGGATGTTCATGGCGACTCCTTTTGTTCGAATTGACGACGGTAAGAGACAACCTGTCGGTTAGCCTGCGTTCGCGGATCTGTCTGTGCGAGCACGGGCAACGCTCTTATACTTGCCCCAAATACGACATCGACGATCAGCGGAGGCGGCTGGGCCACGAGGGCGCGCAGCGCGCAGGCCGCAATCGTCATGTATCCGTTACGACGACGGCACGCTCCGATCGAGCCGCGCGGCAGACCAGCGACACACACGAACCGAATAATCGTCTCGCCAGGAGGTCGTCATGCAGCGTCGTACACGAGTCGTAGCGTGTGCCGTGCCACAGTCTTTCAGTTTGCGCGTGAATCCGCGCCTGTCCGCCCGTTCGATCATAAGAGGTTTGACACTGATGGTATCGATTGCCGCCACGCAGTCTTTCGCTCAAGGCACGACCGCCGCACCCGCCGATGGCGTCTACGATCTGATCGTCGGCACTTACACCGGCCCGAAGAGCGAAGGCATTTATGTCTATCGCTTCGACACCAAGTCGGGTGATGCGACCCAGGTGTCGTCCGCGAAGACCGACAATCCGTCGTACGTGATCGCGTCGCGCGACGGACGCTATGTCTATTCCGTCAACGAGCAGCCTGGCGACAACGGCCCGGCCGGGCAGCGCGGCGGCATCAGCGCGTTCGGCTTCGATGCGAAAAGCGGGCAATTAACGTTCCTGAACCGCGTGTCGTCGGATGGCAACGATCCGTGCTATCTGAGCATCTCGCCGGACGGCAAATATCTGACGACGGCCAACTACTCGGTCGCCGCGAACCCTGGCGGTAGCTTCGCGGTGTTTCCGTTGCAGGCGGACGGCCAGGTCGGCGCGTCGGTGCTGACGGTGCATCATGAAGGCGGCGGTCCCGTGAAGGGACGCCAGGACAACGCGCACGTGCATTCGACCGTGTTCTCGCCCGATGGCAAGTATCTGTTCGCACAGGATCTCGGCACCGACAAGCTCTATGCATACCGCTACACGCCTGACGGCAGCCGTGGCCTGTTCGGCCCGACGGACAAACGCTATACCGACGTGAAGCCCGGCTCGGGCCCGCGCCATCTGGTGTTCAGCGCCGACGGCAAGTACGCGTATCTGACGAGCGAGTTGACGGCGACCATCACGGCATTTCATTACGACGACGGCAAGCTCACGCAACTGCAGGTCGTGCCGATGACGAAACCCGGCTTCAAGGGGCAGGTGGGCGCAGCCGCGATCCATCTGTCGCCGGATGGACGCTTTCTGTACGCGAGCAATCGCGGCGATGCGAACGAAATCGTGATCTACGCAGTCGATCCCGGCAACGGCCATATCCGCGAAGTCGGCCGTCAGTCGAGTCTCGGGAAATCGCCGCGAGAATTCTCAATCGATCCGACGGGGCAATGGCTGATCGTCGGCAATCAGAACAGCGATACGGCGTACGTGTTCCGTCGCGATCCGCAAAGCGGGCTGCTGGAAGCGAACCCGAAACGCATCGAGATCGGCTCGCCCGTCGACTTCAAGTGGGTGTCGCCGTCGTGATGACTGCGGTGTGAAAGAGGCGGGTGTCGCCGCTGCGTTCGACTATTTCTTTTATTCTCGCAGCGGCGCTCGTTCAATTCCGAAGGCAGCTTACTCCGCCGGCCCCGGCGCGAGCACTTCGCGGCTCCCATTGATGCCCATCGCCGACACGAGGCCTGCCGCCTCCATCTGCTCGACGAGTCGCGCCGCGCGGTTATAGCCGATGCGCAACTGTCGCTGCACCGCCGAGATCGACGCGCGGCGCGTGCGCACGACGAACGCGACGGCCTCGTCGTACAGCGGATCGGCTTCCGCATCCGGCGTTTCGCCGAACAGGTCCTGCGTGCCGCCGCCATCTGTCGCCGGGCCGTCGAGAATCCCTTCGATGTATTCCGGTTCGCCGAACTGCTTCAGATGCTCGACGATCCGATGCACTTCCTCGTCGGCGACGAACGCGCCGTGCACGCGCTGCGGGTAGCCGGTGCCGGGCGGCAGGAACAGCATGTCGCCCTGGCCGAGCAGCGACTCGGCGCCCATCTGGTCGAGAATCGTGCGCGAGTCGATCTTCGACGACACCTGGAACGCGACGCGTGTCGGGATGTTCGCCTTGATGAGACCCGTGATCACGTCGACGGACGGGCGCTGCGTCGCGAGAATCAGGTGGATGCCCGCTGCGCGCGCCTTTTGCGCGAGTCGCGCGATCAGCTCTTCGATCTTCTTGCCCGCGACCATCATCAGGTCGGCCAGCTCGTCGATCACAACGACGATCAGCGGCAGCGGCGACAGCGGCTCGGGCGCGTCGGGCGTCAGCGAGAACGGATTGCCGATCTTCTTCTCTTTCGCGGCGGCGTCGCGGAGCTTCTGGTTGAAGCCTTGCAGATTGCGCACGCCGACGGCCGACATTAGCCGGTAGCGCTTCTCCATCTCGCCGACACACCAGTTGAGCGCGTTCGCGGCGAGTTTCATGTCCGTCACGACTGGCGCGAGCAGATGCGGAATGCCTTCGTACACGGAAAGCTCCAGCATCTTCGGATCGATCATGATCATTCGCACGTCTTCGGGCGTCGCCTTGTACAGCAGCGAGACGATCATCGCGTTGATCGCCACCGACTTGCCCGAGCCCGTCGTACCCGCGACCAGCATGTGCGGGGCTTTCGCGAGATCGGTGACGACCGGGTGGCCGGTGATGTCCTTGCCCATCGCTAGCGTCAGATTCGACGTGGACTTCTGATAGACATTGGCTTCCAGAATTTCGGAAAGACGGATCGTTTGACGCTTGGCATTCGGCAGTTCGAGACCCATGCAAGTCTTGCCAGGAATTGTCTCGACGACGCGGATCGACGTAAGACCGAGGCCCCGCGACAGATCCTTCATCAGCCCGACGATCTGGCTGCCGCGCACGCCGAGCGCCGGCTCGACTTCGAAGCGCGTGATGACGGGGCCCGCCGATGCGCCGACTACGGTCACGGGCACCTTGAATTCCTGCAGACGCTGCTCGATCAGTGCGCCCGTTTCGGCGAGCTTTTCTTCGCTGACGGGCTCGGCGTCGGACGAGGCGGGCGCGAGCAGATCGAGCGTGGGCAGCTCGATGTGCGAGGCCGCAGGCGCGTAAAACTCGAAAGCGGGACCGGTGTGGCCGCGCACGGCAGGGCGGGGCGGGGCAGCGGCAGGCGACTCCTGCTGCGCGTCTTGCTGTGCTTCGGGCGCGGCGGCGGGCTCGTCTTGCGTCAGGTCGGGCTCGAACTCGTCGGCCGCGTTCTGTTCAGGCGCTTGCGCAACGAGGGCCGGGCCCGGGAAGCGCACGATGTTCGAAGGTGCTTCGGGTGCGTTCTCGTTCGACGTGTCGTCGAAGGCAGTCGACACTGCGACAGGTTCAGACGGCGTGTCAGCGTCGCCGTGCGCAGGCGCGTTCGATACCGACTCGTGATGCGCTTGCATTGATGGAACGGTTGCCGAAGCCACACGCATGAGCGACACGGATTGCGTGATCGCATCCCATGGCGCAAGCGGGGTAGGGGTGGTTTCAACCTGTTCTGCGAGCTCGGGCTCTTCCACTGCGGGTGACGCAGTTTCGCTCGCGATGTGCGCTGACGGTGCAACCGAAGCTTGGGGTTCGGCTGGCGACTCGACGGCATGAGCGACAGTCGCATGCTGCTCCGCGACGGCGATTTGCGCTGGCGCTTCCGGCAGGCTCGCTGCGGGTTCGTGCTCGTCGAGCTGCGTCGAAGTGGGTTGTCCAGGCGTTGCGATTGCATCGGCTGGCGCGGATTCGACGGAGGGCGTCGATATCCCGGTCGAAGGCGCCGTCGGTTGCTCGGACGATGCGATGGCCGTCGCCGGTTCGAACGGCGCGGAAGTCTGTGCAACGGACGCCACGTTCTGCGCGATCGCTTGTGTCTCTGTCGCGACCCGTTCGGCAACGGCTTGCAGTTGCGCTTCAACCGGCTCGGACACAGCCGCTGCAACAGCCGATTCAATCTCCGGTGCGGCGTCAGTCGGTGCGTCCGGTTCGACAACAATCGCGCTTGCCGTCACGTTGCTGTCAATCGCGCTCGGCTGAGCGTGCGCAATCTCGGGCTGTACGCGAGGCGAATCCGTTTGCTCTGCCGCGACGGTTTGCGCTTGCGGCTCGGGCTCGGCGACCCGCGATTGCCCATCCGCCGAAGCCACCACGGGCGGCGCGACCACAACCGCTTGAGCCGCTTCTTCGTTTCGTTCGACTCCGTTCGCTGATTCCAAAGGCGCAACTGTTTCTGCAGCGGGTGTCGTGTGCGTGGCAATGGCAGCTTCCAGCGCCGACACGGCTTGATCGACGGCAGCGACGGCCGCCGCGCCCGAAACGGCCGCTGAGCTTGCGGAACCCATAGAAGCATCGACCGCCGGGCCAGTAGCGGACGGCGTCTGCGCATTCACTTCATCGGCGGGAGCGGGCACGCTACGCGTGTCGACAACCTTCGCCGGATCGCTCGCCGTGCGACGGGCGAGACTCGCACCCGCGAGTGTCGTCCAGCGTGCCGCGTTTTCCTCGATGCTGCGCAAGGTTTCCTGCACGCTCGACGCGGGCGCGACGGGTTGGGCGGGCGGATTGGCGCGCGTGTAGGCGGGCACTTTGAGATTCGGCGTGTCGCGGCGCACGGCCGGCGAAGCGGACGGCGCGACGGCTCGACGCGTTTGCGCGGCGGGCGTTGCCGCGCCGACCGATGCCGTCTGACGGCTCTGCGTGACCGTCGCCCCGCGCAAGGCCGCCGAGCGCGCCGATGCCACGGCCGGATTCACCGACGGGCCGCGCGCCCCGGCATTGGCCGCTGCCGCTTTCGACGATTGCAAGGCAGCCGTGCTGCCGAAGACAGTCGGCGGCGTGGCCGCGACGCGTGCAGCTTCCATCAACGGAGCCACCGTTTCGCGCGAATGCGGGCGCGGCGTGTCGGTGTTGAGCCAGCCAGAGGGCGCGACCGGCTCGGCGGGCGCCCATGGCTTGGGTGCGCCCGGCCGGTGGACGGAGGAGGGACTTCCCGGCGCGCCGCCCGTTGCATTGCCGACGGCGTTGCGCACGATACCGCCGGCACCCGCCGTCGAACCACCCGACATACCCATCGCTTCGCCCGCCGCGACGGCGGCAGTCGCGGTACCTGCGGCGCGCGTTGCAGTAGGCGGCCGCCACACGGTCGGCCGCGCATAACGTCCATTGGTTTTCGGTGCCATCGTGTTAATAGGCGCGCTGCTATGGGACGGCGCCGTTTCGGCGGCACGCGAGGAGTGGCCGCGCGGTTCGTCGTCCCGCGCGCCGCGTGACAGCCCGAGACCAAACGCCTCATTGGCCCAGGCGAAGAACGACGGCCACCTGAAACCGATGAGCCACGGCAGCGACACCGCGAAGAGGCCGAGCATCACGAGCGGCGTCGCGACGCGACCCATCAGATGCGTGAGCCCCGTCGACAGTGCATGCCCGAAGCCGTCGAGTCCCTGCACATTGACGAGCGATGCCTCCAGCGTGCAGCTCGCGATCAGCACGCAGACAAAGCCGAGCCACAGCCGGATCGTGCCGGGACCGCGCAGGCCCGCGCCGCCCGGCAGCGCGGACTTCACGAGACGCCACAACAGGGGAAGAAACCAGACGGCGGAAGCGCCGAACCAGCCGAAAACTACCGTTTGCATGCTAGACATCAACGAATGACGGATGCGCGAGTGCGCGATCCGTCGAGTTTAACTGGGCAAAGCGGGCCATATCCGCGAGCGAATGCCGCGCAGCGCGCGGCGTCCCTATGCAGTTGACGTTCGCCGGCCACGCGGTCATTGGCCGCGCCGCGCGAACACGAGCGTGTCGCCGTTATCGAGGATCAACTGAAGTTGTTGCGGCTTGCGCATGTCGACGGCCGAGCGCTCGACATGCGCAAGCGCGGCGAGATACGCGCCTTCGATGTTGCCGCCCGGCGTCGCGCACGCCATGCGTGTGCCTGCGAGCGGCCCGAAGCTCAGCTTGCCGTCCTTCAGCATGTACGTGCCCGTGTAGCGGTTGCAGCCGGAGAAGCCGCTGGCGCGGCGCAGTCCTGTTTCCGTCGACAGCACGAGCGTGACGGGTTCGCCGCTCGCGCCGCCCGGCACCTCGCGCGTGCTGCCCGAGGCGAGCTTCCAGCCGCTGAGTTGCCAGTCGGTGTTGTCGAGCAGTTGCGTGGCAGCGGGGTTGAACGGATCGGGCGGCGGGGCTTCCGTGTCGGCATGTTTCGGCATCGAGCAGGCGGCGACGAGCATGGACAGTGACGCGGCCATCGACACGACGGCCAGCGCATAACCCGCGCGCCGGCGCAGCGACACGCGCGCAGCCGTGTCAGGTGCATTCGACGATGCGTCGGGGGTGGCGCTCGTGCGTGCGTCGCGTGGCGTGGCGGACGTGGGCTGCATATCGTCGTTCCTCTCTAAACTGGCGAAGGCGTAAGGGTATCGCACTACGCTTGCCGCATGCGAGCGCAAACGCGGGTGATAAACGGCATAGGCGGCATAAGCGGCATAGGCAAAACGTAGGGTTGCCGCGGCCACGCCGTTCACGGGGTTTCGCCGGCATGGCTGGATGCAGCCCCGGCCGCCTGAAAGTACGGCCGACAACGTCGCCCACGACACACTCCCAACACAGGTTATCGGCACGCGGCGGGCGCAGCCGCAGGGGCCGCGCATGTTAACATCGGCGCAGTCATTCATTCCACCCGCTTTTTGTCACAAATTCTCTGGAGCTTCCATGATGATCGGCCAACGCATCGGCACACCTCTTTCGACTTCGGCTACGCGCGTCATGCTGCTCGGCGCGGGCGAACTGGGCAAGGAAGTGATCATCGCGTTGCAACGGCTCGGCGTCGAAGTGATCGCGGTCGACCGTTATCCGAACGCGCCGGGGCATCAGGTCGCGCACCGCTCGCACGTGATCGACATGACTGACGCGAAGGCGTTGCGCGCGCTGGTCGAAAAAGAGCGCCCGCATCTGATCGTGCCGGAAATCGAGGCCATCGCCACCGACGCGCTCGCCGCCATCGAAACGGAAGGCGTCGCCGAAGTGATCCCGACCGCGCGCGCCACGCAACTGACGATGAACCGCGAAGGCATCCGCCGCCTCGCCGCCGAGGAACTCGGCCTGCCCACGTCGCCGTACGCGTTCGCCGATTCGATCGACGAACTGAAGGCGGGCATAGCGAAGGTCGGCTATCCGTGCGTCGTGAAGCCGGTGATGTCGTCGTCGGGCAAGGGGCAGTCGGTGCTGCGCAGCGACGCCGATGTCGAACCCGCATGGCAATACGCAATGGCGGGTGGCCGCGTGAATCATGGCCGCGTGATCGTCGAAGGCTTTATCAACTTCGAGTACGAGATCACGCAGCTGACCGTGCGCGCGATCGATTCCGCCACGCAGCAGACGGTTACCTGTTTCTGCGAGCCGATCGGCCACGTGCAGGTCGCGGGCGACTACGTCGAATCGTGGCAGCCGCAGCCGATGAGCCCGCGCGCGCTCGAACGCTCGCGAGACATCGCCGACAAGGTGACGACGGCGCTCGGCGGTCGGGGTCTTTTCGGTGTGGAACTTTTCGTGCGCGGCGATGACGTATGGTTCTCGGAGGTCAGCCCGCGTCCGCATGACACCGGGCTCGTGACGCTCGCATCGCAGCGTTTCTCCGAGTTCGAGTTGCACGCGCGCGCCATTCTCGGCTTGCCCGTCGATACGACCTTGCGCGCGCCGGGCGCGTCGGCCGTGATCTACGGCGGGCTCGACGAGACGGGCATCGCGTTCGAAGGCGTCGCGCAGGCGCTTGCCGTGCCGGGCGCGGATCTGCGCCTGTTCGGCAAGCCGGAGAGCTTCGTCAAGCGCCGCATGGGCGTGGCACTCGCGACGGGCAGCGATATTGGCGAAGCGTTGCAGCGCGCCAAGCAGGCTGCCGCGGCCGTCAAGCCGGTGTCGACCAGATAACAATGCGTAGCGGTTCGCCCCGTCGCGGCTGTTGCGGATCGAACATGTAGCGGGCAAGGAGCGGTGTGCGTGAAAGCTAGACAGTCAGGCAGCACGGTCGCGCGGCGTATCGCGCTGCTCGCATCGGCGATTGGGCTGATGGCCGCGTTGAGCGGCTGCGGGCTGGCCGCTGCGCCATGCCGCATCGCGTCGGCGGGGCTGAAGATCGTTCCCGTGGTCGGCCACGTGGCCGCCGCGCCGACCGATGCATGCGCCGACGTGATCGATCCGTAAGCGATACATGAGCGATCCATGAGCCGCAAACTTCGGCAGGGTCGCGCAGTCATAACGAAAGGACGTCAGGAAGCGAGGCATTCGATGAGCAGACGGTGGGTTGCATCAGTGGGCGTGCTGGCGTTCGTCGCTGCGTCGGGCGTGGCCCGCGCCGCTGGGTTGCTGCCGTTGCCCGATATCCGCACTTCGCATCGCGTGACGCAGAAGTACACCTGCGCGACGGGCCGCATCCTGCAGGTCACCTATCTGAACGCAACCAACGGTCAGAGCTTCGCGGTGCTGCCGGTGAAAGGCCGGCAGATGCTGTTCGTCAACGTGCTGTCCGGCTCCGGCGCGAAGTATCAGGCGGGCAGCTACACGTGGTGGACCAAGGGCCCACAGGCCACGCTCTATGACGCGATGCTCGGCGAGGACGCGCCGCCGTTGCTGTCGGATTGCGTGACGATCGTCCGCTGATTTTTTGCCGTTGCGCAAATTCACTTACTCGCATCTTTCCGCGTGACGCGCGGCACGGGCTGGCCGCGTGCGCGTGAAACGACACGTTTTCGCCTCCGGTAGTAAGCTGTGTGCCACGCACAGGCCGCGCCCCGTTTCGATGCATCGGCGCGGCTGTCATCGTCTTCGATCATCCTTGTCCGTGTGCCGCTGCCTGCGTTGTAGCGGCCCGGTCTGCGTTCGTTCGTCAAGCGAGACTTCCCATGAAAGCATCGGATCTGTTCGTCAAATCGCTGGAGGCCGAAGGCGTCGAGTACGTGTTCGGCATTCCCGGCGAAGAAAATCTCGATCTCCTCGAATCGCTGCGCCGCTCCAGAATCAAGCTCGTGCTGACCCGCCATGAACAGGCAGCGGGCTTCATGGCCGCGACCTACGGCCGTCTGACGGGACGCACGGGCGTGTGTCTCGCGACCCTCGGCCCCGGCGCGACCAACTTCGTGACGGCGGCCGCATATGCGCAGCTCGGCGCCATGCCGATGCTGATGGTCACGGGCCAGAAGCCGATCAAGTCGAGCAAGCAGGGCCATTTCCAGATCGTCGACGTGGTGCGGATGATGGAGCCGCTCACCAAGTACACGCGGCAGATCGTGTCGGTGGCCAATATTCCTGCGTCGGTGCGCGAGGCGTTCCGTCAGGCCGAGGAAGAGCGGCCCGGCGCGACCCATCTCGAACTGCCCGAAGACGTCGCGCATGAAGAGGGCGACGGCAAGCCGATTCCGAAGAGCTACAGCCGCCGTCCCGTCGCCGAGGAGAAGGCCGTTGCGCACGCGGTGAAGGCGATCGTGGAGGCGAAGCATCCGTTGCTGATGATCGGCGCGGGCGGCAATCGCAAGACCACGCGCAAGATGCTGCGCGAATTCGTCGACCAGATCGGCATCCCGTTCTTCACCACGCAGATGGGCAAGGGCGTGATCGACGAATCGCATCCGCTTTGGCTCGGCAACGCGACGCTGTCGGACGGCGACTTCGTGCATCGCGCGATCGATCACGCGGACTGCATCATCAACGTCGGTCACGACGTGATCGAAAAGCCGCCGTTCTTCATGCGCGGCGCCGATGCGGGTGAGAAGACCGTGATTCACGTCAACTTTCTCGGCGCGGAAGTGGACACCGTGTACTTCCCGCAGATCGAAGTGGTTGGCGATATCGCCAACGCTGTCTGGCAGATGAAAGAAGCGCTGCAAGGCAAAGGCGAGCATTGGGATTTCGCGCGCTTCAAGGAGATCAAGGAGCATTTCGAAGCGCATCTGGCGAAGGGCCAGCACGACGACCGCTTCCCGATGTACCCGGTGCGCGTCGTCCACGACGTGTACGAGACGATGCCCGTCGACGGCATCATCTGTCTCGACAACGGCATGTACAAGATCTGGTTCGCGCGCTATTACCGCGCGCATGAGCCGAACTCGCTGCTGCTCGACAACGCGCTCGCGTCGATGGGCGCGGGGCTGCCGTCGGCGATCGCGACCAAGATCGTGCATCCCGAGCGCAACGTGATGGCCGTGTGCGGCGACGGCGGCTTCATGATGAACTCGCAGGAACTGGAGACGGCCGTGCGGATGAAGCTCGACCTCGTCGTGATGATCGTGCGCGACGACGCGTTCGGCATGATTCGCTGGAAGCAGGAGAACATGAACTTCCCCGACTACGGGATGACGCTCCAGAACCCCGATTTCGTCGACTACGCGAAGAGCTATGGCGCGCATGGGCATCGCGTGGCGTCGGCGGCGGAACTCGCGCCGCTCGTGCGCGAGTGCTTCGCGACGCCGGGCGTGCATGTGATCGACGTGCCGATCGATTACTCCGACAACGAGCGCGTGCTGAATCGCGAGATCAAGCGGCTTTCGGCGCAGCTTTGAGCGTTGCGCTGTCTTTCTTGTCCGGCGCGCGGCGCGGTGTTTGCTGCGTCAGCCGATTGCGATCAAGGAGAACGAGTCATGTTGCAGAAGAGTTACCCGTACTACCTCGCTAACGTTGCGGTAGCCGCGAATACCGATCTCGAAGTCACCGACAAGTTCAGCGGCGAAGTGGCGACCCGCGTTGCGATGGCCGACGCGAAGGCAATCGATAAAGCGATCGGCCTCGCCGCCGCATCGATGCCCGCGATGCGCGCGTTCCCGCCGTTCAAGCGTCAGGCCGTGCTCGAACATTGCGTGAAACGCTTTCGCGAGCGCTTCGACGAGATGGCGATGGCGCTGTGCATCGAAGCGGGCAAGCCGATCAACGATTCGCGCGGCGAGGTCACGCGGCTGATCGATACATTCAAGGTCGCGGCGGAAGAGTCGGTACGCATCGACGGCGACATCGTCAATCTGGAAATCTCGCCTCGCGCGAAGGGCTACCACGCTTATGTGAAGCGGGTGCCAATTGGGCCGTGTTCGTTCATCTCGCCATTCAACTTTCCGTTGAATCTGGCCGCGCACAAGGTCGCGCCAGCGCTGGCGGCGGGCGTGCCGTTCGTGCTGAAGCCCGCTAGCCGCGCGCCCATCGGCGCGCTGATCATCGGCGAAGTGCTCGCGGAAACCGATCTGCCGAAAGGCGCGTTCTCGGTTCTGCCCGCACATCGCGACGGCGCCGATCTATTCACCACCGATGAACGCTTCAAGCTACTGTCGTTCACCGGCTCGCCCGCCGTCGGCTGGGACCTGAAAGCGAAGGCCGGCAAGAAGAAGGTCATTCTGGAACTGGGCGGCAACGCGGCTGCGATCGTCGATGGCGACCAGCGCGACAAGCTCGATTACGTGGTCGACCGGCTCGCGTTTGGCGCGTTCTATCAGTCGGGGCAAAGCTGCATCGGCGTGCAGCGGATTCTCGCGCATGCGTCGCTGTACGACGCGCTGCGCGAGAAACTGATCGCGAAGACGAAGTCGCTGAAGATGGGCGATCCGAAGGACGAAAAGACCTTCGTCGGGCCGATGATCTCGGAGTCGGAGTCGCGGCGGCTAGCGGGCTGGATGGAGAGCGCGGCGAAGGCGGGCGCGCAGATCGTCGCGGGCGGCAAGGTGGACGGCGCGATGTTCGAGGCGACGCTGCTGGAAAACGTCGGGCGCGACACCGACCTGTATCGCAAGGAGGCGTTCGGGCCGGTGGCGATCCTCGAAAAGTTCGACGACTTCAAGAGTGCGCTCGCGACCGTCAACGACAGCGACTTCGGCCTGCAGGCGGGCATCTTCACGGATTCGCTCGCGCACGCGCATCAGGCCTGGGACGAACTCGAAGTGGGCGGCGTGGTCATCAACGATGTGCCGTCGTTCCGCGTCGACAATATGCCGTATGGTGGCGTCAAGGACTCGGGGCTTGGGCGCGAGGGCATCCGCTACGCGATCGAAGACATGACGGAGTTGCGGCTGATGGTGATGCGCGAAACGTGGTGAGCGGGGCGACATTAGCGGGGCGGGGCGGCGTCAGGCGTATGTCGGCGCGCTGTCACCAGATTGACTCGTTGCGCGTCTACGCTGCCCGCGTCGGCTATGGTCCGTCCCTGCTTGAAATATGCCGTTTTCGTGACGGCGCGGGAGCGATAAGCAGAAACTCCGCGCACGCGCCATGGGTATTAGTGCCGAAGTGCTACAATACCGCCCTTTCCGGCGGATGTTTCCGCCGGCCGGAGCCGGCCGCATGTTTACCGACACTCGCTGCTATATGCCGACGCGAGTTCGGGCCTTGTGCGGAACGCCGTGGCTCCGCCCTCATCCTGATGTCCTGACGCCCTCCGCGGCCGCGGCCGCTGCAGAAGAAGCTGCAGAAATAATCTGAGCGGACGCCCCCGCGGCCGCCTTTGGCAACGCGCAAGCGGCAAAGCGCAGGCGCATTTTTAGCGAAAGCCACCATGTCCGACACAGCAACCACGCCTACCAACGCGACCTTCGACCAGTTCGGCCTGCATGCCGACATTCTCAAAGCCATCGCGGAACAGGGCTACACGACGCCGACGCCGATCCAGGCCGAGGCGATCCCTGTTGTACTGGGCGGCCGGGACGTGATGGGCGCCGCGCAGACCGGGACGGGTAAGACGGCGGGCTTTTCGCTGCCGATCATCCAGCGTCTGCTGCCGCTCGCCAGCACGAGCGCGTCGCCGGCCCGCCACCCGGTCCGCGCGCTGATCCTCACGCCGACACGCGAACTCGCCGACCAGGTCGCCGCGAACGTGCAGGCGTACGCCAAACACACGTCGCTGCGCAGCGCCGTCGTGTTCGGCGGCGTCGACATGAATCCGCAATCGGCGGAACTGCGGCGCGGCGTCGAAATCCTGATCGCGACGCCGGGACGCCTGCTCGACCACGTGCAGCAGAAGACGGCCAATCTCGGGCAGGTGCAGATTCTCGTGCTCGACGAAGCCGACCGGATGCTCGACATGGGCTTTCTGCCCGACTTGCAGCGCATCCTGAATCTGCTTCCCGCCGAGCGTCAGACGCTGCTGTTCTCGGCGACGTTCTCGCCCGAAATCAAGAAGCTCGCGTCCACGTATCTGCGCAATCCGCAGACGATCGAAGTGGCGCGCAGCAATTCGACGGCGACCAACGTCACGCAGATCGTCTACGAGGTGGCCGAGGGCGACAAGACGGGCGCCGTCGTGAAACTGATCCGCGACCGCGGCCTCAAGCAGGTCATCGTGTTCTGCAACAGCAAGATCGGCGCGAGCCGTCTTGCGCGTCAGCTGGAGCGCGACGGCGTGGTCGCCACCGCGATTCACGGCGACCGCACGCAGAGCGAACGCATGCAGGCGCTCGACGCGTTCAAGCGCGGTGAGATCGAAGCGCTCGTCGCAACGGACGTGGCGGCGCGCGGTCTCGATATTGCCGAGTTGCCCGCTGTGATCAACTTCGATCTGCCGTTCAACGCGGAAGACTACGTGCACCGGATCGGCCGGACAGGCCGCGCGGGCGCATCGGGCGACGCACTGTCGCTGTTCAGCCCGAACGAGCGCAAGCAGCTTGCCGACATCGAGAAGCTGATCAAGCGGCCGCTCGACGTGCAGCGTCTGACCGTCGATACGCCCGTGCGTCATCACCACGATGAGCGCGCCGCGCCGCGGCGCGAACGCGACGATCGCGGCGGCAGCCGCCGCCGCACGACGGGCGCGCACGAGCGTCCGCATGGGACGCACCATCGTCAGCAACCTGTCGACGATTTCTTCCTGAAGCCGTATGAGCCGTCGCCTTCGGCGGTGTCGGCTGCTGCCAAGCGCGATGAAGCGCCTGCCGCGCCCCAGAAGCCCGCATCGAAGCAGCCGCTCGCCGCGCTGCTGGGTGGTTTCGGTATGCCGCGCAAGACGACGCCTTCGAACTGACGTCGTGCCGCTGTTCGCGTTGTAGCGCGGACAGCGATGGGCTTAAATGAAAACGGCGCCTTTGCAGGCGCCGTTTGTTTTTTGCAGTCAGCGCGGGCGGACGCGTCAGCGTTTCACGCGCTCCGACCAGGCAGCGATCGCTTCCTCATAGAACGTATCGAGCGACGTCGCTGCTTGCGTCAGCTTCAGGCCAAGATGCAGCGCCGCGTCGTTCAGTGCGACGAGCGGGTCCGTCGCGCTTAGCGCCAATGCGCCCGTCTGCTTGCTGAGCTTTTCGCCGTCGGCATTCGTCACGACGGGCACATGCAGATAAGAGGGCGTCGGCACGCCCAGACACTGTTGCAGATAGATCTGCCGCGCGGTCGAATCGAGCAGGTCCGCGCCGCGCACGATGTGCGTGATGCCTTGATCCGCGTCGTCGACGACGACGGCCAGTTGATATGCCCATTGATCGTCCGCGCGGCGCAGGACGAAATCGCCGACCTCGGTGGCGAGGTTCTGCGTCTGCTGGCCTTGCCAGCCGTCGTCGAACGTCACGATGGCGGCATCACCGTCCGGCACACGCAGACGCCATGCGCGCGCAGGCTTGCCGTTCAGGCCGTTGCGGCAGGTGCCGGGATAGGCGAGGGTCGTGTGCCGCGCGTGCACGCGCACGAGCGAATCGGCGATTTCCTTACGCGTGCAACCGCACGGATAAACGAAGCCCTTGGCCTGCAGGCGCTCGAACGCGTGCTGGTAGAGCGGCATGCGCCGGCTTTGCCAGACGGGCGGCTCGTCGGCCACCATGCCGAAGCGAGCGAGTGTATCGAGAATATCTTCCGCTGCGCCAGGTACGGTGCGCGGACCGTCGATGTCCTCGACGCGCACGAGCCACACGCCGCGATGCGCGCGCGCATCGAGCCAGCTCGCCAGCGCGCTGACCAGCGAGCCGAAGTGTAGCGGGCCCGTGGGCGACGGCGCGAAACGGCCGCGATAGGGTTCGCTGCCGGTTGTCATGCGAGGGTGTCACGAGCCGCAACGGCGCGGCTCATGCGAAGTGGATTCATGCGGGCAACGATGACGCGATGCGCGCGACGCGGTTACGCCGCGTGCGCCGCATCGGTCTGCCGCTGCGCTTCCGGATGACAGGATGCGCAGGTCTTGCCCGGCACGTAGAACGGCGACTTCTGGTCTTCCGGCATGACGACGGCGCGGCAGCCGAAGCATTGCACGGTCGCTGTGGGCTGCAGGTTCGGGTCGAGCGCGGTGCGATAGTCGAACACGAAGCACTCGCCGTTGTAGTGCGCGCCGCCCACTTCCTCGAAATACTTCAGGATGCCGCCCTCGAGCTGATAGACGTTGTCGATGCCGACTTCCTTCATGTGGATGGCCGCCTTCTCGCAGCGGATGCCGCCCGTGCAGAACGACACGACCGTCTTGCCTTCGAGGTCCGCGCGGTTCTGCTCGATCACTTCGGGGAATTCGCTGAACTTCGTGATCCGATAGTCGAGCGCGTTATCGAACGTGCCTACATCGACTTCGAACGCGTTGCGTGTGTCGAGCATCACGACGGGGCGGCCTGCGTCGTCGTGGCCGCGGTCGAGCCATGCCTTCAGCGTGCGGGCGTCGATGGCCGGCGCGCGGCCCAGTTCCGGCTGGATAGCCGGCTTTTTCATCGTGATGATTTCGCGCTTGAGCTTGACGAGCATGCGGCGAAACGGCTGCTTCTCGGACAGGCTTTCCTTGAATTGCAGTTCGGCGAACTTGCCTTCGAACAGGGGATCGTGGCGAACGTAGTCGATGAACTCGCGCACTTGCGGAATCTCACCGGCGATAAACAGGTTGATGCCCTCCGGCGCGAGCAGGATGGTGCCGCGCAGGCCGAGTTCGTCGCAACGCGCGGTGACGAGCGGCCGCCATTCGACGGTTTTGTCGAGCGACACGAACTGGTAGGACGAAAGGTTCAGGATATTCATGCTGGTCCAGCGATAAAGCGCCATACGCGGCGCGCGCATCAAGGGCGGGCGCAGCACGCGTACGGCAGAAAAATGGATTCGAACGCGTATTATCCCTCATCCTGACAGTTGGCCCGCAATCCGCCAGACGGCATATTGACCTGCGTCGAAATAGCCGGATGACCGACTCCGTCACGTGCTCGCGGCCATTGACAAAGGCTCGCGCGTAAGGGTCTCTGGTCGGGTGGCCAATGGGGCGGTTTGGGCGCGCGTCGGCCGAAAAATTTCGGGAGGCCGGGGTTACAATGTCGCCCATGTCAGATCCCCGCTTCGTCCATCTCCGCGTTCACTCCGAATTCTCGATTGCCGATGGCATCGTGCGTATCGACGACGTCGTCGATTCCGCTGCCAAAGACGGTCAGGGCGCGCTCGCGCTCACCGATCTCGGCAATGCATTCGGTCTCGTCCGTTTCTATCAGGAAGCCCGTGGCAAAGGGGTCAAACCCATTGCCGGCTGCGATGTCTGGATCACGAATCCTGACGACCGCGACAAGCCTTCGCGACTTCTGCTGCTGGTCAAAAACAAGACTGGCTACCTGAATCTTTGCGAACTACTGTCGAAGGCGTGGCTGACGAACCAGTATCGCGGGCGCGCGGAAGTGGAACCGGCGTGGCTCGAAGGCGGGCTCGGCGAAGGGCTGCTCGCGCTGTCGGGTGCGCAGCATGGCGACGTCGGCATGGCGCTCGCGGCGGGCAACGAAGAAGCCGCGAAGCGCAACGCACAGCGCTGGGCGACGATCTTCCCGAACGGTTTCTATATCGAACTGCAGCGCGGCGGCCAGCCCGGCGTTGAGGCGTATGTGCAGCAGGCGGTCGCGCTCGCGGCGTCGCTGAAACTGCCCGTTGTCGCCACGCATCCGCTGCAGTTCATGACGCCGGACGACTTCACCGCGCACGAAGCGCGCGTGTGTATTTCGGAAGGCGATATGCTCGCGAATCCGCGTCGCCAGAAACGCTTCACGACGGATCAGTATTTCCGCACGCAGGCCGAGATGGTCGCGCTGTTCGCGGACATTCCGTCGGCCGTCGCGAACACGATCGAAATCGCGAAGCGCTGCAATCTGACGCTCGAACTCGGTAAGCCCAAGCTGCCGCTGTTCCCGACGCCGGACGGCATGTCGCTCGACGACTACCTGGTGCAGTTGTCGAAAGAAGGGCTGGAAAAGCGTCTCGAGCAACTGTTCCCGGAGCAGGCCGAACGCGACGCGCAGCGCGAAACGTACTACGCGCGGCTGGACTTCGAATGCGGCACGATCATCAAGATGGGCTTTCCCGGCTACTTCCTGATCGTCGCGGACTTCATCAACTGGGCGAAGAACAACGGCGTGCCCGTCGGGCCAGGCCGGGGTTCGGGCGCGGGCTCGCTGGTCGCGTACGCGCTTGGCATTACCGACCTCGATCCGCTGCGCTACAACCTGCTGTTCGAACGTTTTCTGAATCCGGAGCGGGTGTCGATGCCCGACTTCGACATCGACTTCTGCCAGCACGGCCGCGATCGCGTGATCCAGTACGTGAAGGAGAAGTACGGCGCGGACGCCGTGTCGCAGATCGCGACGTTCGGCACGATGGCCGCGAAGGCGGCCGTGCGCGATATCGGGCGTGTGCTCGATCTCGGTTATATGTTCACGGACGGCGTCGCCAAGCTGATTCCGTTCAAGCCCGGCAAGCACGTCACGATCGCCGACGCGATGAAGGAAGAGCCGCTGCTGCAGGAGCGCTTCGACAACGAAGACGAAGTGCATCAGTTGCTCGAACTCGCGCAGCGCGTAGAAGGCTTGACGCGTAACGTCGGCATGCACGCGGGCGGGGTGCTGATCGCGCCCGGCAAGCTGACGGATTTCTGTCCGCTCTATACGCAGGGCGACGAAAGCGGCGTCGTGAGCCAGTACGACAAGGATGACGTCGAAGCCGTCGGCCTCGTGAAGTTCGACTTCTTGGGTCTGACCACGCTGACCATTCTCGACTGGGCCGAGCGCTATATTCGCCGTCTCGATCCGTCGAAGGAAAACTGGTCGCTCGCGCAAGTGCCGCTCGACGACCCCGCGTCGTTCTCGATCCTCAAGAAAGCGAACACGGTCGCCGTGTTCCAGCTGGAAAGCCGCGGCATGCAAGGCATGCTGAAGGACGCGCAGCCCGACCGCTTCGAGGACATCATCGCGCTGGTGGCGTTGTATCGTCCGGGCCCGATGGACCTGATTCCGAGCTTCTGCGCGCGTAAGCACGGCCGCGAAGTGGTGGAGTATCCGGACCCGCGCGTCGAGCCTGTTCTGAAAGAGACCTACGGCATCATGGTCTACCAGGAGCAGGTGATGCAGATGGCGCAGATCATCGGCGGCTATTCGCTCGGCGGCGCCGACCTGCTGCGTCGCGCGATGGGCAAGAAGAAGCCCGAGGAGATGGCGAAGCACCGCGAGATCTTCGCCGAAGGTGCGGCGAAGAACGGCCTGACACGCGAGAAGGCCGACGAGACCTTCGACCTGATGGAGAAGTTCGCGGGCTACGGCTTCAACAAGTCGCACGCGGCCGCCTATGCGCTGCTCGCGTACCACACCGCGTGGCTCAAGGCGCACCATCCCGCCGAATTCATGGCGGCCAATATGTCGCTCGCGATGGACGACACGGACAAGGTCAAGATCCTGTTCGAAGACTGCCTCGCGAACAAGATGGCCGTGCTGCCGCCCGACATCAATATGTCCGCGTACCGCTTCGAGCCGGTCGCGGAAGCCGACGGCAAGCGCTCGCGCACGATCCGCTACGGTCTCGGCGCGATCAAGGGCAGCGGCCAGAACGCGATCGAAGAAATCCTGCGCGCGCGCGAAGAAGGTTTGTTCATCGATATCTTCGATTTCTGCAACCGGATCGATCGCCGCATCGTCAATCGCCGCACGGTCGAAGCGCTGATTCGCGCAGGCGCGTTCGATTCGCTGCACGAGAACCGCGCGCAACTGATCGCGTCGGTGTCGCTAGCAATGGAAGCCGCGGATCAGGCGAGCGCCAATGCGATGCAAGCGGGCCTGTTCGACATGGGTGATGCGCCGTCGCAAGGCCATGAACTGATCGACGAACCCGCGTGGCCGGAAAAGCGCCGTTTGCAGGAAGAGAAGACGGCGCTCGGCTTCTACCTGTCGGGCCATCTGTTCGACGCCTACAAGGACGAAGTGCGCCGCTTCGTGCGTCAGAAGATCGGCGAACTGAAGGAAGGGCGCGACAAGCTGGTGGCGGGCGTGATCGTGTCGCTGCGTACGCAGATGACCCAGCGCGGCAAGATGCTGATCGCGCTGCTCGACGATGGCACGGGCCAGTGCGAGGTGACCGTCTTCAACGAGCAATTCGAGGCGCACAAGCAGCTGTTCAAGGAAGACGAACTGCTCGTCGTGCAAGGTCAGGCGCGTAACGACGCGTTCACGGGCGGCATCCGTTTCACGGTCGATACGCCGATGGACCTCGGCCGCGCGCGCACGCGTTACGCGCAGGCGGTGAAGGTGCAGATGAACGGCAATGCGAATGCGCTGGTGTTGCGCTCCGTGCTCGAAGCCTATCGCGCGAAGCCGGAAGACGCGGAAGTGGCTGCGCCGGCGCCCGCTGCCCGAGGCGGCGGTCGTGGCGGCTTCGGTGGAAATGGCGATTCTGGCGGGCGCGGGCAGCGGCCATCCGCGCCGATGCCGAATGGCCTCGCCGTACAGATCGTCTATCGCAGCGACAACGCGGAAGGTGAGGTACGGCTTGGCGATGCATGGCGCGTGAGGCCGACGGACGAACTGCTCGCCGCGTTGCGCAGCGAGTTTTCAGGCAGCGCGATCGAGATCGTGTATTGATGCCGGCGACCGTGACGGGCGGGCGGTGTTGATTCACCGAACCTGATTAAGCGAACCTGATTAATCGAACCGCCCGCGCTCAACGACCCGAAGCATCCTCGCGGCCGAGTTGCGCAAGCTTCAGAAACCGGTAATACACAGTTTCGGCATTGAACATCGCGATCATGAAACCCGCCCGACCGTCGAGAAACCCACGCCGCAACAGATAGGTTCGCACGAACGCCCAGGCGCCTCGTGCGACGGCCTTGCCGAAGCTGCCGCGTTGACCCGCCGCGTGACGCTGTTGCGCGCCCGCCGTCGAATACGCGTCGAGCTTGCGCAGCACCGTCTCGAAGTCTTCGTACGAGTGGTGCATCAGCTTGCCTTCCAGCCGCTTCGCGGGCGACTCAAACACGAGCCGCTCATGCACGAGATCGTCGGAGAAGCGCGCGGCGCCGCGCTTGAAGAGGCGCGGAATCCAGTCGGGATACCAGCCGCTGTGGCGCACCCAATGTCCGCAGAAGGCGGACAGGCGGTCGATGGCATAGACATCCGCGGCGGGCGCGGCGAGCACGCCTGCAATCGACACGGCCAGTTCCGGCGTGACGATCTCGTCGGCATCGATCGACAGCACCCAGGTCGTTCCGAGCGCATCCAGCGCGCGGTTCTTCTGCGGGCCGAAGCCTGGCCAATCGGTGTGCGTGAGCACGCGCGCGCCGTGTGCGCGGGCGATCTCGACGGTGCGATCGGTGCTGCCGCCGTCGACGACGACGATCTCATCGGCGAATGCGACGGCGCGCAGGCATTCGTCGAGGCGGAGCGCGGCGTTCTTCGTGATGAGGGCGACGCCGAGTGTGGGTTGTGTCATGCGAATCGATGCCGGGAGGGACGGCGCACGGTCCGCCCAGCCTGCTGCCGAGGCACCGTCGCCCAACGAAAGTTGCGCAAGTATATACAGCGGCGCACGGCGGCGCACAGCGGGCGAGGGCACAAACCGTTGACGAGCGGGCGCGTCGGACCGTCTCGCCCGCGCCGCGCCGGGAAATTCTGCAAACGCGTGGATTTCCAATCATTTAGCCGCGTCGGGATGGCATGCCGAACGGTTTACAATGTCGCATTTGCAATCCGCCCGAGGGGCGGCCCACGGGTGCTGAAGCGCGCCCGCATTCCCAGAGGAACTCTTGAGCGCCAAGCCAACGTTAAGCAAGCCCATCGGCTCCGGTGAAGCCACATCGACCATGGTCGTCCTGCGCCGGCTGTGGCCGTATGTGAAGCCGCTCATCTGGACCGTTGTCGCCGCCATCCTCACGATGGGCGTCGTCGCCGCCACCGAGGCGGGGATTCCCGCACTGCTCAAGCCGCTGCTCGACCACGGCTTCGGCACGCACAGCAGCGACAGCGCGAAATGGTTCGTGCCGCTCGCCATAATCGGCCTCGCGCTGCTGCGGGGCGTCACGCAGTATGCGTCGGGCTACCTTCTTTCCTACGTGTCGAACCGCATCCTGCTGGATCTGCGGCTGACCATGTTCAACCGGATGATTCACAGCAGTGTTTCGTTCTTTCAGCGTGAGACGGCCAGCACGGTCATCAACGCGATCGTCTTCGAGGTCAACCAGATCCTGAACGTGCTGATCGGCGTGATGGTGACGCTCGTGCGCGATTCGCTGACGGTCGTGTTCCTGCTCGGCTATCTGTTCTATCTGAACTGGCGCCTGACGCTGATCGTCGCGGTGCTGCTGCCGGGTATCGGCTGGCTGGTGGGCAAAATCAACCGCCGGCTGCGCCGCCTGAACCGCGAGCACCAGACGCTGACCAACGAGCTGTCCTATATCGTCGAGGAGACGGTGGGCGGCTACAAGGTCGTCAAGGTGCACAACGGCGAGCAGTACGAGATCGACCGTTTCACGGAGATGAGCAAGCAGCTGCGCGGCTATTCGATGCGCATGACGGTATCGGGCGGTCTTGCGCAGCCGCTGACGCAGTTTCTCGCGTCGATCGCGCTCGCTGTCGTGATCACGATTGCCGTCGTGCAGTCGTCGCACGACCAGACGACGGTCGGCGGCTTTGTCGCGTTCGTCACGTCGATGCTG
This sequence comes from Paraburkholderia hospita, assembly GCF_002902965.1. GTDB lineage: Bacteria > Pseudomonadota > Gammaproteobacteria > Burkholderiales > Burkholderiaceae > Paraburkholderia > Paraburkholderia hospita. The sequence goes on along the minus strand of NZ_CP026105.1, from coordinate 2,592,150 downwards.
CTGATCATTTCACCGCTCAAGCATCTGATGGACGTGAATCAACCGTTGCAACGCGGGATGACGGCGGCCGAACTGATCTTCGGACTGATCGACGAGCCGTCGGAGCCGCCGGGCGGCGGGCTCAAACTGGAGCGCTCGAAGGGCGAGGTCGAGTTCCGCGACGTGTCGTTCAGGTACGGCGCGAGTGGTCCGATGCAGCGGCAAACGCTCGATAGCGTGTCGTTCAAGGTCGCGCCCGGCGAAATGGTCGCGCTGGCCGGCCCGTCGGGCAGCGGCAAGACGACGCTGGTGAACCTGCTGCCGCGCTTCTTCGATCCGAGCGGCGGGCAGGTGCTTGTCGACGGCGTCGCGTTGCCGGAGTACGGCATTCATGAATTGCGCAGCCAGATCGCGATGGTGAGCCAGGACGTCGTGCTGTTCAACGACACGATCGCGAACAACGTCGCCTACGGACAGCCCGCGGACGCGGAACGCGTGAAGGCGGCTTTGCATGCGGCCAATCTGTGGGACACCGTGGCCGCGATGCCGAACGGCATCGAGACGCTGATCGGCGACAACGGCATGATGCTGTCGGGCGGCCAGCGTCAGCGTCTCGCGATCGCGCGCGCGGTCTACAAGGACGCGCCCATCCTGATTCTCGACGAAGCCACATCCGCACTCGATTCCGAATCCGAGCGCCACGTGCAGGCCGCGCTCGAAACGCTGATGAAGGGCCGCACGACGCTCGTGATCGCGCATCGGCTGTCGACCATCGAGCGCGCGGACCGCATCCTCGTGCTCGACGCGGGGCGCATCGTCGAGCGGGGCAGCCATCGCGAGCTGCTCGCGCAGAACGGGATGTACGCGCATCTGCATCGCATCCAGTTCCAGCAGCATGCGGCGTGACGACCGCGTGACCCCACAATAGAACGCCCGCGCGGCCCTGGGCCGCACGCGGGCGCGCCCGCCGCTGCGATGCGTGCGACGCAGCCGGCGACCATTCAGACAGTTGGCATGATTCACATCTTCAACGGCTTTCACAATCCGAACGGCGGCAGCGAGCAGGAGGCACTGCGCCTGTACGAGTTGCTGCACGGCAAGGGCGACGTGCAGCTCTGGAGCACGTCGTCGCGGACGTCGGACGAACTGTCGGCGGCCTATCCGATCCGCCGGCTCGCGCCGCTCAAGGCCAGCGTGCCGCGCGGGGGCACGTATGTGTTCGTCGGCGCGCATTGGCGCAACCGTGCGTGGCCGTATTTTGCGGGCCGTCCCGAGCGGCTCGTGTACGTGTTCAACACGTTTCATCCGAAGCTGCTCGAGCTGACATCGGCGCCGCCGCCGCTGTTGCGCTGGCCCGCGACTGAGTTCGTGCTGATTTCCGCGTTTCAGTCGAGACTGCTCGGCGTGAAGGGCGAGATCCAGCCGTCGCCGATCGATATCGGCCGCTTTGCGCCGCGCGCGCCTGAAACGCGCGCGCAGCCGGTAATCGGCCGTCTAAGCCGCGATACGGCCGACAAACATCATTCCGACGATATCGCCGTGTACAGGACGCTCGCTGAGCGCGGCTGCAAGCTGCTGCTGCAAGGCGCGACGACGCTGGCGGGGGCATTGCCGCAAGACGACGCGATCCGTCTGTTGCCCGAAGGCGCGATGGCCGCGCCGGACTTTCTGCACGAGCTCGATATCTTCTACTACCGTACGGGCGAACACGTCGAGACGTTCGGCCGCGTGGTGCTCGAGGCGATGGCGTGCGGTTTGCCCGTCGTGTGTCACCGGCACGGCGGCTACGCGGATGTCGTCCGGCATGGCGAGAACGGCTATCTGTTCGATACGTCGGACGAAGCGCTGGCGATACTCTCTGAACTGATCGCGCAGCCGGCGTTGCGAGCCAAGATCGGCGCGGCCGCGCGCAGGACTGTCGAGAAACTGTATTCCCCGGAGGCGCTCGATGCCCGCACCGCGTTCTATCTGCGCGGCGCCACGCGATGACTTTCCGCGCCTTACCGCCGCTTGCGTGGCGCGCAGGCGTGAAACCAAATCGCATGGTGGCCATGAGATGATGGCGATGGCGTGACCCGTAGCCGGGCACGGACGCAGGCAGAAGCAGGCAGGATCAGCAAAGATCAACAAAAGGCACCGGCCGACGAAAACCGGGCCATCGACGCAGCGAGCCCTTGGTCCGAGGCTACGCGAGCGCATTTCGTCAATGAGAGTTGAAGCATACATGCAACACGCTACAAGAGATTCGTATCCCCTGATCCTTGCGCGAAGTTTCGCGCTCATCGCGCTGTTTGCCGTGCCGTTGTCGACGGCGGGCGTCAATATCGCGGCGACGCTGTTTGCGGTGTGCGCGCTGCTGTCGCCCGAAGTGTGGCGCAACTGGCGCTCGCTGTTCACCGACCGGGTGAGCGTCGCGGCGCTGCTGCTCGTCGCCGTGCTGACGCTGAGCCTTGCGTGGACGACGGCGGATCGCGTGCATGCGCTGGACTTCCTGATGAAGTACCGCAAGCTGATCTATCTGCCGCTGCTGATCCTGACGTTCCGCGATTGCCGCACGACCGCGTGGACGACGGCTGCGAAGTGGGCGCTGTTCAGCGCGTTGACGCTTTTGCTGCTGTTGTCATGCTCGAATTACTTCGGCTGGACGTCCATTGGCTCGTGGCACTCGAATACCGATCCGATCCGCAGGGCGTGGGTCTTCAAGGACCATATCGCCGCGGGCATCATGATGGCGCTGCTGTTCTATCTGGCGCTGAACTTCGCGAAGCAGGCGCGCGCACGGACCGCGAAGATGGCGCTCTATGTCGTCGCGCTGCTGGCCATCGTCAACGTGCTGCTGATGATGCAGGGGCGCACGGGGCAGATCATCGCGATTCTCTTCATCCTGATTTACGTCGTGACGTACTTTACGTCGCTGCGCGGCGTGAAGCCGTGGGTGCGGTGGGGGAGCGGCGTCGTGCTGGTGGCCATTGCGGGCGGGCTCGTGTACGCGGCGCTGCATTCGCACGGTTCGCGGCTCGCGGAAACGAACGACGAAATCAGCGCATACGAAACGTCCAACAAGAACACGTCGATGGGCGTGCGCATCGTGTTCTACCGGCGCAGCCTCGAATTGTTGGCCGAGCGCCCGATCATCGGCCACGGCGTGGGTACCGTGCAGGACGAGTTCGACGCATACGCGCGCAACAACACGGGCGCCGCCGCGGCCACGGCGGGCAATCCGCACAACGAATTTCTGCTGATGGGTATTCAGCTGGGCGCTGTCGGCATTGCGCTATTCGTGTTCCTGCTCGTGCAGATCGGTCGGACCGCGATCGAATTGAGCGAGCCTGCGCGCACGATCGTGTTCGCTTATCTGTTCGCTTTTACGATCGGATGCTTTGCGAACTCGCTGTTGCTCAACTTTACCGAAGGCAATCTGTTTATCTTCCTCATCGGCATTTTCTTGAGTTGCCGTAGAGGCGCGCCTTCGCAGGCGTAGGAGCGCCTCTAGGACAGTAAGACGAGTTCGACCTGGCTCAGACGCCGCTCGTCACCAGCGACAGCACCGACAGATCCGGATGCGTGCCTTCGACGATGCTCTTGCCGACGTGCACGGCTTCATAGGTCGCATCGTCGAGTGTCTTGAACGACTCTTCGCCGTCCGCGTGAAACGTCACCGTGTGGCCGGGCGATTTCGGGTCGGCGCCGGGATGGCACACGTAGCCGACATACGTGTATCGCTCGCTGCCGTCTTTCAGTGACGGCGCGACGTGAATCTCGAAGCCTTCATAGTCGACTTTTTGCCAGTTCAGGGTTGCGGCCTCGTCGGGCATGATTGCCTCCTTGCGGGCGGCGGGGCGTCGGCGGCCTGACGATGTGGGCGACGTCGACGCTTGCCGTGTGTCGTGAGCCGCAGCGCGCGGCGCTATTCGATGTGGCGGCGAAAGGAGATTCAGTGCCGGTGGCGCAGGCGTTCCCACCAGCGATGCCCGTCGTAACGGCCCGACATTCCGTCGCGGATGTGATGCGCGTGGTGCTCGCGCCGCAATTGATGCGACAGCAGCGTCGCGATGACCGCCAGCACGACGATGCCGACCACGATGCCAACCATTGATTCAGCCATGGCTGCCTCCGTCTATTGCAACTGCATATCGAAAGTCTAGTTGATTTGCCGGAACAGGGCGGGCGGCGGTTTCGTCATGCGCCGTACACCTTCGGGACGCCGTGGCCGATCAATCTCTGTAACCTCTACACGGAAGTCATTGAAATTTCGTATGGCCTCGCGATGCGGGTTGCATTGGTGAGTCAGTTTTCGTCGTCGGAAAGCAGCGCTTCGAGGCCGAAAAGCCATGCGATGCTGAAGGTCAGCAGGCCCGCCGCAGATCGCTTCGGTAACGCGCTTTTCTCGTGAGACGCCGGGCGGTAAAGCCCGTCGTAGCAAGGGTTAGGTAGAGCTGTCTGATCGTCGTTGTATTCGTATTGTTCGGAGCGGATGTCGCCTCCCGCGTGCGGTGTGGTGCTCTAACAGCAAACGGCGTGCCATCAGAGGTGTGCGGGAGAGGGTGGCGAATTACATCAGCACAATATCGTACTGCTCCTGACTCAGATTCGACTCGACCTGCAACGAAACCGGCTTGCCGATGAAATCCATCAGCATGGCCAGATGTTGCGATTCTTCTTCGAGAAACAGATCGATCACCTGCTGCGATGCGACCACGCGAAACTCACGCGGATTGAACTGGCGCGACTCACGCAGAATTTCCCGCAGCACGTCATAGCACACGGTACGCGCCGTCTTCACCTGCCCCTTGCCCTGGCAAATAGGGCACGGCTCGCACAACACATGCGCAAGCGACTCACGCGTGCGCTTTCTCGTCATCTCGACCAGCCCGAGCTGCGAGAACCCGTTGACCGTCACGCGCGTGCGGTCGCGCGACAGTGCCTTCTTCAGTTCGTTGAGCACCTGATCGCGATGCTCGACGTTCTCCATATCGATGAAGTCGATGATGATCACGCCGCCGAGATTGCGCAGCCGCAACTGACGCGCGATCGTATGCGCCGCTTCGAGATTGGTCTTGAAGATCGTGTCGTCGAAATTGCGCGCGCCGACGTAGCCGCCCGTGTTCACATCGATGGTCGTCATCGCCTCCGTCTGGTCGATCACCAGATAGCCGCCCGACTTCAGATCGACACGCCTTGACAGCGCGCGCTGGATTTCCGTCTCGATGTTGTACAGATCGAAGAGGGGACGCTCACCCGTGTAGTGATGCAGCTTCGACGACACAGCGGGCGTGAACTCGGCCGCGAATTCCGCGAGCATCTGATACGTCTCGCGCGAATCAACCTGAATGCGCGTGGTCTCGTCATTGACGAAGTCGCGCAGCACGCGCTGCGCGAGATTCAAGTCCTGATAGAGCAGGCTCGTGGGCGGCATGCGCTGCCCCTGCGAAAGTATGGTCGCCCATGTCTTGCGCAGATACGCGACGTCACCGGCCAGTTCTTCGCTCGTCGCGTCTTCGGCGATGGTGCGCACGATGTAGCCGCCTTTCTCGTCGACGGGCAACACCGATGTCAGCCGCGCACGCACGGCCTCGCGCTCGGCTTCGCTTTCGATCTTTTGCGAAATGCCGATATGCGGTTCCTGCGGCAGATAGACGAGCGTGCGCCCGGCGATGCTCACCTGTGTGGATAGCCGCGCGCCTTTCGTGCCGATCGGGTCCTTGACGACCTGGACCATCAGCGATTGCCCTTCGAAGACGATCTTCTCGATGGGTTGATGCGGCACCTGCTGCTGCGGTTCGCCCGCGAGCCGCGGATGCCAGATATCGGCGACGTGCAGAAACGCAGCGCGCTCCAGACCGATATCGATAAACGCGGACTGCATGCCGGGCAGCACGCGCACCACCTTGCCGAGATAGACATTGCCGACGCGCCCGCGTGACAGCGTGCGCTCGACGTGAAGCTCCTGCACTGCGCCCTGCTGGACCAACGCTACGCGCGTCTCCTGTGGCGTAACGTTAATCAGGATTTCTTCGTTCATGGTGTTGTTTTAGAAGTCGATGCGCGCCGCACGTAGAAGGGCAGCGGTTTCAAACAATGGCAAACCCATGATACCTGAATAGGACCCGTCGATATGCTCGATAAACTCCGCCGCGCGGCCTTGAACCCCATACGCGCCCGCCTTGCCGAGCGGCTCGCCGCTTGCTGCGTAGCGGCGCAGCGCATCGCTTTGCACTGCAGCAAAGCGCACTCGCGATACCGATAGCGCGGGCGCGAGCAATTCGCCCTGTGCATCGACGACAGCCACGGACGTCAGCACTTCATGATCGCGGCCCGCGAGCCGCGTGAGCATGGTGACAGCGTCGTCGGCATCGATCGGCTTGCCGAGAATCGCATCGTCGATCGTGACGGTTGTGTCGGCAACCAGAATGGGCGCGTTCGCGTGGCCGCCCGCTACGAGCCGCGCGCGCGCCGCACGCGCCTTCGCGATGCACACACGCATCACGTAGCCGTGCGCTCGCTCGCCGGGCAACTCGGCTTCGAGCGCTTCCGCGTCTTCATCGGGGCGCGGCAGCAGCAGCTCGAAGCGCACGCCCAGTTGCGTGAGCAACTCCTGACGGCGCGGGCTTTGCGACGCGAGATAGACGAACGGAAAGACAGCGGACTGATTGGACATGGATCGGCTTCAAAAAAACGGGAGACGCAGCTCGGCAAAGGCGCAAGCCGACGAAAGCGTTGAGCGTAACAGATGGTGTCGACGGCACAACCTGGCCATTCGGCCAGGTTGTGCACGGTGAGAGACGGCCGGAAGATGAAGGCGTGTTCAGACCCGGAGTTCAGGCCCGATGATACGGATGATTCTGCGTGATGGTCCACGCGCGATACAGTTGCTCGGCAAGCAGCACGCGGACCATCGCGTGCGGCAGCGTGAGGCTCGACAGGCGCAGCAGCATGTCTGCGCGCGCCTTCAGTTCGGGGTCGAGCCCGTCCGCACCGCCGATCAGAAACGCAACGTCGCGCCCGTCCTGTTGCCACGAGGGCAGGGCGTTGGCGAGTTGCATCGTGGTCCAGTCCTTGCCGCGTTCATCGAGCGCGACGATGCGCGCGTTCTTCGGCAACGCGGCTTCGATTTTCTGGCGCTCGGCGGCCATCACGCTTTCGGCGGAGCGGCCCGACGAACGCTGCTCGGGCTTGAGCTCGCGCAGTTCGATGCGCAGCTCGGGCGGCATGCGCTTCGCGTACTCGTCGAAGCCCGTGGCGATCCAGTCCGGCATCTTGTGGCCAACCGCGACGATATGCAGTTTCATCGTCAGCCTCGCGCCCGGTCAGCGCCGCCCGTAGCGGCAGGCGCAAACCCTGTCGTGGACAGCGGCACGCTCACGAGCGGCGGCGGGCAGGTGCCTTGCGTGCGGGACGCGCGACGGGTGCTTCTTCGTCTTCGTCCTCGTCGTCGAGGGGCTCGGACGGACGGGCGCCGCCGAACGGGTTCGGCGTCGACAGCTTCACGCGCACCGGCTTGTCGCCCCAGATCTCTTCGAGGTTGTAGTACTGGCGCAGGGCCGGCTGAAGGATGTGCACGACGGCGTCGCCGCAGTCGACCAGCACCCATTCGCCGATGTCTTCGCCCTCGGTGCTGATGATGTCGCCGCCCGCTTCCTTGACCTTTTCGCGCACGCTGGACGCGAGCGCCTTGGTCTGGCGGTTCGACGTGCCGCTCGCGACGATCACGCGGTCGAACAGTTCAGTGAGGTGGCTGGTGTTGAACACCTTGATGTCTTGCGCTTTCACGTCTTCGAGTGCGTCGACGATCGCGCGTTGCAGCTTGCGTATATCCATGGTTACCGATGTTGGTACAGGTGATGTTGAACAATATAGTCCCACACAGCAGTGGGGACATGTTTTGGTGCGGACTGGCCGTGGGCGGCAGCGCCGCTTGCAGAGGCGTCCGCATCGTTTTCGAACCACGCGCGCAGGTGCGCGCGGATGTCGGTGGCCGACACGTCGAACGCAAGCGACGTGTCGATCAGCAAATGCCCGGCGGGTGTCGCCTGCAGCGTGCCGGCTTTCGCTGAGCGCTGCGCGATCGCTGCCGCGACGGGGGCCGGCACGGCCGTTACGTCGAAGCCCGGGCGTGTCGCGGCGGCGATATGCGCATAGTCGAACAGGCGCTGCCAGTCGCGCCACGTGTCGAGCCGCACGAGCTGGTCGGCGCCGATCAGAAGCGAGATCGACGCGTCCGCGCCTTCGCGCTCGCGCCAGCGCCGCAGCGTTTCGACCGTATAAGTAGGGCCATCGTGCTCGATTTCATCCGTGGCGACGCTGACGGTCACGCCCGGCAGGGTCAACGACGCGGCGGCCGCACGCGTCATCGCGAGCCGGTCTTCGGCCGCCGATACGTCCGCCTTCTGCCACGGCTGGCCCGCCGGCATCAGCACGAGTTCGGTCAGATCGAGCGCATCGGCGAAACGTCGCGCGAGCGCGAGGTGGCCGTCGTGGATCGGGTCGAACGTGCCGCCGAGTATGCCGATGCGTCGGCGCAATGCCCGTTGAGGTGCGACGGATTGAGCGGTCGGATTCAGTTGCGGTTCCTTTGCCTTTCAGTAGAAGCGGGTGGCGCGCGACGGGGCGCGTCAGACCCACTCGCGCGGCACGAGAAAGTCGCTGGTCAGGCGCGCTTCCGGCGTGCCCGGCTCGGGCTGCCAGTTGTAGCGCCAGTTTACGACAGGCGGCATCGACATCAGGATCGATTCCGTGCGGCCGCCGCTTTGCAGCCCGAACAGTGTGCCACGGTCGAAGACGAGGTTGAACTCGACGTACCGGCCGCGCCGGTAGGCCTGGAAGTCGCGCTGGGCGTCGCCGTACGGCATGTCGCGGCGTTTTTCGATGATGGGCAGATAGGCGTCCAGAAACGCATCGCCGACGCTCTTGACCATCGCGAACGACTGCTCGAAGCCGGGCTCCGCGTAGTCGTCGAAGAAAATCCCGCCGATGCCGCGTGGCTCGTTGCGGTGCTTCAGGAAAAAATAGTCGTCGCACCAGCGCTTGAAGCGCGGGTACAGATCGTCGCCGTAGGGTTGCAGCGCGTCGCGGCAGACGCGGTGAAAATGCTGCGCGTCCTCTTCAAAGCCGTAGTAGGGCGTCAGATCCATGCCGCCGCCGAACCAGAACACGGGCGCTTCGCCTGCCTTCGTCGCGACGAGCAGCCGCACGTTCATGTGGACGGTCGGGCAGTACGGGTTGCGCGGGTGCAGCACCAGCGACACGCCCATCGCCTCGAATCCGCGCCCCGCCAGTTGCGGGCGCAGCGCGCTGGCCGAGCCGGGCAGCGCGTCGCCTTGTACATCCGAGAAGCCGATGCCCGCGCGCTCGAAGAACTGGCCGTCTTCCAGAATGCGCGTGCAGCCGCCGCCGCGCAGCTTTTCGCCGGGCGCACGCTGCCAGCTGTCGGTGGCGAGCGGGGTGCCGTCGAATGCGCCAAGCGCGTCGGCGATCCGCGCCTGCAGGCCTTGCATCCAGCTGCGGACGGTCTGGGTATCGTGGGCGTCGTGAATCGAATCAGTCATGGTGTGTGGGGCGCGGCAGGTTCGGAACGCTGGCGCGGTCGGGTCTTAATGGGACAGGTTGGGCGCGATGCGATCGCAGCGGGGACGTTGGCGGCTTGCGTCCTGACGGTTGCCGCCGCCCGCCAGCGGCCGGGCGCGCTTCGCTGCCTGCAGCCGCGAACCTCTGCCGGCATACCCAAGTGTAGCGCCGGCGTGGTCAACTGGCCCTGGAGGGCCATGTCATGTGTTCGGGACGAGTGCCCGAACGCCGCGCCGGAAAGCGCTTTCGCGCGGAAAGCGTCAGCCCTGGCCGTGCTTGCGGTTGGCCGCGCGATAACCGATGTCGCGGCGATACTGCATGCCGTCGAACGAAATATGGTTGATCGCCTCATACGCGACCGACTGGGCGCTGCGCACCGAGTCGGCCAGTCCGACGACGCACAGCACACGGCCGCCCGTCGTCGTCAGCTTGCCGTCCGCCAGCGCCGTGCCCGCATGGAACGTCACCGCGTCCGCCGTCTCGACGGGAATGCCGCTGATGAAGTCGCCCTTGCGCGGCGCTTCCGGATAGTTGTGCGCGGCCAGCACGACGCCCAGCGCCGTGCGGCGGTCCCATTCCAGTTCCACCGTATCCAGCGTGCCCGCGATCGCCTGCTCGACGACCTTCGAGAAGTCGCCCTTCAGGCGCGCCATGATCGGCTGCGTTTCCGGGTCGCCCATCCGGCAGTTGAATTCGAGCGTTTTCGGGTTGCCTTGTGCGTCGATCATCAGGCCTGCGTACAGGAAGCCGGTGAAACGGATGCCTTCCTTCTCCATGCCGCGCACGGTCGGCAGGATGATTTCGCGCATCACGCGGGCATGCAGCTGCGGCGTGACGATGGGCGCGGGCGAATAGGCACCCATGCCGCCCGTGTTCGGGCCCTGATCGCCGTCCAGCAGGCGTTTGTGGTCCTGGCTCGACGCCAGCGCCAGCACGTTAATGCCGTCCACCATCACGATGAAGCTCGCTTCCTCGCCAGCGAGGAACTCTTCGATCACGACACGTGCGCCTGCATCGCCGAGCTTGTTGTCCGACAGCATCATGTCGACGGCGTGGTGCGCCTCGTCGAGCGTCTGCGCGACGACCACGCCCTTGCCGGCCGCGAGGCCGTCGGCCTTGATGACGATGGGCGCGCCCTTGGCGTCGATGTAGGCATGCGCGGCAGCCACGTCCGAGAAGGTCTCATATTCCGCTGTCGGGATCGCGTGGCGCTTCATGAACGCCTTCGCGAAGTCCTTCGAGCTTTCGAGCTGCGCCGCTTCCTTCGTCGGGCCGAAGATTTTCAGACCGCGCGCGCGGAAGATGTTGACGATCCCCGCCGCGAGCGGCTGCTCCGGGCCGACCAGCGTGAACGCGATCTGCTCTTTCTCGACGAAGTCGGCGAGCGCGTTCGGATCGGTGATGCCGATGTTGAGCAGACGGTCGTCCTGCGCGGTGCCGCCGTTGCCAGGCGCGACATAGACGAGCTGCACGCGTGGCGACTGCGCGAGCTTCCATGCGAGCGCATGCTCGCGACCGCCGGAACCGACGACGAGTAACTTCATGTGATTCCCCGAATGCTAAAAACCGTGAACGGCCCGCGCAGCGGCGCGAGCCGTGGATATCTACCTTCGCACAACGCGAACGCGTTGCCTGTGAGACAGGCCACAAAGCCGGGCCATGTGGCGGTAAAAGCAGAGAAATACGCAGCGAACGACGCGCCCGTGTTAATGCACGAACGCTCGCGCGACGAGCGCAGGAAGGAGCGCAGCGACTGCCCCGTCATTGAAGGGAACCGGGACGGGAACCCTGATCGGGGCGGCGCGCTCACTTGCCGCCTCACTCGTCGGCGATGGCCGCGTTCGTGTAGACCTCTTGCACGTCGTCCAGATTTTCCAGCGCGTCGAGCAGCTTTTGCATCTTGACGGCATCGTCACCGGTGAATTCGACTTCCGTTTGCGGCTTCATTGTCACTTCCGCGACTTCGGCCTTGAAGCCGGCTGCTTCGAGCGCGGACTTGACCTTCGGGAAGTCGTTCGGCGGGCAGACCACTTCGATGCTGCCGTCATCGTTCGTGACGACGTCGTCGGCGCCCGCTTCGAGGGCGGCTTCCATCAGCTTGTCTTCCGGCGTGCCGGGCGCGAACAGGAACTGGCCGACGTGATCGAACATGAACGACACCGAGCCGTCCGTGCCCATGTTGCCGCCGAACTTCGAGAACGCGTGGCGCACTTCCGCGACGGTGCGGGTGCGGTTGTCCGTCATCGTGTCGACGATAATGGCTGCGCCGCCGATGCCGTAGCCTTCGTAGCGGATTTCTTCATAGCTCGCGCCATCGACGCCGCCGACACCACGCTGGATCGCGCGGTTGACGTTGTCCTTCGGCATGTTGGCGTCGTACGCCTTGTCGACGGCGAGCCGCAGGCGCGGGTTCGAGTCGATATCGCCGCCGCCCATGCGGGCCGCGACCTGGATTTCCTTGATGAGCCGCGTCCAGACCTTGCCCTTCTTGGCATCGGCTGCTGCTTTCTTATGCTTGATGTTGGCCCATTTCGAATGACCCGCCATACCTTTCTCCGTCGCGCGCGCCAGCGGGGCGCACGCATTGTGCAATTGTCGTTGCGTTTGTCGGGCGTGGCGGATGTGCGCTCGCGCCCCGATGTCAGTCTGGTCGCACCCTGGAATGCTGTGGCTTCCGCGCCTGAGCGGCGGCGTGTCGGGGATGACGCTGTGCCAGCGTCGAAAGATCGACGGAATCGGCCATCGCAATGCCGGTGGTGGGTGTGCCGCCCGTTCGGTGGGCAGACCGAGATTTTATCATGGGCGGGGGTGGCCGCAGGGGCCATGGGGTTTGGGTTTGGTTTTGGGTTTTTGGTTTTGTCTGCGACGCTGGGGTGGTTTGCTTGGGCTTTTGCTGGCATCCGGGGGTGAGCGTTCGCGGCGCGGGTGGTTCGGTTTGCTTGTGCTTTTCGCTGGCATCCGCGCTATGCCTTCGTGTTTCAGGCGTCGCCCCTGTGCGGGGCGGCACCTACTTTTCTTTGCCGCCGCAAAGAAAAGTAGGCAAAAGAAAGCGGCTCACACCGCCAGTGCTAGTTCTTGCCTGAGGGCCCCTACAGGGTCTTACGCTTCACACGGCAGCCTTTCTGTTCGCGTGCGTTGCCAACGCTTTGAATGTGCGTCTCACCCGCTTCAAACACCCGTACATGGGCTAACGGCAGCGAACGGTATGTGCCGCCCAGGTGGCAAACTGTGTGTAGGTTGTGGCGTCGTATAGCTTGGCGCTCTTACAGGGTGGAACGCGTGCGCAATCGGTCCGAAGTGAGGCGTGTGAGGTGCTACGGCCTACACACAGTTTGCCACCTGGGCGGCGGTGGACTATCTGGCACGGCGTGTGGCGACGCGGGCGCGCGAAGCGGGTGAGGCGCAGTGCAAGAGCGCTGGCAGCAAACATGAGTCACGTGATTGCCGTGTGAAGCGTAAGACCCTTCGGGGGCCCTCAGGCAAGAAGAAATGTTGGCGGTGTTAGCCGCTTTCTTTTGCCTACTTTTCTTTGCGGCGGCAAAGAAAAGTAGGTGCCGCCCCGCACAGGGGCGACGCTTGAAGCACGAAGGCAAACCGCGGATGCCAGCGAAAACCCCGAAAAAACCAAACCGGCCGCGCCGCGAAGTCACAAACGCGGATGCCACCCCAAACCCACGAACGGCCCGAAGGGCAAAAAAAAGCTAGTTCTTCGTCCCGAACAACCGATCCCCAGCATCCCCAAGCCCAGGAATAATGTAAGCATGCTCATTCAGATGCAAATCGAGCGAAGCAACGTACAGCTTCACATCCGGATGCGCATCCTGAAACACCTGCACGCCTTCAGGCGCGGCCACGAGCGCGAGGAACGAGATATTCTCGCCCGCGACACCGCGCCGCTTCAGCACGTCGATAGCATGCACGGCCGAATACCCCGTCGCGACCATCGGATCACAAAGAATAAAATTGCGATCCTCGAGATCAGGCAATCGCACCAGATACTCGACCGGCCGATGATCATCATCGCGATACACCCCAATATGCCCGACCCGCGCCGACGGAATCAGCTCCAGCAGCCCGTCCGACATGCCAACACCCGCGCGCAGCACGGGCACAATCGCAAGCTTCTTGCCAGCGATCACAGGCGCGTCGATATCGACTAGCGGCGTGCTCACGCGACGAGTCGTCATCGGCAGGTTGCGGGTGATTTCATAGCCCATCAGCAGCGTGATCTCGCGCAGCAACTCGCGGAACGTCCGCGTGGACGTGTCGCGGTCGCGCATGTGCGACAGCTTGTGCTGGATCAGCGGGTGATCGAGGATGAAAAGATTGGGAAAACGGCTGTCCTGAGTCATGACGGGGCGCCTCGCGGCGAAGTTGAGCTGGCTGACGATGGGTTGGCGCGGCGCGCGTGCCCCGCGACGGGCGGCGGCGCGCGGCTGCGCCATGGCTGCAAGTTTACCGGAAGGGCGGCGCAAAGAGACGGATGCTGATGAAAGGTATATCAGCGACGTCCGGCAGCGCCGCGTCGATTCTTCTAGAATCGGGGGACAGTTGACCGACCACCCCGGGCGTAATGCGCAGGCATGTCCCGCTCGTTGCGCGCACGACAACAGGAAAATACACATGGATCTGGGCATCGCAGGAAAGACCGCGCTGGTGTGCGCGGCAAGCAAGGGACTGGGGCGCGGCTGCGCCGAGGCGCTGGCGGCCGAAGGCGTGAACGTGACGATCGTCGCGCGCACGGCGGAAACGCTCGAAGCCACGGCGGTTGCGATCCGCTCGAAGACGGGCGTCGACGTGAAAGCGGTGGCCTGCGACATCACCACCCCCGAAGGCCGCGCCGCGGCGCTCGCCGCCTGCCCGCAGCCGGACATTCTCGTCAACAATGCGGGCGGCCCGCCGCCGGGCGACTTCCGCAACTTCACGCACGACGACTGGATCCGCGCGCTCGAAGCGAACATGCTCACGCCAATCGAACTGATCCGCGCGACCATCGACGGCATGATTTCGCGCGGCTTCGGGCGCGTGGTGAATATCACGAGCTCGTCGGTAAAGGCGCCTATCGATGTGCTCGGCCTGTCGAACGGCGCGCGCTCGGGGCTGACGGGCTTCGTCGCGGGCGTCGCGCGCAAGGTCGCGCCGGACGGCGTGACCATCAATAACCTCCTGCCGGGCCTGTTCGACACGGACCGCATCGCCGTGACGTTCGAGGCATCGGCGAAATCGCAGAACATCTCCGTCGACGAAGCGCGCAAGCAGCGCATGGCGACGATTCCCGCGCGCCGCTTCGGCACGCCCGACGAATTCGGCCGCGCCTGCGCGTTCCTGTGCAGCGTGCACGCGGGCTATATCACCGGGCAAAACTGGCTGATCGACGGCGGCTCGTATCCCGGCACCTATTGATGCACGGCCCTTTGCGGCACATCGCGAACACCATAACGACAACACATGAGGAGCAACGACATGACAACACGCGTCGCGCTGATCGCGCACGACCATAAGAAGGACGACATCGTCAGGCTGGCGGGCGAGTACGTCGACACGCTGTCGCGCTGCGATCTGATCGCGACGGGCACGACGGGCTCGCGCATCACCGACGCGCATGGCCTGAAAGTCGAGCGGATGCTGTCCGGCCCGCACGGCGGCGACCTGCAGATCGGCGCGCAACTGGCCGAAGGCAATGTCGATATGGTGATTTTCCTGCGCGACCCGATGACGCCGCAGCCGCACGAGCCGGACATCAATGCGCTGGTCCGCGCGTGTGATGTCCACAACGTGCCGTGCGCGACCAACATCTCGACGGCGCGGATGATCCTCGACGTGCTGACGCTGCGTCTGAATCATCAGGTCTGACGGCGTCGGCCGCTTTCAACCGCGCAATCAACACGAACCAGGCAACGAATAAATCTGGAGATGACATGACCAAGGCAATTCGATTCGACAAGACAGGCGGCCCGGAAGTGATGAAGTGGGTCGACGTCGAAGTGGGCGAGCCGGGCAACGGCGAAATCCGCATCAAACAGCACGCAGTCGGCCTGAACTATATCGACGTGTATTTCCGCACCGGGCTGTATCCGCTGCCGTTGCCAGGCGGCCTCGGAATGGAGGCGGCGGGCGAGGTGACCGCCGTCGGCGCCGGCGTGACGGACCTGAAGGCGGGCGACCGCGTCGCGTACGTCGCGCGGCCTCCGGGCGCGTACGCGCAAGAGCGCGTGCTGCCCGCGGCGCAGGTGGTGAAACTGCCCGATGCGATCGACTACGAACAAGCCGCTTCCGTGATGCTGCAAGGGCTGACCGCGCAATATCTGCTACGCCGCACGTATCCCGTGAAGCAGGGCGACACGATCCTGATCCAGGCGGCCGCAGGCGGTGTCGGGCTGCTCGTATGCCAATGGGCGAAGGCGCTGGGCGCGACGGTGATCGGCACGGTCAGTTCCGACGAGAAGGCGGAGATCGCGAAGGCGCACGGCTGCGACCATCCCATCGTGTACACGCGCGAGAACTTCACAAAGCGCGTGCGCGAGATCACGAATGGCGCCGGTGTGCCCGTCGTGTACGACTCGATCGGCAAGGATACGTTTACGGCGTCGCTCGATTGCCTGGCGCCGCTCGGCATGTTCGTGAGCTTCGGCAATGCATCGGGCCCGCTGCCGCCGATCGACTCATCGGAATTCGCCGGGCGCGGTTCGCTGTTCTTCACGCGGCCGACGCTGTTTACGTATATGGGCAAGCGCAGCGACTTCGATGCGATGACGGCCGAACTGTTCGACGTGATCGCGTCGGGCAAGGTGAAGACGAGCATCAATCAGCGCTATGCGCTTGCCGACGTGGGTAAGGCGCATGCGGATCTGGAGGCGCGCAGGACGACGGGGTCGACGGTTCTGGTGCCGTAAGCAACCCTCGCCGCAACTACGAAGGCCGCTTCACGCGTGACGTGAAGCGGCCTTTTTCGTTTACACCTTTTTTACACTCCCTCACCCATCTTTGACCTGCCCTTTACGTCAATGGGCATAACGTTCCGACCATCCATCGTCCAACTAATGGAGAACATGAAATGGATGTGCTGTACGTCGGGGGCATCGCGCTTTTTGCTGCGCTGACCTTTGGGTTGATCGCCGGATGCGAGAAGTTGACGCGTTACGGCCGTGGTCAGGGAGCGCGCTCGTGAACTGGATCCTCTGGCTATCGGGCGCGGCAACCGCGCTGCTGTTTGCTTATCTCGTCTATGCGCTGCTGCGCGCGGAGGACATTGAATGAACCTCAACAATGTCTTGCAGCCGGCGCTCTTCATCGTCGTGCTGCTCGCTGCTGCCGTGCCCATTTCGCGCTATCTGACGCGCGTAATGGACGGCACGTCGCGCGTCGTCAAGCTGGGTGGGCCCATCGAGCGTCTGCTGTACCGTCTCGCGGGCGTCGACCCTGAGCAGGAAATGAGCTGGAAGCACTACGCAATCGCCACGCTCGCGTTCAACCTGCTTGGCGTCGCGTTCCTTTACGTGCTGCTGCGCGTGCAAGGTCTGTTGCCGGGCAATCCGCAGCAGTTCAGCGCGATGACCGTCGACGGCGCATTCAACACGGCCATCAGCTTCGTCACCAACACGAACTGGCAGGATTATTCGGGCGAGCAGACCCTGAGCTATCTGACGCAGATGCTCGGCCTCACCGTGCAGAACTTCCTGTCGGCGGCAACGGGCATCGTCGTCGTGATCGCGCTGGTACGCGGCTTTGCGCGCCACACCGCGAAGACCATCGGCAACTTCTGGGTCGACATCACGCGCGTGACGCTCTATGTGCTGCTGCCGATGTCGGCGATCGTCGCAGCGCTCTTGATGAGCCAGGGCGTGATCCAGAACTTCAAGTCGTACGAGGACGTGCCGACGCTGCAGACCACCACGTACTCGGCGCCGAAAACGGATGCCCAAGGCAACCCCGTGAAGGACGCGAAGGGCAACCCGGTGATGGTCGATACGCCTGTCAAGACGCAGACCATCGCGATGGGCCCCGTTGCCACGCAGGAAGCGATCAAGATGCTCGGCACGAACGGCGGCGGCTTCTTCAACGGCAACTCCGCGCATCCGTACGAGAACCCGACGCCGTTCTCGAACTTCGTGCAGATCTTCTCGATCCTGATCATCCCCGCCGCGCTGTGTCTCGTGTTTGGCCGCATGATCGGCGACCGCCGGCAAGGCGTGGCCGTGCTCGCGGTGATGACGATCGCATTCGCCGTGTGTATCGCGGGCGAGATCGGCGCGGAGCAAGGCGGCAATCCGCTCTTCACGTCGCTGCATGTCGATCAGTCGGCGACCGCGCTGCAACCGGGCGGCAACATGGAAGGCAAGGAAACGCGCTTCGGCATCGCGCAGTCGGGCATCTTCACGGTTGCGACGACGGCGGCTTCGTGCGGCGCCGTGGTCAACACGCATGACTCGCTGACGCCGCTCGGCGGCCTCGTGCCGATGCTGTTGATGCAACTCGGCGAAGTGATCTTCGGCGGCGTGGGTTCGGGTCTGTACGGGATGCTGGTGTTCGCGTTGCTTGCGGTGTTCGTTGCGGGGCTGATGATCGGCCGCACGCCTGAATACGTCGGCAAGAAGATCGAAGCGTACGAGATGAAGATGGTGTCGATCGTCGTGCTGCTCACGCCGCTGCTCGTGCTCGTCGCGACGTCGATTGCCGTGCTGACCGACGCGGGCAAGGCCGGCATCATGAATCCGGGCGCGCATGGCTTCTCCGAAATTCTGTACGCGTTCAGTTCGGCCGCCAACAACAACGGCAGCGCGTTCGCGGGTCTCACGGTGAGCACGCCGTTCTACAACTGGCTGACGGCGGTGGCGATGTGGTTCGGCCGCTTCGGCACGATCGTTCCGGTGCTCGCGATTGCCGGCTCGCTGGCTGCGAAGAAGCGCATCGCGGTGACGGGCGGCACGCTGCCGACGCATGGACCGCTGTTCGTCGTGCTGCTGCTCGGCACGGTGCTGCTGGTCGGCGCGCTCACGTATGTGCCCGCGCTCGCGCTCGGCCCCGGCGTCGAACATCTGATGATGATCGCGGGCCACTAACGGACTGCATATGCCGCACAACAGCGCAAGAAGGCTCAAGAAGCAGGCGCAAGAAATCGGCGAAGCAATTAGAGGAAGAAATGACTGACCATTCCGCTACCCGGTCCATGTTCGATCCGGCGCTCGTGCGCCCGGCGATCGTGGACTCGTTCAAGAAACTCAAGCCGCACACGCAGTTCCGCAATCCGGTGATGTTCTGCGTGTACGTCGGCAGCATCCTGACGACGATCCTCTGGATCGCCGCGCTGCTGGGCCAGGCCGAGGCGCCCGCGGGCTTCATTCTCGCGGTGTCGCTGTGGCTGTGGTTCACGGTGCTGTTCGCGAACTTCGCTGAAGCGCTCGCCGAAGGGCGCTCGAAAGCGCAGGCGGCATCGCTGCGCAGCGCGAAGAAAGATGTGATGGCGAAGAAGCTCAACGAGCCGCATCCGAAGTCGCCGATCCGCATCATGACGGCCTCCGACCTGCGCCGCGGCGACGTGGTGCTGGTCGAAACGGGCGACGTCATTCCCGCCGACGGTGAAGTGATCGAAGGTGTGGCGTCCGTCGACGAGTCGGCCATCACGGGTGAATCCGCGCCTGTGATCCGCGAATCGGGCGGCGACTTCTCATCGGTGACGGGCGGCACGCGCGTGCTGTCGGACTGGATCGTCGTGCGCGTCACGGCCAATCCTGGTGAAGCGTTCCTCGACCGCATGATCGCGATGGTCGAAGGCGCGAAGCGTCAGAAGACGCCGAACGAAATCGCGCTGACCATTCTGCTCGTCGCGTTGACCATCGTGCTGCTGCTCGCCACCGCGACGCTGCTGCCGTTCTCGATGTTCTCCGTCGAAGCCGCGAAGGCGGGGCATGTCGTGACGATCACCGCGCTCGTCGCGCTGCTCGTGTGCCTGATTCCGACGACGATCGGCGGTTTGTTGTCCGCAATCGGCGTGGCAGGCATGAGCCGCATGATGCAGGCGAACGTGATCGCGACGTCGGGCCGCGCCGTTGAAGCGGCTGGCGACGTCGACGTGCTGTTGCTCGACAAGACGGGCACGATCACGCTCGGTAACCGCCAGGCATCGACGTTCATTCCGGCGTCGAGCGTGACCGAAGAGACGCTCGCGGACGCCGCGCAACTGTCGTCGCTCTCCGACGAAACGCCGGAAGGCCGCAGCATCGTCGTGCTCGCGAAGCAGCGCTTCAACATTCGTCAGCGCGACATGGCCGTTCTGCATCCCGTGTTTATCGCGTTCAGCGCGCAGACGCGCATGAGTGGCGTCGATCTCGCAGGCCGTGAAATCCGCAAGGGCGCTGCCGACGCAGTGAAGCAATACGTCGAAGCGAACGGCGGGCGTTTCCCGACCGATGTGTCGAACGCGGTCGCGGAAGTCGCGCGTCGCGGCAGCACGCCGCTCGTGGTGGCGGAAAAGACGGAAGGCCCGGCGCGCGTGCTCGGCGTGATCGAGTTGAAGGACGTGGTGAAGGGCGGTATCAAGGAGCGCTTTGCCGAACTGCGCAAGATGGGCATCAAGACCGTGATGGTGACGGGCGACAACCGTCTGACGGCGGCGGCCATCGCAGCGGAAGCGGGCGTCGACGATTTCCTCGCCGAAGCCACGCCGGAAACGAAGCTCGCGACGATCCGCGCGCATCAGGCGGAAGGCCGGCTTGTCGCGATGACGGGCGACGGCACCAACGATGCGCCGGCGCTCGCGCAGGCCGACGTCGCGGTCGCGATGAACACGGGCACGCAGGCCGCGAAGGAAGCGGGCAACATGGTCGATCTCGATTCGAATCCGACCAAGCTGATCGAGATCGTCGAGATCGGCAAGCAGATGCTGATGACGCGCGGCTCGTTGACGACGTTCTCGATTGCCAATGACGTCGCCAAGTACTTCGCGATCATTCCGGCCGCGTTCGCGACCACGTATCCGCAGTTGCGCGTGCTCGATGTGATGCATCTGAGTTCGCCGTCGTCGGCAATTTTGTCGGCGGTGATCTTCAATGCGCTGATCATCGTGGCGCTGATCCCGCTCGCGCTGAAGGGCGTGACGTATCGTCCGCTGGGCGCCGCATCGCTGTTGCGTCGTAATTTGCTGGTCTATGGGTTGGGCGGGATTCTGCTGCCGTTCCCGTTCATCAAGCTGATCGACATGGTGCTGACCGCGTGTGGCTGGGCCTGATGGCTGTGCGATCGTCGATAACTGAACGAGGAATCTGAATCATGAAATCGCTTTTTCGCCCGATGGTGGTGATCTTTGCCGTGCTGACGGCTGTGACCGGGCTTGCGTATCCTGCCGTGATGACGGCGTTCGGCCAGGCCGTCTTTCACGACCAGGCCAACGGCAGCATGCTCGAGAAGGACGGCAAGGTAGTCGGCTCACGGCTGATCGGGCAGCAGTTCGATGCGCCGCAGTACTTCTGGGGGCGTTTGTCGGCGACGGCGCCGATGCCGTATAACGCGCAGGGTTCGAGCGGCTCGAATATCGGGCCGATTAATCCGGCTCTCGCCGATGAGGTTAAGGGTCGTCTCGACGCTCTGAAGGCTGCTGGGCATATGCCTGCTGATACGGCTGTTCCTGTTGATCTCGTGACTTCTTCGGGTAGTGGTCTTGATCCGGAGATTTCGCCTGCGGCGGCGGCTTTTCAAGTTGAGCGGGTTGCTGCTGCGCGGAAGATGAATGCCAATGATGTGGCCGCTCTCGTTGATCGCTATACGCATGGGCGGCAGTTTGGGCTGTTTGGCGAGGCGCGGGTTAATGTGCTTGAGCTGAATCTTGCGCTGGATGACGCGCAGCGTGGGTGAGTTGTGACCTTCCCGGGGCGACGTTTTTTTGGTGATGGCGTTGGCCCCGGGCTTTTTTTGGTTTTTTTCTGTCTGCGACGCTGGGTTGGTTTGCTTGGGTTTGCGGTGGCATCAGGTTTGGTTTTGTTGCTCTTGCGCTGGCATCCGCGTTTTGCCTCTGTGCTGGCATCCGCGTCTTGCCTTCGTGCTTCAAGCGTTGCCCCTGTGCGGGGCGGCACCTACTTTTCTTTGCCGCCGCAAAGAAAAGTAGGCAAAAGAAAGCGGCTAACACCGCCAACACTTGGCGTTTGCCCACGGGCCCTCAACGTTCCCACGCTTCACACGGCAGCGCAGTTGTTTGCGTTCGCTGCCAACGCTCTAAATGAGCGCCTCACCCGCTTCGAATACCCGTACTTGAGCGAGCGGCAGCGAATGGTATATGCCGCCCAGGTGGCAAACTGTGTGTAGGTTGTCGCGGCGTACAGCTTGGCACACTTACATGGTGGAACGCGTGCGCTATCGGTCCGGAGTGGAGCGTGTGTAGCACCTGGGCCGACACATAGTTTGCCACCTGGGCGGCAGTGGACTGTCTGGCATGGCATGCTGGGTTGCGGGTGCGTGAAGCGGATGAGGCGCACCGCAAGAGCGCTGGCAACGAACGTGAATCGAGAAGTTGCCGCGTGAAGTAAGGGACCGGTTGGGGGCCCTCAGGCACGAAGAAGATTTGGCGGTGTTAGCCGCTTTCTTTTGCCTACTTTTCTTTGCGGCGGCAAAGAAAAGTAGGTGCCGCCCCGCACAGGGGCAACGCTTGGAGCACGCTAACAAATCGCGGATGCCAGCAAAAAAGCCAAGCGCACACGGGCAACGTGTGAAGTGCAGACACCACCTCGCGGATACGAGCAAAAACACCAGCAAACCAACCCAGCGTCGCAGACAAAAAACAAAAAAACCATGTCACCATACCCGCACGGAAGTGCAAAACCCCCAAACCCAACACCATGTCCCGCCCCGACCCCGACGAACTGCTCGACAAACTCCAGCGCGAAGAAGAAAAACGCCAGCGCGGCAAGCTGAAGATTTTCTTCGGCGCATCAGCCGGCGTCGGCAAGACCTATGCAATGCTGCAAGCAGCACGTCGCCGAAAAGACGAGAACATCGACGTAGTCGTAGGAATAGCGGAAACCCACGGCCGCAGCGAAACAGCCGCGCTGCTCAAAGACCTCGACGTGCTGCCGCTCGCCCGCATCGAATACCGCGGCCGCCTGCTAGGCGAATTCGACCTCGACGCCGCGCTCGAACGCAAACCGCAGTTGATCCTCGTCGACGAACTCGCCCACTCAAACGTACAAGGCGCACGCCACGCCAAACGCTGGCAGGACGTCTACGAACTGCTCGATGCCGGCATCGACGTCTATACGACCGTCAACGTCCAGCACCTCGAAAGCCTCAACGACGTCGTCGGCCAGATCACCGGCATCCGCGTGTGGGAAACGGTCCCCGACCGCGTCTTCGACCGCGCCGACGAAGTGACGCTCGTCGACCTGCCCGCCGAAGAACTGCTCGACCGCCTGCGCGACGGCAAGGTCTACATGCCGCAACAGGCCGAGCGCGCCGTGCGCAACTTCTTCCGCAAGGGCAATCTGATCGCGTTGCGCGAACTGGCGCTGCGCCGCACGGCCGATCGCGTCGATGCGCAAATGCGCGAGTACCGCGCCGATCGCTCGATTCAGCGCATCTGGCAGGCGCGCGAACGGCTCCTCGTGTGCGTCGGGCCCGGCCCCGAGGCGCCGCTGCTGGTGCGCGCGGCCGCGCGTCTCGCGGCGAGCCTGAAGGCGGACTGGATCGCCGTCTACGTCGAAACGCCAAAGCTGCAACGGCTCTCCGACGCACGCCGCGAACGCACGCTCGACGCGCTCAAGCTCGCCGCCGAACTCGGCGCGGAAACGGGAACGCTCGCGGGCGCCGACGCCGTCTCGACCTTGATCGGCTACGCCCGCGTGCGCAACGTGTCGAAGCTGATAGCGGGCGGCTCGTCGGCCACCGGCCTCGCGCGCTGGTTACGCCGCCCGTTCGGCGAGCGCCTCGCGGAACGCGCAAGCGACCTCGATCTCACGCTGATCCGCGCAAGCAACGACGAAGCAGGAACGACCCGCGATCGCCGCGCCGACGAAGAAGGACGCGCATGGCGAGATGCGCTGATCGCCGCGCGCGATCGCCGTTCGCCGCCGCGCAATTACGCGTGGGCAGTCGCGATCTGCGCGGGCGTGACGCTGATCGCGAGCCAGCTGATCGACCGGATCGATCTCGCGAACCTCGTAATGCTGTATCTGCTCGGCGTGATCTTCACGGCCGTGAAGTTGGGACGCGGGCCCGGCGTGATGCTGTCGTTCCTGTCCGTCGCCGCGTTCGATTTCTTCTTCGTGCCGCCGCGCATGTCGTTGTCGGTGTCGGATACGCAATACCTGCTGACCTTCCTCGGCATGCTGCTGACGTCGCTCGTGATCGGCCATCTGACGTCGAGCCTGCGGCACGAGGCGAGCGTCGCGCGCAGGCGCGAACAGCGCACAGGCGCCATGTACGCAATGGCGCGCGAACTGGCGGCGGCGCTGACGACGGAGCAGATCGTCGGCATCGGCAGCCGTCATGTGAGCGAGGTGTTTCGCGCGCGCGTCGCGGTGTTGTTGCCCGACAGCGCGGATCAGGTGAAGCAGAAAGTCGACGATCCCGACGAGACCATCATGCTCGACGCGACCTCGCTCGACGTCGATGTCGGCCAGTGGGTGTACGACCAGCAGAAGCCCGCGGGCCAGGGCACCGACACGCTGCCCGCCGCGAAGGCGCTCTATTTGCCGCTGCGCGCGCCGATGCGCACGCGCGGCGTGCTGGCCGTCTCGATGCAGGACAAGCACGAACTCGACGTGCCCGAGCAGCAGCGCATGCTGGACGCGTTCGCCGCGCAGATCGCGCTCGCGCTGGAGCGTGTGCATTACGTCGATATCGCGCGCGATGCGCTCGTGAACATGGAGTCCGAGCGGCTGCGTAACTCGCTGCTGTCGGCGATTTCGCACGATCTGCGCACGCCGCTCACGGCGATCGTCGGCTTTTCTTCGATGCTCGCCGGCCAGCCGCGCGACGCCAGCAACGAGGCGCAAGGCGAACTCGTCGACGCGATCCACGAAGAAGCGTTGCGCATGACGGGCATCGTCACGAATCTGCTCGACATGGCGCGTCTGCAGGCGGGCAGTCTGAAGCTGAACCGGCAATGGTCGCTGCTCGAAGAGACGGTCGGCTCGGCGCTGCGCGACTGCCGGCGCACGCTCGCGCGTCATCCCGTGCAGGTGTCGCTGCCCGCCGATCTGCCGTTGCTGCAGCTCGATGCCGTGCTACTCGAACGCCTCTTCGCGAACCTGTTCGAGAACGCGGCGAAGTACGTGCCGCCCGACACGCCGCTGACAATCGGCGCGCAGCGCATCGACGAGAACGGCAAGCAATTCGTGCGCGTAACCGTCGACGACACGGGACCGGGCTTGCCGCCCGGCATGGAAGCGCGCATCTTCGAGAAATTCACGCGCGGCGAAAAGGAATCAGCAAAGCCGGGCATCGGCCTCGGCCTTGCGATCTGCCGCGCGATCGCCGAGGCGCATGGCGGTAGAATTGGCGCGGCCAACCGCGTCGCTGCCGATGGCCGCATCGAAGGCGCGCGCTTCTGGTTCACGCTGCCCATCGAAACGCCGCCGCCCGTGCCTGACGGGTCCGACGTCCTCGACGACGACGCAGCGGTCGAACCGGACACCGAAGCGCACGCAGACCCGGACACCGATCCGCCTCATCGACAACAAGCCGACACGCATCCGAATACCCACTCATGAGTGACCTGAGCATCACTGTCGTACTGATCGAAGACGAACAACAGATTCGCCGCTTCGTGCGGGCATCGCTGGAAGGCGAGGGCATGGTCGTGTACGACGCGCCCACGGGCAAGCAGGGGCTGATCGAAGCCGCGACGCGCAAGCCCGATCTCGTGATCGTCGATCTCGGCCTGCCCGATACCGATGGCCTCGACGTGATCCGCGAACTGCGCGGCTGGAGCGAGCTGCCCGTGATCGTGCTGTCGGCGCGCACGCAGGAGAGCGAGAAGGTCGCCGCGCTCGACGCGGGCGCCGACGACTATCTGACCAAGCCGTTCGGTGTGTCCGAACTGCTCGCGCGGATTCGCGCGCATCTGCGCCGGCGCAACCAGGGCGGTGCCAACGAGACGCCGCAGGTGCATTTCGGCGGCGTGACCGTCGATCTGGCGCTGCGCCAGGTGTCGCGCGACGGCGAGCCCGTCCATCTGACGCCGCTCGAATACCGGCTGCTCGCGACGCTCGTGCGCCACGCGGGCCGCGTGCTCACGCACCGGCAGTTGCTGCGCGACGTGTGGGGGCCGTCACATGTGGAAAGCCATCACTATCTGCGCATCTACATGGCGCATTTGCGGCAGAAGCTGGAACGCGATCCGGCGCAGCCCGAGCATATCGTCACCGAGACGGGCGTCGGCTACCGGCTGGTCGGCGTCGCCTGATCCACCGTGACAGGGCGCGGCATGGCGTCGCGTTATATCGGATCAGGTATGAAAGGGCAGTGAAAATCGGGCCATTTTGATATAATGACGTACGGCAAGGACGACCTTGCTGCATCCGCTTTCAACGGGGACGGCCCCATCATCATTGGGAGTTCGTCTCATGTCCTGGATTCTTCTGTTTATCGCCGGTTTGCTGGAAGTCGCGTGGGCGGCCGGTCTCAAGACCTCCGAAGGTTTCACCCGCTTCTGGCCGTCCATCTTCACCATCGTGACGGCGCTCGGCAGCTTCGTGCTGCTTGCAATGGCGATGCGCCAGTTGCCGCTCGGCACGGCCTACGCGGTCTGGACGGGCATCGGCGCGGTCGGCGCGTTCATTTTCGGCATCGTGATGATGGGCGAGGCAGTGACGGCGGCGCGCGTCGGCAGCGCGGTGCTGATCGTCGTCGGACTGATCGGTTTGAAGCTCTCGTCGGGGCACTGATCGGCCGCCCG
Source organism: Paraburkholderia hospita (assembly GCF_002902965.1). Lineage (GTDB taxonomy): Bacteria > Pseudomonadota > Gammaproteobacteria > Burkholderiales > Burkholderiaceae > Paraburkholderia > Paraburkholderia hospita. The sequence goes on along the minus strand of NZ_CP026105.1, from coordinate 2,565,725 downwards.
CCGGCTCGCCAAAGCACGCCATTCGTCTGGAAATTGCCGCAATCACGCTACAAACCGCCGCGCAGCCGTGCGGTCGGCGAATTGACGTGGCTATAATGAGACGGAAATCACCCTGAAATTGCTCCGCGCGGCCTTGATGCGCGGGTCCGGCGGCTTCGGCGGGCGGAGCCACTGGCGCTTCCCACCGTTCCATGGCACAGCCGCCGGAACTGACGGCACGCGATGCGCGCCTCGGAGGCGGTCATGCTTGAACCTCTTTCGCTTGCAGCGGGCCTCTCCTGGGGCAGCGGCTTGCGCCTTTATCTGACCGTCCTGATTGCGGGCGTGTTCGGGCGCGCCGGTTTCATCCATCTTCCCGATACGCTGTCCGTGCTGCAGTCGCCGTGGGTGATCGGCGCGGCGGCCGTCCTGACGCTCGCCGAATTTCTCGCCGACAAGATTCCCGCGTTCGATTCGCTGTGGGATGCCGTTCACACGTTCATCCGCATTCCCGCAGGCGCCATGCTGGCCGTCGGCGCGCTCGGCCACGCCGATCCGGCGCTGATGACGGTCGCCGCGCTGGCAGGCGGCACGCTCGCGGGCGCGTCGCATCTGACGAAGGCCGGCACGCGGGCGCTGATCAATCTGTCGCCGGAGCCGGTCTCAAACATTGTCACGTCGTCGGCTGAGGACGGTCTCGTGTTCGGCGGATTGCTGCTTGCGCTTTTCGTCCCCGTGCTGTTCCTCGTGCTGCTGGTCGGCTTCCTCGTGTTGGCGAGCTGGGTGCTGCCGCGTCTGTGGCGCGGCGTGCAGGGCGGCTTTCGCGGCATGGCGACGCATATGGTGTCGCGATTCGCGCGGAGCCGTCACGATTGAGCGAAGCCGAACGCGTCACCACCGAGGCTCCGCCCGAGCTTCCGCCTGAATCTCCCCGCGACCGCCATGAGCGGCGCGCGCCCGCGCACCGGCTGTCGCTGGGCCATCTGCTGCATCAGTCGCTGCGCATGACGGCGCGCGACTGGCGCGCGGGCGAACTGACGATGCTGCTGCTCGCGCTCGTGCTGGCCGTCGCGGCGCTGTCCAGCGTCGGCTTTCTGGCCGACCGGTTGCATCAAGGTCTCGAGCGCGATGCGCGGCGCATGATCGCCGCCGATTTCATCGTCCGCTCCGACCATCCCGTCGATCCGCAATTCGCCGACAAGGCCAAAGCGCTCGGCCTCGACACGGCGACGACGGCTATTTTCCCCAGCATGGTCAACTCGACGGCTTCCACGCCTGGGTCACAGCCGGTCTCGCGGCTCGCGGCGGTGAAAGCGGTGTCGGCGGGCTATCCGCTGCGCGGCGAGCTAAAGATCGCGCTCACGGCGGGCGCGCCCGATCGTGAGGTACGCGGCATCCCGCCCCTTGGCGAGGTGTGGGTCGATCAGCAGATGCTGGACGCGCTGAAGGCGCGCATCGGCGACAAGGTGAAAGTGGGCGGGCGCGATTTCACGATTGGCGCCTTGATCACGCGCGAGCTGGATCGCGGTTTCGCGTTCGTCAATTTCTCGCCGCGCCTGATGATGCGCGCCGACGATCTCGCTTCGACGGGACTGACGGGCTACGGTAGCCGCGTCACGTATCGCCTGCTGGTGGCGGGCGGCGACGAGCCGGTTGCGTCGTTTGCGAAGTGGGCGCATGAGCGCGTCGACAACGGCAAGATGCGCGGCTACGCGCTGGAGTCGCTGCAGGACGGCCAGCCGCAGGTGCGCCAGACGCTCGACCGCGCGAGCCACTTCCTCACGCTCGTGTCGCTGCTGACGGCGCTGCTTGCCGCTGTCGCGATCGCGATGGCCGCGCATCGGTACATGCGGCGGCATCTCGATAGCTGCGCGGCGATGCGCTGCCTTGGCGCAAGCCAGCGAACCCTGCGCGCGCTGTTCCTGTTCGAATTCGCGGGACTCGGTCTGGTCGGCGGCGTGGCGGGCGTGGTGCTTGGCTTCGGCGGGCATCTCGCGCTCTTCTGGTGGCTCGGCAGCCTGATCGACGTGTCGTTGCCGTATCCGACTGTCTGGCCCGCGCTCGAAGGCATCGCCGTCGGTCTCGTGCTGCTGGTCGGTTTCGCGCTGCCGCCGCTGTTGCCGTTGACGCATGTGCCGCCCGTGCGCGTGCTGCGTCGCGAGTGGGGCGAAGAAGGGCGCACCGCGTGGGCGGCCTACGCGCTCGGCATCGTGCTGTTCGCGGGGCTGCTGATTCTCGCCGCGGGCGAACTGAAGATCGGCGGGATCGTCGCGGGCGGCTTCGCGGGCGGCCTGCTGCTGTTCGCACTGATCGCGCGTCTGGCGCTGTGGGGCGCGGCACGTGTCGTGCGCAGCGAGCGCTTTCATATCGGCATTGGCTGGCGCTATGCGCTTGCGTCGCTGGAGCGCCGCTCGAATTCGAGCGCGCTGCAGATCACCGCGCTCGCGATCGGCCTGATGTGCCTGCTGCTGATCGCGATGACGCGCAACGATCTGATCGAAGGCTGGCAGCGTTCGACGCCGCCCGACGCGCCGAACGAATTCATCATCGACATCCAGCCTGACCAGCGCGATCTCGTTACGAACTATCTGTCGGGGCACGGTTTTCCCGGCGTAGAGCTTGCGCCGATGGTGCGCGGCCGCCTGATCGCGATCAACGACAAGCCCGTCAATCCCGACGACTTCAAGAGCGAGGACGCGCGACGGCTGGTGGATCGCGAGTTCAACCTTTCGTACACGACACAGTTGCCGGGCGACAACCGGGTTGTGTCAGGCGAGTGGTACGGCAACGCGACGAATCCGCAGATTTCTATCGAACAGGGCCTCGCGAAGATTCTCAAGGTGAAGGTCGGCGACACGCTGCGCTTCGACGTGACGGGCCTGCAGGTCGACGCGCCCGTGACGAGCGTGCGCAAGCTCGACTGGAGCTCGTTCAAGGTCAACTTCTTCGTCGTGATGCCGCCCGCCGCGCTGAAGGACTATCCGGCGACCTTCATCACGAGCTTCCATGTGCCGCCCGGGCAGCGCGCGGTGATCGACGGGCTGATCGGTCAATATCCGAACCTCACCGCGATCGATACCGCGCCGATTCTCGCGCAGGTGCAGCGCGTGATCGGCCAGGTGATCGGCGCCGTGCAGTTCCTGTTCGGCTTCACGCTGTTCGCGGGCGTGCTGGTGCTGTACGCCGCGCTTGCGGGCACGCGCGACGAGCGTATGCGAGAATCCGCGCTGCTGCGCGCGCTCGGCGCGTCGCACGCGCAGGTGCGCGCGGTGCAGGTCGCGGAGTTCGTCGTGGTCGGTGCGTTGTCGGGGCTGATGGCGGCGATCGGCTCGCAGCTGATCGGCTTCGTGCTCGCGTCGCGTGTGTTCGACTTTTCGATCAACTTCAACCCGTGGCTCCTGCCCGCGGGTATTGCGGCGGGCGTGGTGTGCGCGGCCGTTGGCGGGTGGCTCAGCCTGCGGCATGTGCTGACGCGGCCCGCGCTGCAATCGCTGCGCGATGCGTGATGCTTGATGTGTGTAGCAGCGTCCGCCTCCCTGAAATTCCTTTGACTGTGTAGTTGCCCGTATGACTGATCCGATTGACGAAGCGCCGTCGCAGCCGACGGCCTTCGAACTGGTGGGCGGCGAAGCGCGCGTGCGCGAAATCGTCGACCGTTTTTACGACCTGATGGACCTCGAAGCCGACTTCGCCGATATCCGCAAGCTGCATCCGCCGACGCTCGACGGCTCGCGCGACAAGCTGTTCTGGTTCCTGTGCGGCTGGCTCGGCGGCCCCGATCATTACATCAGCCGCTTCGGCCATCCGCGTCTGCGCGCGCGGCATCTGCCGTTCCAGATTGCGTCGGTGGAGCGCGATCAGTGGCTGCGCTGTATGGCATGGGCGATGGACGACGTCGGCCTGCCCGAGCCGCTGCGTGAACGCCTGCTGCATTCGTTCTTCGATACGGCCGACTGGATGCGCAATCATCCGGGCTGACGTTCTGGCCGACAGCGAGCGGAAGTGTTGCGCGTCGTAAAAGCGTCGTGCCAGAGTGGCCGGTACAGTTCGGTCGGGAGCGCTTCGATCTGAACGCGGCGGGCGTTGGCGGCATCGGCATAATGTCCGTTGGCACGACGAAAGCACAAAGGAGACTCCCCATGACGACGCGCGCGCTGTTTCGCGACGACGCCTATCTGACCCACTGCGACGCGACCATCACCGCGCTCGACGAGCAGGGCATCCATCTCGATCAAACTGTGTTTTATCCCCTCGGTGGCGGCCAGGCGGGCGACGCGGGCGCATTTGCGCTCGCCGACGGCACGCGTATCGAGATCGCCGACACACGCAAGGCGAAGTTCGAAGGCGCGACACCCGACGACGTCGTCCACGTTCCAGCGCCCGGCCAGGAAGCGCTGCTCGCGCAGCTTGCGGTTGGCCAGAAGGTGACGGCGCAGATCGACTGGACGCGCCGCTACCGGCACATGCGCATGCACACGGCGAGCCACCTGATGTGCGCGGTGCTGCCGTATCCCGTCGATGGCTGCAGCATCACGTCCGACTACGCGCGCCTCGACTTCGCGACCGTCGAGCCGATTGAACGCGAACTCGTCGAAACGCGGCTCGCGGAACTGGTGGGCGGAGCGCACGCGGTGGCAACGCAATGGATCACCGACGATGAAATGGCGGCGCGCCCCGAACTGGTCCGCACGATGAGCGTGAAGCCGCCGATGGGCCTCGGGCGCGTGCGGCTGCTGCGCATCGAAGGCGTCGATCTGCAGCCGTGCGGCGGCACGCATGTGAACAACACGGAAGAGATCGGCGCGCTGCGCGTCGCGAAGCTGGAAAAGAAAAGCGCGCGCACGCGGCGGCTCGTGCTGGAGTTCGCATGAGCGTGCGTTTCGACGCGGCGGCGTACTCGCCGGAAGCGGACTACGAGGCACTCGATCCGACCGCGCGCGACGTGCTCGATTGCTGGTTCGGCACGCCGGGTTCGGATGAATATGGCAAGGACCAGACGCGCTGGTTCAAACGCAGCGACGCGTTCGACGCGATGCTGCGCGAGCGTTTCGGTACGTCGATCGAAGCGGCGCTCGCGCATGAGCTCAATGCATGGCTCGCGACGCCGCTCGGCTCGCTGGCGCTCGTGATCGTGCTCGACCAGTTCACGCGCAACTGTCATCGGCGAACGGCGCGCATGTACGACGGCGACGCGCAGGCGATGAGCATCACGCGCCGCCTGATCGAAGAGGGCAGCGATGTGTTGCTGCCGACCGTTTATCACCGCGCGTTCGCGTACATTCCGTTCGAGCACGATGAGACGGTGGAAGGGCAGCGTGAAGGCGTGCGTCTTTACACGCTGCTCGAAGCACAAGGGCTGGACCCTTCGTATGCGCGCTCGGCTGTGCGGCATGCGCAGATCGTCGAGCGCTTCGGACGCTTTCCGCATCGCAATGCGTTGCTTGGGCGCCTATCGAGCGATGAAGAGATCGCGTTTTTGCGTGAGCCGGGGTCGTCGTTCTAGATTTGCTCAGCGGCCCGCGCTGACATCCAGCAGTGCGCCGTTCACATACGACGACGCGTCACTCACCAACCAGACGATTGCTTCAGCGACTTCGTCGGCCGTTCCCGGACGGCCTAGCGGCGTCTGCACGCCGAGCACCGCGGCGCGGTCGGGACGGCCGCCGCTCGCGTGGATGTCGGTGTCGATCAGTCCGGGGCGCACTGCGTTCACGCGGATGCCCTGCGGGCCGAGTTCTTTCGCGAGGCCGATCGTCATCGTGTCGACCGCGCCCTTCGAGCCGGCGTAATCGACGTATTCGTTCGGCGAGCCAAGCCGCGACGCCGCCGACGATACATTGACGATCACGCCGCCATGTCCGCCACGATCCTTCGACATGCGCCGCGCCGCCTCTCGCGCGCACAGATACGCGCCGTACACATTGACGTCGAACATGCGCTTCAGGCGCGTGGCGTCCATATCGGCGAGCGGCATCGAAGGCGCGACGATACCCGCGTTGTTGACGAGCGCGTCGATGCGGCCAAACGCATGCTCCACCGCATCGAACATCGCGATGACTTGCGCTTCGTCGGCGACGTCGCCCGCGATCAGGCGCGCGTGGCCGCCTGCGCGCCCGACTTCGGCGGCCGTTTGTTTGGCGGCCGCTTCATTAGTTGCGTAGTTCACGCCGACCGACCAGCCGTGCGCGCCGAGCATGCGCGCCGTCGCGCGACCGATGCCGCGGCTCGCGCCCGTGATCAGAACCACTTTCGTCATGCTTGCCCCTCGCTATGCAGCAGGAAAGCGCTCAACGTGCATCACACGCGCTCGCGGTTGTCCGCCCACTTGTCGCTTGTGGGCGGTTGGTAGCGTTGCAGCTTCTCGATCAGGGCGGCGGGATCGCTGTCGACCTGCAGGATGTCGAAGTACGTCTGGCGCATGAAGCCCTCCTGCACCGTGTGTTCGAGCATCGCGATCAACGGATCGTAGAAGCCGTCGATATTCAGCACGGCCACTGCCTTCTGATGATAGCCAAGCTGCGCCCACGTGTAGACCTCGAACAGCTCTTCGAGCGTGCCTGCGCCGCCCGGCATCGCGACGAACGCGTCGGAGAGATCGGCCATCATCTTCTTGCGCTGATGCATGTCGGGCACGACGTGCAGTTCCGACAGGCCGTTGTGGCCGACTTCCTTGTTGACCAGCAACTCGGGGATCACGCCAATCGCGCGGCCGCCCGCGGCCATGACTTCGTCGGCGATCACGCCCATCAGGCCGACCTTGCCGCCGCCGTAGACGAGCGACAGGTTCGCCGCGACGAGCGCGCGTCCGAACGCCTTCGCGGCCTCGCGGTATAGCGGTTTGACTCCGTTGGAGGAGCCGCAATAGACACAGACTGCCTTCATCGTTACCTGTCCTTCGATTCGTTGCGAGGTTCGCGCGGCGGCAGATAGTCGTAGAACTCGCGCTGCGGATGCTTGCCCGACACCAGATCGTCGAACAGTTCGCGCGAGCGTCCGCGCAGATACGGCGCCATCAGCGACACGATCTGCACGCTGACCTGATGCAGTTCGGCCTGGATCGCTTCCTGTTCGTTGTACTTGCGCGGATTCATGACGAACTGATACGACAGCCAGTAGGTCGCGATCACGCCGATGTTGGTCGCGATGACTTTGAGCTCGTCGGGTGTCGCGACCATTTCGTTGTCGGCCACGAGCTGCTCGCAGAACTGGCTCGCGAAGCGCACCTTGTGGCTGATGATCTGTTTGAAGTGTGTTTCCAGCGTGCGGTTGCGTGCGAGCAGATCGTTCAGGTCGCGATACAGGAAGCGGTAGCGCCATGTGAAATCGACCATGTACTGCAGATACGACCACATTTCGTCGATGGTTGCGCGATGGTCGTCCGGGAAACGCAGACGCTTTTCGATCTCCTGCTCGAACTGGCTGAAGATGCTGTTGATGATGTCGTCTTTGTTGCGGAAGTGGTAGTACAGGTTGCCTGGACTGATTTCCATTTCCTCGGCGATCGTCGTCGTCGTGACGTTCGGCTCGCCGATCTCGTTGAAGAGCTTCAACGATAGCTCGAGAATCCGTTCGCGCGTGCGGCGGGGAGGTTTGGCTTCCATATCGTCCTTGGCGGGCTTGCTGCGCTGCCCGGGCTGGGGTTTTGGGGTTTGTTCAGGCTGTGTTCCCGATTATAAACCGACCGTTCGATGGGATTTGGTTCTGTCTGCGACGCTGGTTTGGTTTTGGGTTTTTGCTGCGCGGGCGGTTTTGTTTGGGGTTTTGGCTGTGCGCGGGCATCCGCGTTATGCCTTTGTGGCGCGGCTGGTTTGGTTGTTCTAGCCTTTTCGCTGGCATCCGCGTTTTGCCTTCGCGCTTCAAGCGTCGCCCCTGTGCGGGGCGGCACCTACTTTTCTTTGCCGCCGTGTACAGACTGGAGACATAGCTGACAGGTGTACAGGGACATGACTGACACTTTCGGGTAATCAAACGCCCGGATTCCAACCATGCCCTGGGATGCAAAAGACACCATGAATCTCCGCGAAGACTTCGTGCGCGATGCCGCCACGCAGGCGGTGCCGTTCAGCGAGTTGTGCCGCAAATACAAGATCACCCGTCAGACGGGCTACAAGTGGCTTGGACGCCATAAGAGCGAAGGCGTCGACGGACTGGCCGACCGCTCCCGCCGCCCGCATCACAGCCCCACACGCTCACCGGAGCACATCGAAGCGCTGGTGCTGGACCTGCGCTGCCAGCACGGCTGGGGCGGACGCAAGATCGCACAGCGCCTGCGCGATCTGGGCCAGACCGAGGTGCCCGCACCCGCCACCATCACCGAGATCCTGCGGCGCCACGGGATGATCGACGAACAGGCGTCGCGCCAGCGCCAGCACTGGCAACGCTTCGAGCACGAGCATCCGAACTCGCTGTGGCAGATGGACTTCAAGGGCGACTTCCCGACCCTGGAGAGCGGGCGCTGCGCGCCGCTGACGGTCATCGACGATCACTCGCGCTACAACATCGTGCTGAGCGCCTGCTCGCGCACCACCACGCAGGTCGTGCAGGAAGCGCTCGAGCAGGCGTTCCGCTGCTACGGGCTACCCTCGCGTATCAACACCGACAACGGCGCGCCGTGGGGCTCGCCCAGCGCGCCGGGACAGTTCACCGAGCTCGCGGTCTGGCTGATCCGGCTGGGTATCCATGTGAGCTACAGCCGGCCGTATCACCCGCAGACCAATGGCAAGGACGAACGGTTTCACCGCTCGCTGAAGGCCGAAGTGCTGCAGCGGCACGCCTTCAGCACGCACGAGCACGTGCAGCAGGCACTGGATCGCTGGCGGCAGGTGTACAACACCGAGCGTCCACACGAGGCACTCGGGATGGCCACGCCGATTACCCGCTACGCGTGCAGCCTGAGCAGGATGCCCGATCGCCTCCCGGAGCCCGAATACGAGTCCGGCGATGAAGTTTTACTGGTCAACTCAAGCGGCGTGGTGCGCTTCCGGGGCGAGAAACTGAAGCTCTCGATTGCGCTCAAGGGCTTGCATGTGGCAGCCCGCCCGAGCGAGGACGAAGACGGGGTGATCGAGTTCTGGTTCGCCCATCAGCGTGTCGAAAAACTTGACCTGAAGGAGCCCAAACCCTGACCATCATGTGTCAGCGATGTCCCTGTACATGTGTCAACGATGTCTCCAGTCTGTACACCGCCGCAAAGAAAAGCAACCGTATTGGAAGTCAAGCGGGAGGCTGTTCCGGGGTGCTGGATTCTCAATGTGGTTGCCGGTTCCGTACAGGCGAGCGCAAACCACGCGAGTGATCGCGTTCAGGCACAGCATCCAGGCAAAGCTATACCGCCGGTTAGTTCGTCGATGGGTTCCAGGGTGTTGAGTTATGGACCATGGCGTTGAGCGTCACGATGAGCTTGCGAATGCACGCGGTCATGGCCACCTTGAAGGGTTTGCCGGCCTGACGCAGACGGTCGTAGAAGGCCCTGATGGTCGGATTGAAGCGCAGCGCGGGGATGCAAGCCATATAAAGCGCGCGCCGCACGATGGCACGACCGCCCTGAATGCGACGCTTGCCGGTGTGCTTGCCGCTATCGGAATTGAACGGAGCAACACCGGTCAGCGCGGCGATCTCGCGGCGGTTCAATGAACCGAGTTGTGGCATGAACGCGATCAGTGTGGCCGCGGCGCCGGGACCGATGCCGGGCACCGAGCGCAGCAGGTCCTCCTTCTGACGCCACGCGGGCGAAGCGCGCAGGAACGAATCGATGTCCCTGTCGGCGACGGTGAGCTGCTGTTTGAGCCATTTGATATGGTCATTCAGGCTTTCCTTAGCCGCGGCATGAGCGCGCTCCAGGCGGGCTTTTTCGGCCACGAGCATGTCGATGAGCTGGGCACGGCGCAGCAGCAGGGCTTGCAGCTGCTCGGTCTGCACATCGTTGAGCGGGCGCACGACGGGTTTGATGACGGCGGCGAAATGGGCGATGACGAACGCGTCGATGCGGTCGGTCTTCGCCCGTTTGCCGGTGGCTCTGGCAAAGTCGCGCACCTGTCGGGGATTAACCGCGACAGCGGGCAGGCCGGCCTGGCAGAGCGCCCTGAGCACGGCGAGTTCGAGCTTGCCGGTGGCCTCCATGACGATCAGGGTGGGACCCAGCGCGATCAGACGCTGGACCAACTGTTCGATGGCGGCGGTTTCATTGTCGACACTGAAATGTTCGGTCGTGTCGTGGATGGCAACGTCGAGCGTGCTACCGCTGACGTCGATGCCGATATAAAGGGACGAAGAAGTCTGGTTCATCACGGTACCCATACTTGCAGGAAAATACGAGCTCGAGGCTCAGTCAACTGTTCGGGTTAAGACGATGAGAAGGACAGTCGCTCAGGCTTTTCTGCGAGCTCAAGGCACTATAGGCAGACGAGCTGACTGTCCGTGTGGCGACAACTGATCGGGTCGGTGCCACGGAGGGGAATATACAAGTAGGCAAAAGAAAGCGGCTAACACCGCCAACATCTCTCATTGCCTGAGGGCCCCCAAAGGGTCCCACGCTTCACACGGCAACCACGTGACTCATGTTTGTTGCCAACGCTTTGAATTGACGCCTCACCCGCCGCGCGCGCCCGCGTCACAGCACGCCGTGCCAGATATTCCACGGCCGCCCAGGTGGCAAACTGTGTGTAGGCCGTAGCACCTCACACGCCTCACTTCGGACCGATAGCACACGCGTTCCCCCATGTAAGAGCGCCAAGTTATACGCTGCGACAACCTACACACAGTTTGCCACCTGGGCGGCAGAAACCATTCGCTGCCGCTAGCCCGTGCACAGGCATTCGAAGCGGGTGAGCCGCTTGGTTCGCGCGTTGGCAACGAGCGCCAACAGAGATGTTGCCGTGTGAAGTGTGGGACCGGTTGGGGGCCCTCAGGCAGGAAGAAGTATTGGCGGTGTTAGCCGCTTTCTTTTGCCTACTTTTCTTTGCGGCGGCAAAGAAAAGTAGGTGCCGCCCCGCACAGGGGCGACGCTTGAAGCACGAAGGCACAACGCGGATGCCAGCGAAAAGGCTAGAACAACCAAACCGGCCGCGCCACGAAGGCTCAACGACGGATGCCAGAGAAAACCAAAGCAAACCAACCCAGCCCATCCCAGCGTCGCAGACACATCGAAACGAAAAACCACCTCTACTGCATATCCCGAACCCACCCACTCACCCAATGCACAACAAGCGGCCCAACGAGCAAACCCCAAGTCATCACGCAGATAAAAAGCGCAACCATAACAGCGGCACTTCCAAGATCCTTCGCGCGCCGCGACAGTTCATGGCGTTCAAGCGAAATCCGATCAATAGCCGCCTCAACGCTCGAGTTGAGCAACTCGACAATCAGCACAAGAAACACAGATCCAAGCAACAGAACACGAGACACCGGCTCGACAGGCACCAAAACGCCGCAAGGCAAAAGAATCGCAGCCAGCGTTAGCTCCTGCCGAAACGCGCTCTCCTCACGAATCGCGACCCGAAACCCGGCAAACGAATTCTTCATCGCATGCCACGCGCGGGTGATCCCGCGATTGCCCTTGTATGGATTGAAGGGCAGCGGCGCGAGCGGATCATCGGGACCCAATGGCTCGAGCGATTCCGCCGCGTCGGATTGCGCGCCATTCAGCGCGTTTTTACCGTCCGGCGCGGCATCGCGCGTAGTAGATGACATGGCAGAAACAGGAGCAGAGCTGGGCTCTCCAGCATACCGCGCCCGTGCCCGCGGCGCGCCGTCCTCGTGCATATCATGCACATCGTCGAACGGTTCGCCATACGGCTGCGCGTCCGATACTGCCGTCTTCGCGTCGCGCAGCGATTCCTGCGGAGCGCGCAATGCGTTCGATGGTCTCGTTTGCATGGGCGTGGCGAGAAGTGAGGGCGCTTGCGCGTCGGGCGGATCAGGCGGCGGCGCTTTCCTCGCGATAAGCGGGACGCGACAGCGGCTTCAGATGCGCAGCGAACTGCTCGGACGCAGCCGCCCACGAAAAACGTTCGGCCCACGCGCGCGCATCGTTGCGATCGATCTTCAGCGCCTGCAGGCACGCTTCGCGCAAGTCTTCGTGCATCGCGCCCGCGCCACCGTCGCCGAGCACATCGATCGGACCCGTCACGGGATACGCCGCAACAGGCGTGCCGCACGCAAGCGCTTCGAGCAGCACGAGACCGAACGTGTCGGTCCTGCTCGGGAACACGAACACGTCGGCGGCCGCGTAGACCTTCGCGAGCTCGGCCTGCGTCAGCACGCCGAGATAGTTGGCGGCCGGATAGCGCGACTTCAGTTCGGCAAGCGCTGGGCCTTCACCGCAGACCCACTTCGAGCCGGGCAGATCGAGCTTCAGGAACGCTTCGACATTCTTCTCGACGGCCACGCGCCCGACGTACAGAAAAATCGGCCGCGCGGTGTTCAGCACCTTCGATTCCATCTGCCGGAAGATGTCGAGATCGACGCCGCGTGTCCACAACACGACGTTCGTGAAGCCAAACTTTTCGAGGTCGGTCTTGACGACCGGCGTCGGCGCCATCACCGCAAGCGATGCCTTGTGAAACCAGTGCAGAAAGCGGTACGTCCACGCGACGGGAACGCCGAAGCGCGCCTCGACGTATTCGGGAAATCGCGTGTGATAGGCCGTCGTGAACGGCAGCTTGTGCTCGATCGCATACTTGCGCGCGGCCAGCCCGAGCGGGCCTTCCGTCGCGATATGCAGCGCGTCCGGCTGGAACTCGTCGATGCGCTGGCGCAAGTGGCGCCGCGGCATCAGCGACAGACGAATCTCCGGATACGTCGGGCACGGAATCGTCTTGAACTCGAGCGGCGTCAGCAGATCGACCTTGTGGCCGACCGCCATCAGTTCGCGCGTCGTGTTCTTCAGCGTGCGGACGACGCCGTTGACCTGCGGTTCCCACGCATCGGTGACGATCATGATCTTCATGCGATTGGCCCTCTCGTAGTGGTGGTGGTGTGCGGTCACGCCGTGGCGCGGGCCTTCGTTGCGTTCGCTTCAGGCGAGCGCATCACGGTCCAGTAGATGACCTTCAGCTCGCCTTCGTAGGTCTCGACGAGCGCCGACAGGCTCTCGACCCAGTCGCCATCGTTGCAATACAGCACGCCGTCGATCTCGCGGATCTCGGCCTTGTGAATGTGCCCGCACACGACGCCGTCGCACCCGCGGCGACGCGCTTCATCCGTCATCACGTTCTCGAACGCCGAGATGAAGTTCACCGCGTTCTTCACCTGATGCTTCAGGTACTGCGACAGCGACCAGTACTGGAAGCCGAGCTTGATGCGGATGCGGTTGAACCAGCGGTTCAGCACGAGGATCATCGTGTAGAGCGTGTCGCCGAGATACGCGAGCCACTTCGCGTGCTGGATCACGCCGTCGAACAGATCGCCGTGCACGATCCACAGGCGCTTGCCCTGCAGCGTCGTGTGGAACGCTTCGCCGCGCACGTGGATGTCGCCGAACGCGAGATCGCAGAACTGGCGCGCGCCTTCGTCGTGATTGCCGGGGATGTACACGACCTGGGTGCCCTTGCGCGCCTTGCGCAGGATCTTCTGCACGACGTCGTTGTGCGCCTGCGGCCAGTACCAGCCTTTCTTCAGCTGCCAGCCGTCGATGATGTCGCCGACGAGGTACAGGTACTCCGATTCGTTGTGGCGCAGGAAGTCGAGCAGATAGTTCGCCTGGCAGCCGCCGGAACCGAGATGGATGTCGGAGAGCCAGATGGTGCGATAGCGGTGCGAATTCTCATGACCGTCGTCGTGGTCGCTTTCGGAAGGTGTTGGCGTCACCGGCAGATGCGCAAGCGGCGGCAGGCCAACTGAGGGGGTGCGGGGGCCGAAAGCGACGGGATCGACGCTCGGGCCATTCTGGCGGAAGAGGGAAGTCGCGGACGTGTTGTTGTCCATGGCTCACGCGTCGAGTTTCAGTACCCGCATTGCGCCATTACTGCATGACGGAGCCGTGACATTCACGAGAAGTTCTTATTACGAATCGGAAATTGTCTGCTCGATGCGACGTTGCGATCAATGGGTTCGTGATCACGTGAGGGCGGATGCCGTCGATCATCGTGGCGCTCGCGGTGATGGTTTGCGTGATGGGCGCCGCGCGGCTCGTCGCCGGGCTGGATACGGCCGGGCGGCTATTCGATCTACAGAGGCGGGAGCGCCACCACCGATATCGAGACTCTGTGCGCGTTGCCGTTTGGTGTTTTGGTGTTTTGGCGTTTGCGCTGGCATCCGCGCTTTGCCTTCGTGCTTCAAGCGTCGCCTCTGTGCGGGGCGACGCTTGACCGGCAAACACCATAGCGCGGATGCCAGCGCAAACCCAAGCAAACCAAACGGCGAAGCAGCAAACACCACATCGACAGCAAAAAAACCGCCGCAGGCAAAAAAGCTCACCGCGATATCGAAACGACTTTAGTCCCCGCCAGCCGATCATGCAGAAACTGCCGTCTCACGCCGACCCAGCCGACGGCCGCATATAAAAGGAACCACACGAGAGCGACAATCAGCGTCTGCGGCACAGCGAGACCAAGAAGCGGATGCACCGCCAGCGGCGGCAAAAACCACAACCACGCAAGCACATACCGCAACACCGCGCGCAGCACGGAAACACGCCCGCCATCCCTGGCGCCCACCACCCGTAATCGCCAGGTCTTCATCGGCAGCGTCTGCCCACCGTGTGTCCAGAACCAGACGAAATACACCCCGACCACCAGCCCCACCCAGGCCGCGAGCCAGTTGTGATGAGTTAGCCCATTGCGCTGCTGCGTAAGCGTGCTGAACAGATACCCCGCGAGGAACACCACGCCAAACAGCAGCACACCTTCGTACATCAGCGCGGCAAGCCGCCGGCGCACAGTCGGCATCGACGGTTCTACGGATTCGGGTGGGAGTGGCACGGCTGCGGAGTCGACGGAAGTGGACACTGGCTGGGCCTCGGTTGCCGTTGATGAGCCCGCGACGCAGGCTCGCGGAGGGATTATGAGCCGTTGAAGATGGACGGCGCGTCGGAAGGCGAGACGGGTGTCGGCGTCGCCGGCACGAAGCTGCCGGTGGCGGGAATGGCGGGCGCGCCAGGCGAGGGCGCCGCGACTCCGGCGGAAGCGCCTGCCGTCGCCGGCGACACAGGTACGCTCGCGAGCTTGTCCTTGCCGTTCACGAGCCGGTTGATGTCCTTGATCTCGGACTTGCCCGAAGGCGGCGCGCTGACGACCGTCGGCCGGCGCTTGCGCTCGCTAGCGGCGAGCTTTTGCTTCTGCTCTTCAGGCAGCTGCTGGTATGCCTTCCACGCGTTCTGGCGCGCCTCACGCGGCAGTTCTTTCGAAACCTGATAGTTTTCTCGCGCGACACGCCGTTGCTCAGGCGTCATGCGCACCCACTCCGCCATGCGCTCGTGCAGCACTTTTTGCGCTTCTGGCGTCATCTTCGGATAACGCGACGCAATTTTCAGCCATTTGCGCTTGCGCTCCTCGCTGAAGGCGTCCCATTGCACTGCAAACGGCGCGAGCGCGACGTGTTCGGCGTTGGAGAGCTTCGACCACGCGAGCGGACTGGTCGAGATGGGCAAGCCCGGCAGATCGACCGTCAACGCCGGGGCGGCCGCCTTCGCGGGTGCACCACCGCTGGCGGGCGCCGCGACGGGCGTGGGCGTCGGGTAGAAGCGCGGATAGGTGGCGGCGAATGACACCAGGGCTGCAATCACGCATCCGGACACAACGGCAAGGCCGCGCTTGTAACTCACCCGTCAACTCTCCCCGGTCAGTGGTTACGCGTCAGGTACGCGTTGAACCCGTGATCGAGATAGGCATTGAGCGGCAGGTCGTCGCTCAGCATGGCGGCATCGATATCGGCGAGCTCGGCCGTGCGCTGATGGTCTTCCCACCACGCGATGCCCGCGAGTCCGATGACGAGCGCGAGCACCGGCCAGGCGAGCGCGAGCTTGCGCAGGCGCGGCAGACGGCGCGACGGTTCCGGTTGCGGCATGTGGGCAAGCGTCCCCGCGCCGACGAACACGGGCGCAAAAGCGGGCGCGTGCACGGCTTCGGGCTTCTTGCGAGCGAGTGCGGCGCGGCGCGCGGCGGCGAGCCGGTCGGTCGTAGCGGGCGGAATGCGGGCAGCGTTTTCGTCGAGCGCGCGCCGAAGCTGCAGCGCAAACTCGAGTTCTTTTGTTTCGGGAGCGGAGCTCATAGCGTGATTCCTTTGGCCCTGAGCGCTTGCGCCAGCGTGTGCGTGGCTCGCGAGCAGTGCGTTTTCACACTGCCTTCCGAGCAGCCCATCGCGGCGGCAGTCTCAGCGACATCCATATCTTCCCAGTAACGCATCAGAAACGCCTCCCGTTGACGAGCCGGCAACTTTTGGATTTCGTCGTCGATCAACTGCAGGACCTGTTCGCGTTCGAGCCGCTGCTCGCTGCTTTCCACACCCGTCGAGCCGTCCTGGCTTTCGAACGTCTCCAGCGGGTCGAAGTCTTCATCGTCGGCATTGCCCAGCGACGAGAACAGGGTCACCCAGGTATTGCGCACCTTCTGCCGACGGAAATAGTCGTGCATCGCATTCTGGAGAATACGCTGAAACAAAAGCGGTAGCTCAGCGGGAGGACGGTCGCCGTATTTTTCGGCGAGCTTGATCATCGCGTCCTGCACGATGTCTAGCGACGCGTCATCGTCCCGCACGGCGTAGACGGTCTGCTTGAACGCGCGCCTTTCGACGCCCGCCAGAAAATCGGCGAGTTCCTTGTCTGATGCCATCCGTTGGGGGTCGGCGCAGCGAGTGTGCGCGGAATCGGTCGAAAAATGTCGTAAAACTCGCGGATGCTAACAAACTTTCGCCCGAGCCGGGGAAAAACGCGGCAGGCTTTTGCCTTGAATCGAACTTCGGCCGCGAAATATGCCGTTCCATGCAAGACGTCCGAAAGGCGCGCGTAACGCGTATGTAAAACGGTCAGAAGTGGACGACGAAACCGGGTTTGCCGTCAATCATGGAAATATTTGCTTGACCATCGGACTTATCGTAGATATCGTCTACGGTTCGCAACATAAGTGACTTGTCTCATTTGAGGTTGGCCCAAGAAGCCTTCCTGTCAAACTGGACGCGCCGCTTGAACCCGAGCCACAAGCCCGGCAGAGAGCACCCGATCAATTTTTTGCCGAAAATTCGAAAGGTGAACGATGAATATGCCCAGCGCGGAATTCTCCACGTCGGATACCACTCCACATCACGAAGCTGACTCTATCGGCGCCACCGTGCTCATGAAGGCACTGGCCGACGAAGACGTCGAATTCGTCTGGGGCTATCCCGGCGGCTCGGTACTCTACATCTACGACGAGCTTTACAAGCAGGACAAATTCCAGCACGTCCTCGTGCGCCACGAGCAGGCCGCGGTTCACGCCGCCGACGCCTACGCGCGCTCGACCGGCAAGGTCGGCGTCTGTCTCGTGACCTCCGGCCCCGGCGTCACCAACGCGGTGACGGGCATCGCGACGGCCTATATGGACTCGATCCCGATGGTGATCATCAGCGGCCAGGTGCCGACTGCTGCGATCGGGCAGGATGCGTTCCAGGAGTGCGATACCGTCGGCATCACGCGTCCCTGCGTGAAGCACAACTTCCTCGTGAAGGACGTGCGCGATCTCGCCGCCACCGTCAAGAAAGCTTTCTATATCGCCCGTACCGGTCGTCCCGGCCCGGTGCTGATCGACATTCCGAAAGACGTGTCGAAGGCGCCTTGCCAGTACGAACCGCTCAAAAGCGTGTCGCTGCGCTCGTACAACCCCGTCACGAAGGGTCACTCGGGTCAGATCCGCAAGGCCGTCGCGCTGCTGCTGTCGGCCAGGCGTCCGTATATCTACACGGGCGGCGGCATCATCCTCGCGGATGCGTCGCGCGAACTGAACCAGTTCGCCGATCTGCTCGGCTACCCCGTCACGAACACGCTGATGGGTCTTGGCGGCTACCGCGCGTCGGACAAGAAATTCCTCGGCATGCTCGGCATGCACGGCACGTACGAAGCCAACATGGCGATGCAGCACTGCGACGTGCTGATCGCAATCGGCGCGCGTTTCGACGACCGCGTGATCGGCGACCCGGCGCACTTCTCGTCGCGTCCGCGCAAGATCATTCACATCGACATCGACCCTTCGTCGATTTCGAAGCGCGTGAAGGTCGACATTCCGATCGTCGGCGACGTGAAGGAAGTACTGAAGGAACTGATCGAGCAACTGCAGACGGCCGAGCATGGTCCGGACACCGCGGCGCTTGCCGACTGGTGGAAGGAAATCGAAGAGTGGCGCTCGAAAGACTGCCTCAAGTTCGACCGCAAGAGCGAGATCATCAAGCCGCAATACGTGGTGGAAAAGGCGTGGGAACTGACGGACGGCAATGCCTTCGTGTGTTCCGACGTCGGCCAGCACCAGATGTGGGCGGCGCAGTTCTATCGCTTCAACAAGCCGCGCCGCTGGATCAACTCCGGCGGTCTCGGCACGATGGGCTTCGGCCTGCCCGCGGCGATGGGCGTCAAGATGGCGCACCCGGATGACGACGTGCTCTGTATCACGGGCGAAGGCTCGATCCAGATGTGCATCCAGGAACTGTCCACCTGCAAGCAGTACGACACGCCCATCAAGATCATTTCGCTCAACAACCGCTATCTGGGCATGGTGCGCCAGTGGCAGCAGATCGAATACAGCAAGCGCTATTCGCATTCGTACATGGATGCGCTGCCCGACTTCGTGAAGCTCGCCGAAGCGTACGGCCACGTTGGTATGCGGATCGAAAAGACCGCTGACGTGGAACCGGCGTTGAAGGAAGCACTGCGCCTGAAAGATCGCACGGTGTTTCTCGACTTCCAGACTGATCCGACCGAAAACGTCTGGCCGATGGTCCAGGCCGGCAAGGGCATCACGGAGATGCTCCTCGGATCGGAAGATCTATAACGAGCGCTTTCCTGCGCCGGCTCCGTCATGCACATCTCCACAAAAGGTGAGCGCGGACGGAGCGGTGTGGAACGCACGCATCGCATACATCGATATCTGGAAGAAGCGAACATGAGACACATTATTTCCGTTCTGCTGGAAAACGAACCGGGCGCGCTGTCGCGCGTGGTTGGCCTGTTTTCCGCACGCGGCTACAACATCGAAACCTTGACGGTGGCGCCGACCGAAGACCGTTCGCTGTCGCGCATGACCATCGTTTCCATTGGCTCGGACGACGTGATCGAACAGATCACGAAGCATCTGAACCGCCTGATCGAGGTGGTGAAAGTGGTCGACCTGACAGAGGGCGCCCATATCGAGCGCGAGCTGATGCTGATCAAGGTTAGGGCGGTCGGCAAGGAACGTGAGGAGATGAAGCGGATGTCGGATATTTTCCGCGGCCGCATCATCGACGTCACCGAAAAGACCTACACGATCGAACTGACGGGCGCGAGCGAGAAGCTCGACGCGTTCATCGAAGGGCTCGACGCCACCGCGATTCTCGAAACGGTCCGCACGGGCGGTTCCGGCATCGGACGCGGCGAGCGTATCCTGAAGGTTTAACGGCCAGGCAACATCGGTTCGATCCGCGCCGGGCGTTGCGTCAAGCGCCCGGCCCAAGCACTACACACGCAACATTTTTTCTGAATTTCGCCAAGGAACAGACATGAAAGTTTTCTACGACAAGGACGCCGACCTCTCCCTCATCAAAGGCAAGCAGGTCACCATCATCGGTTATGGCTCGCAAGGCCATGCGCACGCGCTGAACCTGAAGGAAAGCGGCGTGAACGTCACGGTCGGTCTGCGCAAGGGCGGCGCATCGTGGAGCAAGGCTGAGAACGCGGGCCTCACGGTGAAGGAAGTGGCTGAAGCCGTGAAGGGCGCCGACGTCGTAATGATGTTGCTGCCCGACGAGCAGATCGCCGAGGTCTACGCGAAGGAAGTGCACGGCAACGCCAAGCAGGGCGCAGCGCTCGCGTTCGCACACGGTTTCAACGTGCATTACGGCCAGGTGATCCCGCGCGCGGATCTGGACGTCATCATGATCGCGCCGAAGGCCCCGGGCCACACGGTGCGCGGCACGTACTCGCAAGGTGGCGGCGTTCCGCACCTGATCGCAGTCGCGCAAGACAAGTCGGGCGCAGCACGCGACATCGCGCTGTCGTACGCAGCGGCGAACGGCGGCGGCCGTGCCGGCATCATCGAAACCAACTTCCGCGAAGAAACGGAAACCGACCTGTTCGGCGAACAGGCCGTGCTGTGCGGCGGTACGGTCGACCTGATCAAGGCGGGTTTCGAAACGCTGGTCGAAGCGGGCTACGCGCCGGAAATGGCGTACTTCGAGTGCCTGCACGAACTGAAGCTGATCGTCGACCTGATCTACGAAGGCGGCATCGCGAACATGAACTACTCGATCTCGAACAACGCCGAATACGGCGAGTACGTGACGGGCCCGCGCATCATCACGGATGAAACGAAGAAGGTGATGAAGGAAGTCCTGAAGGATATCCAGACGGGCGAGTACGCGAAGAGCTTCATCATCGAAAACCGCGCTGGCGCGCCTACGCTGCAATCGCGTCGCCGTATCACGGCTGAGCACCAGATCGAGCAGGTGGGCTCGAAGCTGCGCGCGATGATGCCGTGGATCGCGAAGAACAAGCTGGTCGATCAGTCGAAGAACTAATCTGCCCGTTTTTCTTGCTCCGGCGCACGAAATGCGCCGGAAGCGTCAAAAAGCCGTCCAGGTGTGCTGAACCCTGGACGGCTTTTGCTATCCTACGGTTTTACGTGCGACACGCACGCTCGTGTCCGTGAGCCTCGCGTTATGAGGCATCGACTAGAGGGTTATCGCTCGGAACTTCGGTTTCGAGTGCCATGCCCTCCGCAGGCGGCCCCCTTGTGGGTCGCGCCCTTGTAGAAGTAGGGGTGGCCTTGGCCATTCCCTTGATGAAGCGAACCTCGGCGCTGCATGGTCGGGGAACGCATTGCAATGATCTGGTTACCGCCAGATCCCGCCCAGTCAGCGGCTTCACCTCCGCTGACAAAGCGGAGTGTTGTTTGCAATTTCACCGCCCTAGGAAGGTGAATTCGCTACGCGATACGAGCGAAAAGCTCGGTGTGTCATTGTTCGGCCTCGCCGGCAGCTTGGCGAGTGAAGTGAACCTGCTGTACGACCAGCAGTAGCCTAGGAGGACATGCGTCACTGGCAACGGTGAGGTGTGAAGCTTCTCTGACAATGTAGTCCCCGACGTTCAGGGCGGGGTGACGGTCGTGAGACCGTCCCTCGGAGACTCCCAGCAGCACTGGGGTTGAGACGCTAGGCTGGCTGATACGGTTAACGGAAGTGAACTGCTGATAAACCTCGTAAGTAGGACGGTGCCAAAGCTGCTGATAGGCATCAACCAAAAGGTGTGCGGTCGGATAACCCGCTGTAAATTCGGGTTACGTCGTCATTGGACCGCTGGGGAATAGGCAGAACCTAAGTCAGTCGTGTGACATGCCGGGAACGTGGTAAGCCTGTATGGTTGCCGGCCGTAGTTTGGCTGGCAGGCGAACCGTGAGGGACGCTGTTAATTGTGCAGGTATGGGATGACGGAAAAAGCGAAGGCCGGTCTGTAATGGATCGGATAGGGGTTGCGACATTACCTCACGCGAAAGCGGGCAGACTTCCGTCTGGTCTACCGTCGCAAGATGGCTGACTAGCCCTTTAGCTGGAAAAGTGATTGCTGATGGCGTCCTTGCCATTAGCGTAAGTCTTTAACCCCCGCGCGGGAGCAGATCGCTCCCGCAAGGGGCGATCTGTTCTCCGCTCGGGCCTCACTTCTTCGAGTAGGAGAGCAGCATGAAAGTATCTGTCCGAAAGGATGGATCTGCGCTTTCCCACGCACCAGACAACTGGCACGCCGTAGATTGGCGTCGGGTTGAACGGAACGTGAGAGGGATGCAGATTCGAATTGCGAAGGCGACGCGGGACAACGACTGGCGCAGGGTGAAGGCCCTGCAACGGATGTTGACCCGCACGTTGTCCGCGAAGCTGTACGCGGTGCGACGTGTTACGCAGAACCAGGGTGCGCGAACGGCGGGAGTCGATCGCGAGCTATGGGATTCGCCTGAAGGCCGGTGGAACGCCATCGGCAGGTTGAAACGGCGCGGATATAAGCCCCTGCCTCTACGGAGAGTCTTTATCCCCAAGGCCAACGGGAAGGAACGCCCTCTGGGCATTCCGACCATGCGGGACAGGGCGATGCAAGCCTTGTATCTGTTGGCTCTGGAGCCGGTGTCGGAATCGACGAGCGACCCGAACTCCTATGGGTTCAGGTTGAACCGTTCGACGGCTGACGCCATGTCGCAGATTTTCGTTGCCATGTCCCAAAAGGGCTCAGCTCGTTGGGTGCTGGAAGCGGATATTAGGGGCTGTTTTGACCACATCAACCATGATTGGTTGGAGAGCCATGTCCCCATGGACACGGAAATCCTCCGGAAGTGGTTGAAGGCTGGCCTGATTTACAAAGGGCAGCTACAGGCGACTGAAGCCGGTACGCCGCAGGGAGGGATCATCTCCCCGACGCTGGCGAATGTGACGTTGAATGGGTTGGAGCGGCAACTGGTCGCGCACCTTGGTGCGAAGCTCGGGGTCGCGAAGGCTAAGAAGTTGAAGGTTAATGTGGTGCGGTACGCGGACGACTTCGTGATCACCGGTGACTCGAAAGAGATACTGGAACAAGAGGTCCGACCTTGGGTGGAGGCATTCCTGGCTGTTCGCGGGCTGCAACTCTCTGAGGAGAAAACGCGGATTACACACATCGACGCAGGCTTCGATTTCCTTGGGTGGAACTTCCGGAAGTACTCGGGAACTCTGCTCATCAAGCCGAGCAAGAAGAATGCGCAAGCGTTCTACCGCAAGGTGGCGGAAACGATCAACGGCAACAAGACGGTTAAGCACGAGAATCTGATTCGACTGCTGAACCCGATGCTACGGGGATGGGCGCAGTATCACAGCCCCGTGGTCGCCAAAGAGGCGTACAGCCGCATGGAGTCTCTGATTTTCCGGAGGCTTTGGCGGTGGTCGAAGAGGCGGCATCCGAACAAGAGCGCCGACTGGGTGAGAAGGAAATATTTTCACTCGGAAGGTAGCCGGCATTGGGTGTTCGCCGTTCCGATAGTTCGTGAAGATGGAAACAAGGGTTTGCTTGAGTTGTACCAGCTCAGCGGTACTGACATCAGGCGACACAGGAAGGTCAAAGGGGAATTTAATCCCTTTGACCCAGAGTGGGAGCAGTACGGCGAGCAGTTGCGGGAGGCACGCATGGAGCACTCGATGCGGCACCGACGGCAATGGGTCTCGTTGTACATGTCGCAGGGCGGGTTATGTGCGCACTGTGGCTGTGCCCTGACACGGGAGACCGGTTGGCATGACCATCATCTGGAATATCGGATGCATGGTGGGTCAGACGCTCTCTCAAACAGGGTCTTGCTTCACCCGGACTGTCACCGGCAGGTGCACGCAGGTAAAATTGTAGTAACTAAGCCGGCCCGGTTCTAAGACCGGGCTTTGTTTGTAGATTTGAGCCGTATGCGGGGAAACTCGCACGTACGGTTCTCAGGGGGCTCCTCTTCCGCGAGGAAGGGGGGCTACCCTCCAAAAAGACTGAACCCATTTATGAATTACCCTCATCCGATCATCGCGCGCGAAGGCTGGCCGTTCATTGCCATCGCGGCCGTCGTTGCGTTGTTGATCCACTTCATCGCAGGGTTCGGCATTGCCTGGATTTTCTGGCTGTTGCTCATCTTCGTCGTGCAGTTCTTCCGCGACCCGGCGCGTCCCATCCCGACGCAGGCCAACGCGGTGCTGTGCCCGGCCGACGGCCGCATCGTCGCTGTCGAAACCGCGCACGATCCGTACGCGAACCGTGAAGCGCTGAAGATCAGCGTGTTCATGAACGTGTTCAACGTGCACTCGCAGCGCTCGCCCGTCGATGGCGCAATCTCGAAGGTCGAATATTTTCCGGGCGCGTACCTGAACGCCGCTGTCGACAAAGCGTCGACGGAGAATGAGCGCAACGCGGTCGTGATCGAAACGGCGAGCGGCGCGACGGTGACGTCGGTGCAGATCGCGGGCCTGATCGCGCGGCGCATTCTCTGCTACGTCAGGGCAGGCGAGCCGCTTACGCGCGGCCAGCGCTACGGCTTCATCCGTTTCGGTTCGCGCGTCGACGTGTATCTGCCCGTGGGCAGCCGCCCGCGTGTGTCGATCGGCGAGAAGGTTTCGGCTTCGTCCACGGTTCTGGCTGAACTATAAAGCGGCACAGGGAGGGTTCGATGGCCGCATTCAAACCGCGTCGTCCTCGTAGCAGCGGTGCGCCGCAGCCGCGACCGTTCAGGCGCAACAAGCCGTCCGCCGTCACGGAATCCGTGATCGACAGCCGGCGCGCCGCGCGACAGCAGTTTCTGCGCAAGCGCGGGATTTATCTGCTGCCTAACGCATTCACGACGGCGGCGCTTTTCTGCGGGTTCTTCGCCGTCGTGCAGGCGATGAACGTGCGTTTCGAAGTCGCTGCGATTGCGATTTTTGTCGCGATGGTGCTCGATGGCATGGATGGGCGTGTTGCGCGTATGACGCATACGCAGAGCGCTTTTGGGGAGCAGTTCGACAGTCTGTCGGACATGGTGTCGTTTGGCGTTGCGCCGGCGCTTGTGATGTATGAGTGGATTCTGAAGGATCTCGGGCGCTGGGGCTGGCTCGCGGCGTTTGTTTATTGCTCGGGCGCGGCGCTTCGGCTGGCGCGGTTCAATACGAATATTGGTGTCGTTGATAAGCGGTTCTTTCAGGGTATGCCGAGCCCGGCTGCGGCTGCGTTGATCGCCGGTTTTGTCTGGCTTGCTACCGATAATCGCGTGCCTTTGAAGCTGGTCTGGCTGCCGTGGGTTGCTTTTGCTTTGACTATCTACGCTGGCGTGACCATGGTGTCGAATGCGCCGTTTTATAGTGGTAAGGCGCTGGATGTGCGGCATCGCGTGCCGTTTGCGGCGATTTTGCTTGTGGTGGTTGCGTTTGTGCTGGTTTCGTCGGATCCGCCTTTGATGCTGTTTGGGCTGTTTGTGCTTTATGGCCTGTCGGGGTATGTGTTTTGGGCGTATCGCGTGGTAAGGGGGATGGGGAATCCGGCTCGTTCCTCGCAGCGGCCGGGTTAAGGTTTTTTGGGTTGTCTGCGACGCTGGGGTGGTTTGCTTGTGCTTTTCGCTGGCATCCGCGCTATGCCTTCGTGCTTCAAGCGTCGCCCCTGTGCGGGGCGGCACCTACTTTTCTTTGCCGCCGCAAAGAAAAGTAGGCAAAAGAAAGCGGCTAACACCGCCAACATTTCTTCTTGCCTGAGGGCCCCCAACCGGTCCCACGCTTCACACGGCAACTTGCTTGTTCGCGTTCGTTGCCAACGCTCTAATCCAGCGCATCACCCACTTCACGCGTCCGCGTCGCAACACGCCGTGCCAGATATTCCACTGCCGCCCAGGTGGCAAACTGTGTGTAGGCCGTAGCGCTACACACGCCTCACTTCGGACCAATAGCGCACGCGCTCCACCATGTAAGAGCGCCAAGCTATACGACGCGACAACCTACACACAGTTTGCCACCTGGGCGGCAGAAACCATTCGCTGCCGCTAGCCCTTGTGCGGGTGTGTGAAGTGGGTGAGGCGTGTATTCAAAGCGTTGGCAACGAACGCGAACAAAGACGTTGCCGTGTGAAGTGTGGGACCGGTTGAGGGCCCTCAGGCAAACACAAGAATTAGCGGTGTTAGCCGCTTTCTTTTGCCTACTTTTCTTTGCGGCGGCAAAGAAAAGTAGGTGCCGCCCCGCACAGGGGCAACGCGTGAAGCACGAAGACGTAACGCGGACGCCAGCACAAAGACCAAAACACCAAACAAAACCGCCCGCGCCGCGAAGGCGCCAACCCGAATACCAGCGCAAAGCCACCTCAACCAAACCGCCCGCGCAGCAAAAACCCAAAACCAAACCAAAAAGCCCGACCCGCAGGGCCCCCAATTGCACGTTTCCGGCATTGCCGCTATAGTCTCTGGCATGGCACTTTCCAAGTTCCCCTTCCTGTCTCTTCAAGCTGGCAAGCTACTACGCTCGCTAGCTCTAGCGCGCCTGCCGCGCTGATCGTTTTCGCCCTCCGTCTGCCTCGTTCGTTGTTTAGCGTCGTCTGCGGTGATGGCGCAAACACTCGAATTCCGTTTTCCAATTCAAATTGACCGAATCCCCCTGGAGACCCGAGATGGCAGACAAGCTCATCATTTTCGATACGACGTTGCGTGACGGCGAGCAATCGCCCGGTGCGTCGATGACGAAGGAAGAAAAGATCCGTATCGCGAAGCAGCTCGAACGGATGAAAGTCGACGTGATCGAAGCAGGCTTCGCCGCCAGCTCGAACGGCGACTTCGATGCGATCCACACGATCGCCGGCATGATCAAGGACAGCACGATCTGCTCGCTCGCGCGTGCGAACGACAAGGACATCCAGCGCGCCGCCGACGCGCTGAAGCCCGCCGATCACTTCCGCATCCACACGTTCATCGCGACGTCGCCGCTGCACATGGAAAAGAAGCTGCGCATGACGCCCGATCAGGTGTTCGAGCAGGCGAAGCTGGCCGTGCGTTTCGCGCGCAAGTTCACGAACGACGTGGAGTTCTCGCCGGAAGACGGCAGCCGCTCGGATATGGACTTCCTGTGCCGCGTGCTCGAAGCCGTGATCGCGGAAGGCGCGACGACCATCAATATCGCCGATACCGTCGGCTACGGTGTGCCGGAACTGTACGGCCAGCTCGTGAAGACGCTGCGCGAACGCATTCCGAACTCGGACAAGGCCGTGTTCTCGGTGCACTGCCATAACGACCTCGGCATGGCCGTCGCGAATTCGCTGGCAGGCGTGCAGATCGGCGGTGCACGTCAGGTGGAGTGCACGGTCAACGGGCTCGGCGAGCGCGCTGGCAACACGTCGCTCGAAGAAATCGTGATGGCGGTGCGCACGCGCAAGGATTATTTCGGTCTCGATCTCGGCATCGACACGACGCAGATCGTGCCGGCATCGAAGCTCGTATCGCAGATCACGGGTTTCGTCGTGCAGCCGAACAAGGCGGTAGTCGGCGCGAACGCGTTTGCGCACGCGTCGGGCATCCACCAGGACGGCGTGCTGAAGGCGCGCGACACCTACGAAATCATGCGCGCGGAAGACGTGGGCTGGACCGCGAACAAGATCGTGCTCGGCAAGCTGTCGGGCCGTAACGCGTTCAAGCAGCGTCTGCAGGAACTGGGCATCTCGCTGGACAGCGAAACCGAACTGAACCTCGCGTTCCAGCGCTTCAAGGAACTCGCGGATCGCAAGTCCGAAATCTTCGACGAGGACATCATCGCGATCGTCACGGAAGAATCGGCTGAAGCGCAGGAGCGGGAGCATTACAAGTTCGTGTCGCTGTCGCAGCATTCGGAAACGGGCGAGCGTCCGCATGCGCGCATCGTGTTCTCGGTCGCGGGCAAGGAAGTGGTCGGCGAAGCGAACGGCAACGGTCCCGTCGACGCGACGCTGAACGCGATCGAAACGGAAGTGGGCAGCGGCTCGGAACTGCTGCTGTACTCGGTCAACGCCATTACGACGGGCACGCAGGCGCAAGGTGAAGTGACCGTGCGCCTGTCGAAGGCGGGACGTATCGTGAACGGCGTCGGCACGGATCCGGATATCGTCGCCGCATCGGCGAAGGCGTATATCTCGGCGCTGAACCGTCTGTATTCCGGATACGACAAGCTGAATCCGCAACGCTCGGAAATCTGATGCGGGTTGGCCGCATTCAATCGCAATGAGAAAACCCCGCTGCGGCGGGGTTTTTCTTTGTGCATGCGCGATGAAAAATCATGAAAAAGCCGCCTCGCAAGGCGGCTTTTCCGATTGACGCCGAAGCAACTCAGAACAAGCTACGGCGATCCGGATCGTGCAGCGGATCGGGCGTCTTTTGCGTCAGACGCAGGATGCCCTGATCGTCGAAATAGAAGCTGTACATCATGTACCAGACGTTGTCTTCCAGATAGCGATACGTCCACACTTCGCGCTTCATCAGCGGGAAATAGTTCGTTTCGACCGGGCGTCCGAAGTTGACGAGCACGTCGTCCCGCGTCCATGTGCCGATTTCCGCGCGATAGAACTCGTTCGGCTGCAGCACCTGGCGCACGTTCACGATCTTGCCCGACGCGTCGACGTCAGCGGCCGTGGTGGTTTCGCCCATCGGCTGTGTCGGCCACATCAGGCGCTTGCCGCCGTTGGGCAGGTCGTACACTTCGCGCGGCGGACCGAGGCGGGCGACGATCGTCGACTGATCCGCGCCCGCCTGATAGTTCTGCCAGGGCTGCGCGCAGCCGGCGAGCGTCACGGCGCACGCGAGAGCCGCTAGCGCGCCGCGCGCCGGGCGCACGAATGAAAGGCGGTTGAACATGACACCTCCGGTGGTGTTCGATGAGTGGTTGTTGTTCTAGGCTGATATTTTGACACGCGCCGCGTCAAAAGATTTTCGGGCATTCGCCCGCCGGGACGGGCCTTCGCGCGCTATTCGCTTGCTTGCGGCCCGCGCGCCGTCCTATGATCCGCGCTTCGATCGACAGATGAGACGCTGATGAAAGCAAAGTGGGCAAAGGCGATAGTGACGGCGATGACGCTGGCCGCGGCGACGATTCCTGCCGCCAATGTGCATGCGCAGGGCGCACCGATTCGCATTGCGATGATCGAAGGCATGTCCGGCCCGTTCGCGAACGCGGGCGCGGCTGTCGAGCGGAACCTGCGGTTCGGCGTTGAAACGGTCAACGCGCGCGGCGGCGTGAAACTGGCGGACGGCGTGCATCCGCTGGAGCTCGTCGTGCTGGACAGCAAGGGCAGCGCGGAAGAGGCGCTCGTGCAACTGCGCGCCGCCGCCGACAAACACATCGGTTTCATCACGCAAGGCAACAGTTCGGCCGTGGCTGCCGCCTTGCTCACGGCGATCGACAAGCAGAATACGCGCGAACCGGACAACCGCGAGCTGTTCCTCAACTATTCCGCCGACGACCCCGCGCTCACCAACGCGAACTGCAGCTTCTGGCATTTCCGCTTCGACGCGCACGCGGGCATGCGAATGGACGCGCTCGCCGATGTCATCCAGCGCGACAAGTCGGTGAAGAAGGTCTATCTGCTGAATCAGGACTACAGCTTCGGGCATGACGTGAGCACGCTGGCGCGCGCGGCGCTCGCATCCAAGCGGCCGGATGTCGCGGTGGTTGGCGACGAGTTTCATCCGATCGGACGCGTGAAAGATTTCGCGCCGTACATCGCGAAGATTCGCGCGAGCGGCGCGGACGCGGTGATCACGGGCAACTGGGGCAACGATCTGACGCTGCTTGTGAAGGCGGCGCGTGAGCAGGGCCTCGACACGAAGTTCTACACGTTCTACGGCAACAGTCTGGGTGCGCCGGCCGCGCTCGGCGACGCGGGCGTGAAGCGCGTGATCGCCGTGGCCGACTGGCATCCGAACGCGGGCGGCGCGGCGTCGGACGCGTGGTACGCGTCGTTCCGGCAGCGTTTCCCGGCCGCGCAGGACGATTATCCCGTGCTGCGCATGCCGCTGATGGTCGAGATGCTCGCGGCGGCGATGAGCCGTGCGGGCAGCGCGCAGCCGGAGAAGGTTGCGAAGGCGCTGGAAGGGATGAAGTACGACAATGGTTTTCACGCGTCGTGGATGCGCGCCGACGACCATCAGTTGATCCAGCCCCTTTACGTGATGGAAATGGACAAGGCAGGCACGCCGGGCGTCCATTTCGACAACGAAGGCTCGGGTTACGGCTTCAGAACGGTGCTGGCGCTGCCGCCCGAGCGTACGGTGCCACCCACGACATGCCGGATGAAGCGGCCCTGAGCGGCCCGTGAGCGTCCAGCCGTGGCGGGATTCGGGCCTGGCCAGAAGCACAGCCCGAAACGGCGGGGTTCGCCGGATGAACGGGCTGTGCTACAATACGCGACTCGTTTTGCTGTAACCCACGGCACGGCCTTTCTTCCGTGACCGCCTGTCGATTCAAAGGAAATCAACATGTCCGTAGCTGAAATCACCAAGAAATCCGACGTCGTCGCGCAATTCGCACGCGCTGCTAACGACACCGGATCGCCCGAAGTTCAGGTCGCTCTGCTGACCACGCGCATCAACGAACTGACGGTCCACTTCAAGGCCCACACGAAGGACCACCACAGCCGCCGCGGTCTGCTGCGCATGGTGAGCCGTCGTCGCAAGCTGCTCGACTACCTGAAGGGCAAGGACGCTGACCGTTACCGCGCTCTGATCGAGAAGTTGGGTCTGCGTAAGTAATCCGGCGCATCGGACTTTCTGTCAGCAAGATGCCTGTGTCAGTTCCGCTGATACAGGCATTTTGTTTTTCAACGGTGCGCTTCGTGTGAGGTTTGCCGTTGATACCACCCGTCAGGCGTGCCGGTTGCGCCGCGGGTAAAACGAAATAAAGCCGGGCTTCAGGGTAGGGCGCTGTGTCATTCCAGCGGTTCGCGTGCAAATCGATGCATCCACGTGATTCTCTGGAATGGCATAACACTCCTCTACCCGAAAGGTCCGGTCCTGACGGTGCCGCGCGCGGTTTTGCGCGGCATGACCAAAAGATCAAGGAGGACAAATGTCTCTGTTTAACAAGGTCGTCAAAGAATTCAAGTGGGGCCAGCAAACGGTCCGCATGGAAACGGGTGAAATCGCCCGCCAGGCGGGCGGTGCCGTGCTGGTCGACATCGAAGACACCGTCGTGCTCGCGACCGTCGTCGGCGCGAAGACGGCGAAGCCGGGCCAGGACTTCTTCCCGCTGACCGTCGATTACATCGAAAAGACCTACTCGGCAGGCAAGATCCCCGGCGGCTTCTTCCGCCGCGAAGGCCGTCCGTCGGAAGGCGAAACGCTGATTTCGCGTCTGATCGACCGTCCGCTGCGTCCGCTCTTCCCGGAAGGCTTCTACAACGAAGTGCAGGTCGTCATCCACGTGATGTCGATCAACCCGGAAGTCCCCGCCGACATCCCCGCGCTGATCGGCGCATCGGCGGCACTCGCCGTGTCGGGTCTGCCGTTCAACGGCCCGGTAGGTGCAGCGCGCGTTGCGTACATCAACAACGAGTACGTGCTGAACCCGACCCGCTCGCAAGTCAAGGAATCGAGCCTGGACCTCGTCGTCGCCGGTACGGAGCGCGCGGTGCTGATGGTCGAATCCGAAGCGGATCAACTGCCGGAAGACGTGATGCTGGGCGCCGTCGTGTTCGGTCACGAGCAGATGCAAACGGCTATCGACGCGATCCACGAACTGGTCCGTGAAGGCGGCAAGCCCGAGTGGGACTGGCAAGCCGCGCCGAAGAACGAAGCGCTGATCTCGCGCGTCAACGAAATCGCGGGCAACGAACTGCTGTCGGCATATCAGACGCGCGACAAGCAGGCTCGCTCGACGAAGCTGAAGGCCGTCTACGCAGCCACGCAAGCCAAGCTCGAAGAAGAAGCCGCGGCAGCGGGCACGGTGGCAGCCGACAAGGCATCCGTCGGCAACGTGCTGTTCGACATCGAAGCGAAGATCGTCCGTTCGCAGATCCTGAACGGCGAGCCGCGTATCGATGGCCGTGACACGCGCACGGTTCGTCCGATCGAAATCCGCACGGGCGTCCTGCCGCGCACCCACGGTTCGGCACTCTTCACGCGTGGCGAAACGCAGGCGCTGGTCGTTGCGACGCTCGGCACGAAGGGTGACGAGCAGATCATCGACGCGCTCGAAGGTGAGTACCGCGAGCGCTTCATGCTCCACTACAACATGCCGCCGTTCGCGACGGGCGAAACGGGCCGCGTCGGCTCGCCGAAGCGCCGCGAAATCGGCCACGGCCGTCTGGCGAAGCGCGCGCTGGTTGCGTGCCTGCCGAGCGCAGAAGAATTCGGCTACTCGATCCGTGTCGTGTCGGAAATCACGGAATCGAACGGTTCGTCGTCGATGGCTTCGGTGTGCGGCGGCTGCCTCGCGCTGATGGACGCCGGCGTGCCGATGAAGGCGCACGTCGCCGGCATCGCGATGGGCCTGATCCTCGAGGGCAACAAGTTCGCCGTGCTGACCGACATCCTCGGCGACGAAGATCACCTCGGCGACATGGACTTCAAGGTGGCGGGCACGGAAGCTGGCGTGACGGCACTGCAGATGGACATCAAGATCCAGGGCATCACGAAGGAAATCATGCAGGTCGCGCTCGCGCAAGCGAAGGAAGGCCGCATGCATATCCTCAGCAAGATGACCTCGGCTGTCTCCGGTGCGAACACGGAACTGTCCGACTACGCGCCGCGCATGATCACCATCAAGATCAATCCGGAAAAGATCCGCGACGTGATCGGCAAGGGTGGTTCGGTGATCCGCGCGCTGACGGAAGAAACGGGCACGACGATCGACATTTCGGATGACGGCGTCGTCACGATCGCGAGCACGAGCAGCGAAGGCATGGCCGACGCGAAGAAGCGCATCGAGAACATCACGGCGGAAGTCGAAGTCGGCCAGGTCTACGAAGGCACGATTCTCAAGCTGCTGGACTTCGGCGCGATCGTCAACCTGCTGCCGGGCAAGGATGGTCTGCTGCACATCTCCGAAATCGCCAACGAGCGTATCAAGGACATCAACGACTACCTGAAGGAAGGCCAGCAAGTGAAGGTCAAGGTCATCCAGACGGACGAGAAGGGTCGTGTGCGTCTGTCGGCGAAGGCGCTCCTGAACGAAGCAGCACAAACGGAGCCGACGCCGCAGCAGTAACGCGGTGAAAGTGGGAACGGCCGGTAGCGCAACTGCGCGCCGGCCGTTTTTCATGTAGGGTGGATTGCAGTGCGAACGGGTTTGCACGGCCGGTTTGCAGCGCAATCCAGACCTGGGAGAGACGACGATGAACGCAATCGAAATCACCGAATTCGGTGCGCCGGAAGTCTTGAAGCTCGCCGAGCGGCCGATGCCCGAACCGAAAGCGGGTGAAGTGCTGATCAAGGTGTCCGCGTCGGGCGTGAATCGCCCGGACGTGTTCCAGCGCAAGGGCGGCTATGCACCGCCGCCGGGCGCATCGGACCTGCCGGGGCTGGAAGTGGCGGGCGAAATCGTCGGCGGAAACATCGACGAGAAGCGCAATCCGTTCGGTCTGAAGATCGGCGACCGCGTGTGCGCGCTGATGGCGGGCGGCGGGTATGCGGAATATGCGAGCGTACCGTTGCTGCAATGTCTGCCCGTGCCGAAGGGCTTCTCCGATATCGAAGCGGCTGCGTTGCCGGAGACATTCTTCACGGTCTGGAGCAATGTTTTTGACCGTGCGATGCTCGGCAGAGGCGAGGGCGGCGAGAACGAAACGTTTCTGGTGCAGGGTGGTTCGAGCGGCATCGGCGTGACGGCGATCCAGATTGCGCACGCGCTCGGCTTTCGCGTGTTCGCGACGGCCGGCACCGACGAGAAGTGCCGCGCATGTGAGGAAATCGGCGCCGAGCGGGCGATCAACTACAAGACGGAAGATTTCGTCGAGGTGATCAAGTCGCTCACGAACGACCGCGGCGTCGACGTGATCCTCGACATGGTGGCGGGCAGCTACGTGCCGCGCGAACTGAAGGCGCTCGCCGACGGCGGCCGTCTCGCCATCATCGCGCTGCTGGGCGGCGCGAAGGCGGAAGTGAATCTGAATGATATTCTGCGCCGCCGGCTCACGGTTACGGGGTCGACGCTGCGTCCGCGGCCCGTCGAGTTCAAGGCGAAGATCGCGGCGCAACTGAAAGAGCGCGTATGGCCGCATCTCGAAGACGGCACGATCAAGCCGGTGATCTTCAAGGTGTTCCCCGCCGCCGAGGCTGCGCAGGCGCATGAGCTGATGGAGAGCAGCACGCACGTCGGCAAGATCGTGTTGAATTGGGGCGCGGGTGCTTGACAGCGGTCGTTTAATTGAGTTTGACCCAGTCTGTCAGCACACAGTAAAATCGCGTGTTTTGCGCGTTCTGCATGGTTTTTGCATGCGGAGCGGGTACCGAGCGCCGACGAAGCGGACGCGTTCATCACCCGTACCACGATAAAACGAGCGAGACGATGGCGAAACAACGAGCAAAACTGGTAGTCGGTAACTGGAAGATGCACGGCCGGCTGGCCGATAACCGTGTGCTGCTGCAGGCGGTATCGCGCGGCGCCGAAGATCTTCCGGACGATGTGCGAGTCGGCGTGTGCGTGCCGTGCCCGTATCTGGCGCAGGCGCAAACGCTGCTCGAAAGCGGCCGCGTCGCGTGGGGTGTGCAGGATATCTCCGCGCACACGCAAGGCGCGTTTACCGGCGAGGTCGCGGCTGAAATGGCTGCCGAGTTTGGCGCGTCGTACGCGATCGTCGGGCATTCGGAGCGTCGTGCGTATCATCGCGAAAGCGCTGAGATCGTCGCTGTGAAGACGCAGCGTGCGCTCGAAGCAGGTTTGACGCCGATCGTCTGCGTCGGCGAAACGCTTGAAGAGCGCGAGGGTGGCAAGACCGAGCAGATCGTCGGTGAGCAACTGGATGCGGTGCTCGTGAAGCTGTCGGTGGAAGAGGCGGCTCGGCTCGTGGTCGCGTATGAGCCTGTGTGGGCAATTGGCACTGGCAAGAGCGCGACGGCGCAGCAGGCGCAGGACGTTCACGCGTTCCTGCGCGCGCGTCTCGTAGCAAAGGGCGGCGATGCCGCCGACGTGCCGCTGCTGTATGGCGGCAGCGTGAAGCCGGAGAACGCGGAAGACCTGTTCAGCCAGCTGGATATCGATGGCGGCCTGATTGGTGGTGCGTCGTTGAAGGACAAGGATTTCCTGGCAATCTGCACGGCAGCTGTCGCGGCAACGGCCGCGCGCTGAGCATCAAGGCAGAGTGCCCGGGCGAGGATGACCCATTGCGTGCAGCATGTCGTGCTGTGCGGTTAAATAAAGACTCAGGTGAGTGTGATGCTGTATTTGAAAACGTTGATCATTGTCGTGCAGTTGCTGTCGGCGCTTGGCGTCATCGGCCTCGTGCTCCTGCAACACGGCAAGGGTGCCGATATGGGCGCGGCTTTTGGTAGTGGCGCATCGGGCAGTCTCTTCGGCGCGACAGGCTCTGCTAATTTTCTGTCACGTACCACTGCGATACTGGCAGCTGTGTTCTTCGTCACCACGTTGACACTGACGTACCTCGGTGCTTATCGCGCGACGCCTTCGGCGGGCGTGTTGGGCGGCGTGCCGGCAACGGCACCTGTTGCGACATCGGCCGCTGCTGGTGCGTCGGCACCCGTCAATGCATCGGCTGCAATTGCTGCGTCTGCAGCTTCTGCGCCAGGTCAGGACGTGCCGAAATAAATTTTCCGGAAAAACACGTTTGTGCGTTGAACAAACTGTTTGACCGGGTTACAATTCAAGTCTTGAAGCGATTCGCGGGTTTTACAAGTTGTTTTCCCGGATTGCAGACAGTGCCGACGTGGTGAAATTGGTAGACACGCTATCTTGAGGGGGTAGTGGCGAAAGCTGTGCGAGTTCGAGTCTCGCCGTCGGCACCAATGTTATCTAATGCCAGCCGCTTGCTTCAGCTTCGGCTGGCATTTTCACTTCTGAGGTGGTGTTTGCTGTGGGCTTTCAACATCAAGCATCCCGAAGTGTTTCGCGTCAGGGGTTGTTCGGCGTAGTCAACGTCTCCTGACGTCACTCAGAACCAACCGATTGAGGATACTTTGAACCTCGCAGCCTATTTCCCCGTCTTGTTGTTTCTCCTCGTGGGCACCGGTTTAGGCGTAGCACTGGTCAGTATTGGTAAGATCCTCGGTCCGAATCGACCGGACACCGAAAAGAACGCACCGTACGAGTGCGGCTTCGAAGCATTCGAAGATGCGCGCATGAAGTTCGATGTGCGCTACTACCTGGTCGCCATTCTCTTCATCATCTTCGACCTTGAAACGGCATTCCTGTTCCCGTGGGGCGTGGCCCTGCGCGATATCGGCTGGCCCGGCTTCATCTCGATGATGATTTTTCTGCTCGAATTCCTGTTGGGCTTCGCCTATATCTGGAAGAAAGGCGGTCTCGACTGGGAATGACGGGTTAATCGCCGGTGTGTGTAGGTGGCGATGGCTCGCCGCCTGTCTGGAGTGGAAAACAAATGAGTATCGAAGGGGTCTTGAAGGAAGGGTTTGTCACCACCACGGCTGACAAGCTGATCAACTGGACGCGTACCGGTTCGCTGTGGCCGATGACGTTCGGTCTCGCGTGTTGCGCGGTCGAGATGATGCATGCGGGCGCTGCCCGTTATGACCTTGACCGTTTCGGCGTGGTGTTTCGTCCGAGTCCGCGTCAGTCGGACGTGATGATCGTCGCCGGCACGCTGTGCAACAAGATGGCGCCTGCGCTGCGCAAGGTCTACGACCAGATGGCCGAGCCGCGTTGGGTGATCTCGATGGGTTCGTGCGCGAACGGCGGCGGCTACTATCACTATTCGTACTCGGTGGTGCGTGGCTGTGACCGTATCGTGCCTGTCGATGTGTATGTGCCGGGCTGTCCGCCCACAGCTGAAGCGCTGGTGTACGGCGTGATCCAGCTGCAGGCAAAGATCCGCCGGACCAACACCATCGCCCGTCAATAAAAGCCCAAGCCTCCCCACAATATGGCAAGCAAACTCGAGACTCTCAAAGCGAACCTCGAGGCGGCCTTTGGCGGCCGCCTGACGAGCATCACCGAATCGATCGGTGAGCTGACGATCGTCGTGAAGGCAGGCGATTACCTCGAAGTGACGAAGCGTCTGCGCGACGACGCGACGCTGCGTTTCGAGCAGTTGATCGACCTCTGCGGTATCGACTATCAAACCTACGGTGAAGGCGCTTACGAAGGTCCGCGTTTTGCCGCCGTCCTGCATCTGCTGTCCGTGTCGAACAACTGGCGCCTGCGCGTGCGTGTGTTCGCACCGGACGACGAAGTGCCGCTCGTCGCGTCGGTCGTCGACATCTGGAGTTCGGCCAACTGGTACGAGCGCGAAGCGTTCGACCTGTACGGCATCGTCTTCGAAGGCCACCCCGACCTGCGCCGCATCCTGACCGATTACGGTTTCATCGGTCACCCGTTCCGCAAGGATTTCCCTGTCTCCGGTTACGTCGAAATGCGTTACGACCCGGAAGAGAAGCGCGTCGTCTATCAGCCGGTGACGATCGAGCCTCGGGAAATCACGCCGCGCGTGATCCGCGAGGATCGCTATGGCGGCCTGAAACACTAAGAGAACGCCATGGCAGAGATCAAGAACTACACGCTCAACTTCGGCCCGCAGCACCCGGCAGCGCACGGCGTGCTGCGCCTCGTGCTCGAGCTCGACGGCGAAGTGATCCAGCGCGCCGATCCGCACATCGGCCTCCTGCACCGCGCAACTGAAAAGCTCGCGGAAAGCAAGACCTTCATTCAGTCCGTGCCGTACATGGACCGTCTTGACTACGTGTCGATGATGGTCAACGAGCACGGCTACGTGATGGCGATCGAAAAGCTGCTCGGCATCGATGTGCCCATCCGTGCGAAATACATCCGCGTGCTGTTCGACGAAGTCACGCGCGTGCTGAACCACCTGATGTGGATCGGCGCGCACGCGCTCGACGTCGGCGCGATGGCCGTGTTCCTCTACGCCTTCCGCGAGCGCGAAGACCTGATGGACGTGTATGAAGCGGTATCCGGCGCACGGATGCACGCGGCGTACTATCGTCCGGGTGGTGTGTATCGCGATCTGCCGGACGCAATGCCGCAATACAAGGCATCGAAGATCCGCAATGCGAAGGCCTTGTCGAAGATGAACGAGACGCGCCAAGGTTCGCTGCTCGACTTCATCGAAGACTTCTTCAACCGCTTCCCGAAGTGCGTCGACGAGTACGAAACGCTGCTCACCGACAACCGCATCTGGAAACAGCGTCTGGTCGGCATCGGCGTCGTGAGTCCGGAGCGCGCGCTGCAACTGGGCATGACGGGTCCGATGCTGCGCGGTTCGGGCATCGAGTGGGATCTGCGCAAGAAGCAGCCGTACGAAGTGTACGACCAGATGGATTTCGACATTCCCGTCGGCGTGAACGGCGACTGCTACGACCGCTATCTGGTGCGCGTCGAAGAAATGCGTCAATCCACGCGGATCGCGAAACAGTGCATTGAATGGCTGCGTAAGAATCCTGGTCCTGTGATGACCGACAATCACAAGATCGCGCCGCCGTCGCGCGTGGGCATGAAGTCGAACATGGAAGATCTGATTCACCACTTCAAGCTCTTCACGGAAGGCTTCCATGTGCCGGAAGGCGAAGCGTATGCCGCTGTCGAGCATCCGAAGGGCGAGTTCGGCATCTATCTCGTGTCGGATGGCGCAAACAAGCCGTACCGCCTCAAGATTCGCGCGCCGGGTTATGCCCACTTGTCCGCGCTCGACGAAATGGCGCGCGGCCACATGATCGCGGACGCCGTGACGATCATCGGCACACAGGACATCGTGTTCGGTGAAGTGGATCGCTAGCGCGGTCGTCATAAGCGGTTTTCATCAAGGCACGCGCTCACGTGGCCGATAAAGCATGAGAAGCGGAGCGCGCGTCAAGCAAAGGAACGCCGGGTCTGTCGCAACACGCAGTGCGCGACGGGTTTTCGTTCGGTAGGAATTGAAAGAGTCGTGTCTGAAAATGATCTCAGCTGAAGGCCTGAAAGAAATCGATCGCGCGATCGCAAAGTATCCCGCCGATCAGAAACAGTCCGCCGTGATGTCGGCGTTGGCGGTCGGCCAGGAAGAACTTGGCTGGCTGTCGCCCGAACTCATGCAGTTCGTCGCAGACTATCTCGGCATGCCGGCCGTCGCCGTGCAGGAGGTTGCGACCTTCTACACGATGTATGAGACGTCGCCCGTCGGCAAATACAAGATCACGCTCTGCACGAACCTGCCGTGCCAGCTCGGTCCCGATGGCGGCTCGGACAGCGCCGCCGAATATCTGAAGCAGAAGCTCGGTATCGACTTCGGCGAAACCACCGCGGACGGCAAATTCACCCTCAAAGAGGGCGAATGCATGGGTTCGTGCGGTGATGCGCCCGTGATGCTCGTGAACAACCATCGTATGTGCAGCTTCATGAGCCGCGAGAAGATCGACCAGCTCCTCGAGGAACTTTCGAAATGACGTCTTTACACGATCGTCACATCAAGCCGCTGATTCTCGCCGGTCTGAACGGCGACAACTGGCATCTTCAGGACTACGTCGAGCGCGGCGGCTACAAGCAGCTGCGCCGTATCCTCGAAGAAAAGATTCCGCCCGAGCAGGTGATCGCCGACGTCAAGGCTTCGGGTCTGCGTGGCCGTGGCGGTGCGGGCTTCCCGACCGGCCTGAAGTGGAGCTTCATGCCGCGTCAGTTCCCGGGGCAGAAGTACCTCGTTTGCAATTCGGACGAAGGCGAGCCTGGCACGTTCAAAGACCGCGACATCCTGCGCTGGAATCCGCACTCGCTGATCGAAGGCATGATCATCGGCGCGTACGCGATGAACATCTCGGTCGGCTACAACTATATTCACGGCGAAATCTTCGAAGTCTATCGACGCTTCGAAGCAGCGCTGGAAGAAGCGCGCGCAGCGGGCTTCCTCGGCGACAACATCATGGGCTCGGGCTTCTCGTTCCAGCTGCACGCGCACCACGGTTACGGCGCGTACATCTGCGGCGAAGAAACCGCGCTGCTCGAGTCGCTGGAAGGCAAGAAGGGCCAGCCGCGCTTCAAGCCGCCTTTCCCGGCGAGCTTCGGCGTGTACGGCAAGCCGACCACGATCAACAACACGGAAACCTTCGCAGCCGTGCCGTTCCTGCTGGCCGTCGGCCCGCAGAACTACCTCGAGATGGGCAAGCCGAACAACGGCGGCACGAAGATTTTCTCGGTGTCGGGTGACGTCGAGCGTCCGGGCAACTATGAAGTCCCGCTCGGCACGCCGTTCGCGACGCTGCTGGACCTCGCGGGTGGCATGCGCGGCGGCAAGAAGATCAAGGCTGTGATTCCTGGCGGTTCGTCAGCACCCGTGATTCCGGGCGATCTGATGATGCAAACCGACATGGACTACGACTCGATCGCGAAGCAGGGTTCGATGCTGGGCTCGGGCGCCGTCATCGTGATGGACGAGACGCGCTGCATGGTGCGCTCGCTGCTGCGCCTGTCGTACTTCTATTACGAAGAGTCGTGCGGTCAGTGCACGCCGTGCCGCGAAGGCACAGGCTGGCTGTATCGCGTCGTGCATCGTATCGAGCACGGTCTGGGCCGCAAGGAAGATCTGGATCTGCTGAACTCGGTCGCCGAGAACATCATGGGCCGCACGATCTGCGCGCTCGGTGATGCGGCAGCGATGCCGGTGCGAGGCATGCTCAAGCACTACTGGGACGAATTCGAGTATCACGTCGCCAACAAGCGTTGCGTCGTCGGCGGTCACGCCGGCGCGGCGGCGGCCACGGAAACGGTCGCCGCTTAAGAGGTCAATGCGAGGCCGATGCAAGGCCAACGCGAGCCAGAGTCAAACGCGGGCGCCGCCGCTATGTAGCGGCGAGCGGGCGAACGATTGAGCGGTAACAGGTTAAGGAAGATTGACCATCATGGTTGAACTTGAAATAGACGGCAAGAAAGTAGAGGTGGCCGAAGGCAGCATGATCATTCAGGCTGCGCATAAGGTCGATACCTACATTCCTCACTTCTGCTATCACAAGAAACTGTCGATTGCGGCCAACTGCCGGATGTGTCTTGTCGATGTCGAGAAGATGCCGAAGGCCGTGCCTGCATGCGCAACGCCGGTGTCGGCGGGCATGATCGTGCGCACGAAGTCGGAAAAGGCGGTGAAGGGTCAGCAATCCGTGATGGAATTCCTGCTGATCAATCACCCGCTCGATTGCCCGATCTGCGACCAGGGCGGCGAATGCCAACTGCAGGATCTGGCCGTCGGTTACGGCAAGTCGTCGTCGCGTTATAGCGAAGAGAAGCGCGTCGTGTTCCACAAGAACGTCGGCCCGCTGATCTCGATGGAAGAAATGTCGCGCTGCATTCACTGCACGCGTTGCGTCCGCTTCGGCGAAGAAGTCGCCGGCGTGATGGAACTCGGCATGCTGGGTCGCGGCGAACACTCGGAAATCACGTCGTTCGTCGGCAAGACGGTCGACTCCGAACTGTCGGGCAACATGATCGACCTGTGCCCGGTCGGCGCGCTGACCAGCAAGCCGTTCCGCTACAGCGCCCGTACGTGGGAACTGTCGCGCCGCAAGTCGGTGAGCCCGCACGATTCCGTCGGCGCGAACCTCGTGGTGCAAGTGAAGAACAACCGCGTGATGCGCGTTCTGCCGTTCGAAAACGAAGCCATCAACGAATGCTGGATTTCGGACAAGGACCGCTTCTCGTACGAAGCCCTGAACAGCCCGGAACGTCTGACGCGTCCGATGCTCAAGCAAAACGGTCAGTGGATCGAAACGGACTGGCAGACGGCGCTCGAATATGTCGTCAAGGGTCTGAAGGGCATCTCGGCCGACCACGGCGCGAACGCGATTGCCGCGCTCGGCAGTGCGCACAGCACGGTCGAAGAACTGTTCCTGCTCAAGCAGGTTGCGCAAGCCGTCGGTACGCCGAACGTCGATTTCCGTCTGCGTCAGACGGACTTCACGGCCGCTGCAAACGGCACGCCGTGGCTCGGTACGTCGATCGCCAACCTGTCGATGCTCGACAGCGCGCTCGTGATCGGCTCGTCGCTGCGTCGCGACCATCCGCTGTTTGCGGCGCGTCTGCGCCAGGCAGCGAAGGGTGGCGCAAAGATCACGCTGCTGCAGGCGACGCGCGACGACGCGCTGATCCCGCAAGCTGCGCGCATCGCTGCTGCGCCGTCGGCGTGGCTGAACGAACTGGCGGGCATCGCCGCCGCTGTGTCGGAAGCAAAGGGCGCTGCGCTGCCGGAAGCATTCGCAGGCGCGACGGCAACGGATGCCGCAAAGAAGACCGCCGCTGCACTCGGCGCCGGTGAAACACGCGTCGTGTTGCTCGGTAACGGGGCGGTCCAGCATCCGGAGTTCGCGCGCATCCACGCTGCGGCTCAATGGATCGCCGAAGCAACGGGCGCTACGCTCGGCTTCCTGACGGAAGCGGCGAACACGGTCGGTGCGCATCTCGTCGGCGCATTGCCGGGCGAGGGCGGCCTGAATGCTCGCGAAGTTTTCGAGCAGCCGCGCAAGGGTTATGTGCTGCTGAACCTCGAACCGGAATTCGATACGGCCAACCCGGCGCAGGCGCTTGCCGCGCTGAACCAGGCGGAAATGGTCGTCGTGATGTCGCCGTTCCAGACGGGCGCAGAATACGCAGACGTCCTGCTGCCGATCGCGCCGTACACGGAAACGGCCGGCACCTTCGTGAACGCGGAAGGCACGGTGCAGATGTTCAACGGCGTGGTGCGTCCGCTCGGCGATGCGCGTCCCGCATGGAAGGTGCTGCGCGTGCTGGGCAATCTGCTCGGCGCGTCGGGCTTCGACTACGATACAGCGGAGCAGGTGCGCGCCGTGGCACTGGGCGATGGCGACCTCACGCCGCGCCTGTCGAACAAAACCTCGGCAAGCGTCGCGCGCAGCAATGGCGCGAAGGCCGCGGAAGGCACCTTCGAACGCATTGCTGACGTGCCGATCTACCACGCCGATCAGCTCGTGCGCCGCGCGCAGTCGCTGCATCTGACGGCAGCCGCGCGTGCCGCCAACTCGGTGGGGCTGCCCGCCGCGCTGTTCGACAAGCTGGGTTTGAAGGAAGGCGACGCAGTGCGCGTTCGTCAGGGCGATCGCTCG
Organism: Paraburkholderia hospita; assembly: GCF_002902965.1. Classification (GTDB taxonomy): domain Bacteria; phylum Pseudomonadota; class Gammaproteobacteria; order Burkholderiales; family Burkholderiaceae; genus Paraburkholderia; species Paraburkholderia hospita. The sequence continues at coordinate 2,522,913 of NZ_CP026105.1, read as the reverse complement.
GTGCAGATACCCGCCGTGCGTGATGCGAATCTTGCGGAGACGGTCGTCCGCGTGTCGGCGGCTACGCCCGCCGGTGCAGCGCTGGGCAGCCTGTTCGGTGAACTGGTGGTGGAGAAGGCGTAAATGACCTTGTTCGAATCGATCAACGCGGGCGGCACCGAGATTCTCGGCGTGGCATGGCCCACGGTGTGGGCGCTGGTGCGCATCCTGGTGGTGGCCGTCGCGATCCTGCTGTGCGTGGCTTACCTGATCCTGTGGGAACGTAAGCTGATCGGCTGGATGCACGTGCGTATCGGGCCGAACCGCGTTGGCCCCGCAGGTCTTCTGCAGCCGATCGCCGACGTGCTGAAGCTGCTGCTGAAGGAAGTCATTCAGCCGACGCAGGCCAGCCGCTGGATCTACCTGATCGCCCCCGTGATGGTGGTGGTCCCCGCGTTCGCCGTGTGGGCGGTGATTCCGTTCCAGGCGGGCGCCGTGCTCGGCGACATCAACGCGGGCCTGCTGTACGCCATCGCGATTTCGTCGATCGGCGTGTACGGCGTGATTCTGGCCGGCTGGGCGTCGAACTCGAAGTACGCCTTCCTCGGCGCGATGCGCGCTGCGGCACAGATGGTGTCGTATGAAATCTCGATGGGCTTCGCGCTCGTCGTCGTGCTGATGACGGCGGGCTCGCTGAACCTGTCGGAAATCGTCGGCTCGCAGATGCGCGGCATCTTCGCCAGCCACGGCGTCACGTTCCTGTCGTGGAACTGGCTGCCGCTGCTGCCGGCCTTCGTCGTGTATTTCGTGTCGGGCATCGCAGAAACGAACCGGCACCCGTTCGACGTGGTGGAAGGCGAGTCGGAAATCGTCGCCGGCCACATGATCGATTACTCGGGCATGGCGTTCGCGCTGTTCTTCCTCGCCGAGTACATCAACATGATCGTGATCTCGGCGCTGGCCTCGGTCATGTTCCTGGGCGGCTGGAGCGCACCGTTCGAATTCCTGTCTTTCATCCCCGGCATTTTCTGGCTGGTCCTGAAAGTCTTCTTCCTGCTGTCGGTATTCATCTGGGTGCGCGCGACGTTCCCGCGCTACCGCTATGACCAGATCATGCGTCTGGGCTGGAAGGTGTTCCTGCCTGTCACCGTGATCTGGGTCGTGGTGGTCGGCTTCTGGATCATGTCGCCGTTGAATATCTGGAACTAAAGGGCGGACGAACCATGACCGCAATCCAAAACTTCTTCAAGACCTTCTTTCTGACCGAGCTGCTCAAGGGCCTCGCGCTGACGGGACGCTACACGTTCCAGCGCAAGATCACTGTGCAGTTCCCGGAAGAGAAGACCCCGATCTCGCCGCGTTTCCGTGGCCTGCACGCGCTGCGCCGCTACGAAAACGGCGAAGAACGCTGTATCGCCTGCAAGCTGTGCGAAGCAGTGTGCCCGGCGCTCGCGATCACGATCGAATCGGAAACGCGCGCGGACAATACGCGCCGCACGACGCGCTACGACATCGACCTGACCAAGTGCATCTTCTGCGGTTTCTGCGAAGAGAGCTGCCCGGTCGATTCGATCGTCGAAACGCACATCCTCGAATATCACGGCGAAAAGCGCGGCGATCTGTACTTCACGAAGGACATGTTGCTGGCAGTCGGCGACCGTTACGAAACGGAAATCGCTGCAAACAAGGCAGCCGACGCACCCTATCGTTGATAGGTTGAAACAGCAGTTCGACGGCGCGCGGTCCGGCAGGCACAAGACCGCGCGACGCTGCCAGACCGCTCTGGCGCCGCGTCATGCAACACAGGCAGAAGACGACGCGCGCCAAAGCACCAAGCCTGACGATGGCCTAACGATGAATCGGTAATCATGGACTTCACGACCGTACTGTTCTACATCTTCGCGTTACTCCTGACGGTGTCAGGGCTGAAGGTGATCACTTCGCGCAACCCGGTGGCGTCCGCGTTGTTCCTCGTGCTCGCGTTCTTCAACGCGGCCGCGATCTGGATGCTGCTGCAGGCGGAATTCCTCGCGATCCTGCTGGTGCTGGTGTATGTCGGCGCGGTGATGGTGCTGTTCCTGTTCGTCGTGATGATGCTGGACATCAATCTCGACGTGCTGCGGCGCGACTTCAAACGCTTCGTGCCGATGGCGACCGTGGTGGGCGCGATCATCGTGATCGAGACGGCGCTGATTCTCTGGCACGGCTACGGCGCGACGGTTCAACCCGTGCGCGACACGACGGCCGCTGTCGCAGGCGCTGCCGACTGGTCGAACACGCGCCTGATCGGCAAGGTCATCTACACCGACTACATCTTCGCGTTCGAAGTGGCCGGCCTCGTGCTGCTGGTCGCGATCATCGCGGCGATTGCGCTGACCACGCGTCACGGCAAGGACAGCAAGCGCCAGCGCGTGTCGGATCAGGTGAAGGTGCGCGCCCAGGACCGCGTGCGCGTGGTCAAGATGGCAGCGGAAAAGGAAGGTCCGGCTGAACCTGAAATCGTCGCTGGCGACGCTGGCGCCGGCAAGAACAGCTGACGTCAGGAGGAGAAAAATATGTTGTCCCTTGCTCATTACCTCGTGCTCGGCGCGATCCTGTTCGCGATCAGCATCGTTGGCATTTTCCTGAACCGTCGCAACGTCATCATCATCCTGATGGCAATCGAACTGATGCTGCTGGCGGTCAACACGAACTTCGTCGCGTTCTCGCATTATCTCGGCGATGTGCATGGCCAGATCTTCGTTTTCTTCGTGCTGACGGTTGCGGCAGCGGAAGCGGCGATCGGTCTTGCAATTCTGGTGACCCTGTTCCGTAGCCTCGACACGATCAATGTCGAGGATCTCGATCAGCTCAAAGGTTAACTTCAGGCACAGGCTGTTATGTCAACGACACTCAATGAAAACCTGTTGCTGGCGGTAGCGCTTGCACCGCTGGCCGGCTCGCTGATTGCGGGGCTCTTCGGCAAGACGGTGGGACGTGCCGGTGCGCACTCGGTCACGATCCTCGGCGTCGCGATTTCGTTCGTGCTTTCGTGCATCGTGTTTCTCGATGTGCTCCACGGCGCGAGCTTCAACGCGACCGTGTACGAATGGATGACGGTCGGCAAGGTGAAGTTCGAAGTCGGCTTCCTCGTCGACACGCTCACGGCGATGATGATGTGCGTGGTGACCTTCGTGTCGCTGATGGTGCACGTCTACACGATCGGCTACATGGCCGACGAGGAAACCGGCTACGAGCGCTTCTTCTCGTACATCTCGCTGTTCACGTTCTCGATGCTGATGCTCGTGATGAGCAACAACTTCCTGCAGCTGTTCTTCGGCTGGGAAGCGGTGGGTCTCGTGTCGTACCTGCTGATCGGCTTCTACTTCAAGCGTGAAAGCGCGATCTACGCGAACATGAAGGCGTTCATCGTCAACCGCGTGGGCGACTTCGGCTTCATTCTCGGCATCGGTCTGATCCTCGCTTATGGCGGCTCGATGAACTACGGCGACGTGTTCGCGAAGAGCCACGAACTGGCTTCGCTGAGCTTCCCGGGCACCGACTGGGGCCTGCTGACGGTCGCGTGTATTTGCCTCTTCATCGGCGCGATGGGTAAGTCCGCGCAGTTCCCGCTGCACGTGTGGCTGCCCGACTCGATGGAAGGCCCGACGCCGATCTCCGCACTGATTCACGCGGCAACCATGGTGACGGCCGGTATCTTCATGGTGACGCGCATGTCGCCGCTGTTCGAACTGTCGGACTCGGCGCTGTCGTTCATCACGGTGATCGGCGCGATCACGACGCTGTTCATGGGCTTCCTCGGCGTCGTGCAGAACGACATCAAGCGTGTCGTCGCTTACTCCACACTGTCGCAGCTCGGCTACATGACGGTCGCGCTGGGCGTGTCGGCATACCCGGTCGCCGTGTTCCACCTGATGACGCACGCGTTCTTCAAGGCGCTGCTGTTCCTCGGCGCGGGCTCCGTGATCATCGGCATGCACCACGACCAGGACATGCGCAACATGGGCGGCCTGCGCAAGTACATGCCGATCACGTGGATCACGTCGCTGGTCGGCTCGCTGGCGCTGATCGGCACGCCGTTCTTCTCGGGCTTCTACTCGAAAGATTCGATCATCGATGCGGTGAAGCTGTCGCATCTGCCGGGTTCGGGCTTCGCGTACTTCGCGGTCGTCGCGAGCGTGTTCGTCACGGCGCTGTACGCGTTCCGCATGTACTTCATGGTGTTCCACGGCGAAGAGCGCTTCCGCGGTCCGAAGCATCCTGATTCGCCGCTGGGCGCGGAAGCAGCGGCGCACGGCCACGGTCATCACGACGATCACGGCCACGGTCATGACGACCATCACGCTCACGAGCCGCACGAAACACCGTGGGTCGTCTGGCTGCCGCTCGTGCTGCTCGCCATTCCGTCGATCGTGATCGGCGCCATCGCAATCGGGCCGTTGCTGTATGGCGATTTCTTCCAGCACGGCGTGGCGTTCGACAAGGTGATCTTCATCGGCGAAAACCATCCGGCGCTGCACGAGATGGCGGAAGAATTCCAGGGCTGGGCCTCGATGGGCCTGCACGCTGCGTCGGGCCTGCCCGTGTGGCTGGCGCTAGCTGGCGTAGTGGTCTCGTGGTTCCTGTACCTGAAGCGTCCGGATCTCCCCGCCGTAATCAAGCGTGGTTTCGGTCCGATCTACACGCTGCTGGATAACAAGTACTACATGGACAAGATCAACGAAGTCGTGTTCGCGCGCGGCGCCGTGGCCATCGGCCGCGGGCTGTGGAAGGAAGGCGACATCGTGGTCATTGACGGTATTGTCAACGGCAGCGCGCGTTTCATCGGCTGGTTTGCGAGCGTGATCCGTTTCCTGCAATCGGGTTATATCTACCACTACGCATTCGCCATGATCATCGGCATGCTGGGGCTCCTGACCTTGTTTGTAACGCTCGGCGGAAAATAAAGAACAGGCTGGAGACACTTCTCATGCACACGACGTTTCCGATTCTGAGTATCGCGATCTGGATGCCGATTATTTTCGGCCTGGTGGTTCTAGCCATCGGTTCAGATCGCAATCCCGGTCCGGCGCGATGGATTGCGCTGATCGGGTCGGTGTTGAGTTTCATCGTGACGATTCCGTTGATGACGGATTTCGACACGAGTACGGCAGCATTGCAGTTCGAAGAAAAGGCTAACTGGATCGAGCGCTTCAACATCACGTACCACCTCGGCATCGACGGTATTGCGATGTGGTTCGTCGTGTTGACGGCGCTGATCACGGTGATCGTCGTGATCGCAGCATGGGAAGTGATCACGAAGAACGTCGCGCAGTATCTGGCAGCGTTCCTGATCCTGTCGGGCATCATGGTCGGCGTGTTCTCGTCGGCCGACGGCATGCTGTTCTATGTGTTCTTCGAAGCGACGCTGATTCCGATGTACATCATCATCGGCGTGTGGGGCGGGGCGAACCGTGTGTACGCGGCGTTCAAGTTCTTCCTGTACACGCTGATGGGCTCGCTGCTGATGCTGGTCGGCTTGCTGTATCTGTACACGGCGACGGGCACGTTCGACCTGGCTACGTGGCACGCCGCGAAGCTGTCGATGACGCCGCAGGTGCTGCTGTTCATCGCGTTCTTCCTCGCGTTCGCTGTCAAGGTGCCGATGTGGCCTGTCCACACGTGGTTGCCGGACGCGCACGTGGAAGCGCCGACGGGCGGCTCGGTCGTGCTGGCCGCGATCATGCTGAAGCTCGGCGCATACGGTTTCCTGCGCTTCTCGCTGCCCATCGCGCCGGATGCGAGCCACTTGCTCGCGCCCGTCGTCATCACGCTGTCGCTGATCGCCGTCGTGTACATCGGTCTCGTCGCGATGGTGCAGGCCGACATGAAGAAGCTGGTCGCGTACTCGTCGATCGCGCACATGGGCTTCGTCACGCTCGGCTTCTTCATCTTCAACCAGCTCGGTACGGAAGGCGCGATCGTGCAGATGATCTCGCACGGCTTCGTGTCGGGCGCGATGTTCCTTTGCATCGGCGTGCTGTATGACCGCATGCACTCGCGTCAGATCGCCGACTACGGCGGCGTCGTCAACACGATGCCGAAGTTCGCGGCGCTCGTGATGCTGTTCTCGATGGCGAACTGCGGCCTGCCGGGCACCTCCGGCTTCGTCGGTGAGTTCATGGTGATTCTGGCCGCTGTCCAGTACAACTTCTGGATCGCGTTCGGTGCGGCCGTCACGCTGATTCTCGGCGCGGCCTATACGTTGTGGATGTACAAGCGCGTGTACTTCGGCGCGGTGGTGAACGATCACGTGAAGAACCTCGTCGACATCAATCGCCGCGAGTTCTTCATGCTGGGCGTGCTCGCCGCGTTGACGCTGTACATGGGCATCTATCCGAAGCCCTTTACCGAAGTAATGCACGTGTCGGTGGAGAACCTTCTGTCCCACGTTGCGCAGTCGAAGCTGCCGCTGTCGCAGTAATGCGAAGCGGAGGAATTTAAAGATCATGCAAAACGCACCTATGACCGCCCTGTTACCCGACGCGCTAGTGATGACCGCTATCGTCGTTGCGTGGCTTATCGACACGTTCGTTGGCCCGAACAGCCGCCGCACGACGTATTTCATCGCGCTGATTTCCACGGTCGTGGCCGGCATCTGGTTCGCCATCGATGCCTTCACGCCGGGCGCCGGGCCGCAATACTACTTCTCGCGCATGTACGTGGTGGACCCGTTCGCCAACGTGATGAAGGCGGTGGTGTCGCTGGGCTACGCGGTGTCGATCGTCTACTCGCGCAAGTATCTGGAAGATCGCGGCCTGTACGAGGGCAACTTCTTCCTGCTCGGCATGTTCTCGCTGCTCGGCCAGCTGGTGATGATCTCCGGCAACAACTTCCTGACGCTGTACCTCGGTCTGGAACTGATGTCGCTGTCGCTGTACGCCGTGATCGCGCTGCGCCGCGAACATGCGCCGTCGAACGAAGCCGCGATGAAGTACTACGTGCTGGGCGCGCTGGCTTCGGGCTTCCTGCTGTACGGCATCTCGATGCTCTACGGCGCGACGGGTTCGCTCGAACTGAACGAAGTGCTGAAGGCCGTGGCTTCCGGCCACATCAATGATGTCGTGCTGCTGTTCGGCGTGATCTTCATCGTTGCGGGTATCGCGTTCAAGATGGGCGCCGTGCCGTTCCACATGTGGGTGCCGGACGTCTATCAAGGCGCGCCGACGGCGATGACGATGCTCGTCGGCGGTGGTCCGAAGGTTGCCGCGTTCGCATGGGGTCTGCGCTTCCTGGTGATGGGTCTACTGCCGCTCGCCGTCGACTGGCAGGAAATGCTGGTTATTCTGGCCGCACTGTCGATGATCGTCGGCAACATCACGGGTATCGTCCAGCGCAACATCAAGCGGATGCTGGCGTATTCGGCGATCTCGAACATGGGCTTCGTGCTGCTCGGCCTGCTGGCGGGCGTCGTGGACGGCAAGACGGGCGCAGCGGCGAGCGCGTACGGCTCGGCGATGTTCTACAGCATCGTCTATCTGTTGACGACGCTCGGCTCGTTCGGTGTGGTCATGCTGCTTGCGCGTCGCGACTTCGAAGCCGAAACGCTCGACGACTTCAAGGGTCTCAACCAGCGCAGCCCGGTGTTCGCATTCGTGATGATGGTGCTGATGTTCTCGCTCGCCGGCATCCCGCCGACGGTCGGCTTCTACGCGAAGCTCGCCGTGCTCGAAGCGACGATGAACGCAGGCCTCACGTGGCTCGCGGTGCTCGCGGTGATCACGTCGCTGTTCGGCGCGTTCTACTACCTGCGCATCGTGAAGCTGATGTACTTCGACGACGCCGTCGACACGACACCGATCGCAGGCGATACCTGCAAGCGCGCGCTGCTCGCGCTCAACGGCGTGGCCGTGCTGGTGCTCGGTATCGTTCCGGGCCCGCTGATGTCGCTCTGCCTGAACGCGATTACGCATACTCTGCCGCTGTAATGTCGGCGGCGGGGTGGTTCATCGTGCTGTTGGCGCTCGTCGGCGCCAACCTGCCGTTCCTGAATCAGCGGCTGTTCGGTGTCATGCCGCTGAAGGCCACGAAGAAAAGCGCGTGGCTCAGGCTCGGCGAACTGATCGTGCTGTATTTCATCGTCGGCGCGCTCGGCTTCATGCTCGAAGCGCGCGCCGGCAATCGCTTCGATCAAGGCTGGCAGTTCTACGCGATCACGTTCAGCCTGTTCATCGTGCTCGCCTTCCCGGGCTTCACGTTTCAATATCTCGTCAAACGGCGCTGACGGTTCCGGCCGTCGCGCTTCTTGCCGCAAAGAGGTCGCACATGGCAGAACTCCCCGATCACGACACCGCGCTTAAAGAAACCTGCATCAAGAGCGAAGTCGCCTATCAAGGGCCGTTCATGACGGTCAAATTCGACACCGTGCGCTTGCCCGACGGCAAGCAGGCGACGCGCGAATACGTGCAACATCCCGGCGCCGTGATGGTGATCCCGCTGTTCGACGACGGCCGCGTCCTGATGGAAAGCCAGTACCGGTACGCGATGGGCAAGGTGATGTACGAGTATCCGGCCGGCAAGCTCGATCCGAACGAAGATCCGCTGGCCTGCGCAAAGCGAGAGCTGCTCGAAGAAACGGGCTACACGGCGCGCGAATACATCTATCTGACGCGCGTTCATCCGATCATTTCGTACTCGACGGAATTCATCGACATCTACGTCGCGCGCGGTTTGACGGCGGGCGAGCGCAAGCTCGACGACGGCGAGTTCCTGGAGACGTTCATCGCGAAGGTGTCGGATGTGTCCGAGTGGGTGCGCACGGGGCAGTTGAGCGACGTGAAGACGATCATCGGCACGTTCTGGCTGGAGAAGCTGCTGTCGGGCGCGTGGCCGGAGAATGCGCCCGAAGCGGACTGACGCTCGCGGGACGCCGCATCCAACGAAAACGGCAGCCTTGGGCTGCCGTTTTGCGTTTCCGTCCGGTCGTCGCACGCAGCCATTCGAGCGTCGGCGCGTCCCGCGCCAACGCGCTAGAATGGCTGATTCTCGTTCGTCACCGTGCCGGCCAGGCGGTAAAAAAAGCAAAAGCATTTAACGAACGACCGTTCACAAATTTCCATTTTGCGCTAAACTCGTACGCAAGCCCTGATTCCACATGAAGGTCCTCGATCTACAGTGTCCCCACGATCATCGGTTCGAAGGCTGGTTCGCTTCCGCCGATGACTTCGAATCGCAGTTGTCCCGCAAGCTGGTCGAATGTCCGATTTGCGGTGCGACGGAAGTGAGCCGTTTGCCGTCGGCGCCGCGCCTGAATCTGTCGGGTGCGACGCGCGCGTCGAACGCATCGAAGGAAAAAGCGGCGGCGGACGCTGGCGAGCTGCAGGCGCACGTGATGCGCGCGCTGCGCGAGGTGCTGGAAAAGACCGAGAACGTGGGCGACCGCTTTGCCGAGGAAGCACGGCGCATTCACTACAACGAAGCGCCTGCTCGCAGCATCCGGGGCGTCACGACGCCTGAGGATGCGCGAGCCCTCGTCGAAGAAGGCATCGATGTGATGCCGCTGCCTGTACCCGCCGCACTGAAAGAGCCGCTGCAATAACCATTGCTTGCAGTGCTCCTGGCGGCGCAAGGCCGCGGCCAGGAGACACTGCGCATGGACCTGAATTATTCCCCCGCTGACGACGCATTCCGCGCCGACATCCGCGCCTGGCTCGAAGCGAATCTGCCTGACGAGCTGCGCGACAAAGTCCTCAATCATAAGCGTCTGAATCGCGATGACTTCGCGAGCTGGCACAAGCTGCTCGGCCAGCGCGGCTGGTCGGCGCCTGCGTGGCCTGCGGAGTATGGCGGCCCGAACTGGAACGCAACGCAGCGTCATATCTGGGACGAGGAGTGTGCCCAGCTCGGCGCGCCGATGGTGCTGCCGTTTGGTGTATCGATGGTCGCGCCCGTGCTGATGAAGTACGGCAGCGAAGCGCAAAAGCGGCACTACTTGCCGCGCGTTCTCGACGGCACCGACTGGTGGTGCCAGGGCTACTCGGAGCCGGGCTCTGGCTCCGATCTGGCATCGGTGCGCACGCGCGCCGAGCGGGGCGGCGATCACTACGTCGTCAACGGCCAGAAGACCTGGACGACGCTCGGCCAGCACGCCGACATGATGTTCTGTCTCGTGCGTACTGACAGCGGCGCGAAAAAGCAGGAGGGCATTTCGTTCCTGCTGATCGACATGAAGACGCCGGGCATCACCGTGCGCCCCATCATCACGCTCGACGAAGATCACGAAGTCAACGAAGTGTTTTTCGAAGACGTGAAAGTCCCTGTCGAAAACCTTGTTGGCGACGAGAACCGCGGCTGGACTTACGCGAAGTATCTGCTCGGTCACGAGCGTACGGGCATCGCCCGCGTTGGGCAGTCGAAACGCGAACTCGCGTTCCTGAAGCGCATAGCGCTGAATCAGAAGAAGAACGGCAAGCCCTTGCTGCTCGATCCGCTGTTCGCCGCGAAAGTCGCGAGCCTCGAAATCGAATTGATGGCGCTTGAGGTGACTGTGCAGCGCGTAGTCGCGAATGAAGCGGGCGGACGCGGGCCGGGGCCAGAGGCGTCGATGCTGAAGATCAAGGGCACGGAAGTGCAGCAGAGTTTGACGGAGTTGATGTTTGAAGCCGTCGGGCCGCTTGCCGCGCCGTTCGATGTGCCGTTCCTTGAAGGTGAACGCGCGCACAGCATCGCGGGTGACGACGACGCCGCGCCGCTCGCCGCGTACTACTTCAACTATCGCAAGACGTCGATCTACGGCGGCTCGAACGAAATTCAAAAGAACATCATCGCGCAGATGATTCTCGGACTGTGAGGAGCGGCGCATGAACTTCAATTTCACCGACGAACAACAGCAATTCGCGGACGCGCTGCGCCGTTATCTCGACAAGCAATATGGTTTCGAGGCGCGACAGGCGATCGTTCGAACGGAAGCAGGCGTATCGGACACGCATTGGTCCGCGTTCGCCGAGCTGGGCCTGACCGCGTTGCCCGTGCCCGAAGCGCAAGGCGGCTTCGATGGCGGCACGGTCGATATGCTGGTTGTGATGCAGGAACTGGGGCGCGCGATCGTCGTCGAGCCGTACTGGTCGACGACTGTCGGTATCGAGGCGCTGAAGCTTTCCGGCACGGGCGACGGCGACGATGCCGCGTTGCTCGAACGCGCGGCGCAAGGCGAGAGCAAGCTCGCCGTCGCTTTCCATGAACCCGACGCGCGCTACGATCTTTTTTCGATCGAAACGACGGCGACTCGCCAAGGCGACGGGTACGCGTTGAGCGGCACGAAATCGGTTGTGCAGCATGGCGCGCAGGCTGATTACTGGATCGTGCCCGCGCGGCTCGACGGCGAGATTGCGCTGTTCGTCGTCGCGCGCGACGCGGCGAACACGCAGCTCACCGACTATCGGACGATCGACGGCCAGCGCGCCGCGACGCTCGCATTCGATGCGACGCCGGCACGCAAGCTGAACGGCCGGCACGCGGGCGCTGCGGCGCTGGAGCACATCGCGGATTACGGCGTGGTGTTGCTGTGCGCGGAGGCGATCGGCGCGCTCGATGCGCTGAATCACGCAACCGTCGACTACACGAAGACGCGCCAGCAGTTCGGTGTGCCGATTGCGCGCTTTCAGGCGCTGCAGCACCGGATGGTCGAGATGCTGATCCACACGGAGCAGGCGCGCTCGGCGACGTATCTCGCCGCCGTGCGCTACGGCAGCGACGATGTCGACGAGCGTCGCCGCGCGGTATCGGCGGCAAAAGTGCGCGTGGGGCAAGCCGCACGCTTCGTCGGACAGCAGGCAGTGCAACTGCACGGCGGCATGGGTGTGACCAACGAGGTGGCGACCGCGCATCTGTTCAAGCGTCTCGCTATCATCGAAACCACGCTCGGCGATGTCGATCATCATCTGGCGCGCTTTGCCGCGCTGCCGGGCTTCGCAACGGCCGACGCATGAGCGCCGCCGCCAACACATGCAAACGAGGTGAAAGATGGGTTTGAGCTACGAGGACATGGAAGTCGGCAAGTCGTATGAAGTCGGCTCGCACACGTTCACGCGCGACGAGATCGTCCGGTTCGCGGAGCAGTTCGATCCGCAGCCGTTTCACGTCAGCGATACGGGCGCTGCCGCATCGCCGTACGGCACGCTGATCGCGAGCGGCTGGCATACGTGCTCGGTGATGATGGGCATGCTGGTGCGCAACGTGCTGGCGGGCTCGACATCGATGGGCTCGCCTGGCATCGACGATTTGCGTTGGCTCAAGCCGGTGCGCGTCGGCGACACGATCCGGATGATGAACAGCGTGCTCGACAAGCGCGTGTCGGCGAGCAAGCCGGATCGCGGCATCGTGTCGACGGAGTGGCAGGGTTTCAATCAGAACGGCGAGCTGGTGATTACCGTGCGCTCGAAGGCGATCTTCGGGCTGCGCAATCCCGGAGCGGCGGCATGACGCCCGAGCTGACGCTCGCTTCGGCCGACGACGTGCGTGTGCTCGTCGGCCAGCCGTCGCGCATGAGCGCGTGGGTCGAGGTCGATCAGGCGAGTGTCGACCGCTTTGCTGTGGCGACGGGCGATCATCAATGGATTCATGTCGATCCCGAACGCGCGAAGCGCGAGTCGCCGTTCGGCGGACCGATTGCGCATGGTTTCTGACGCTGTCGCTGATCCCCGCGTTGCTCGTCGATACGTTTCGTTTTGAGCAGCGCATGGGTGTCAACTACGGGCTCAACCGCGTGCGATTTACGGCGCCCGTGCCTGTCGGGTCGCAGTTGCGCGCGAGCTTCGTTGTCGCGAGCGTGACGGATGTCGAGGAGGGCGGCGTACAGATCGCGTGGAACGTGACGCTCGAACGGCAGGGCAGCGAGCGTCCCGTGTGCATCGCACAGTTCATCACGCGACACTATTTCTAGTTGCGCGCGTCGGCGCCTCGCGATGCTCAGTGCTTGGCGTATTGCGTCGCGCCGAACAGTATTTCCTTCGCTTTTTCATCCATCAGCGGCACGCGCGCCGACGCGAGCACTTCGACGCCGCGTTGCACGGCGGGACGGGCGGCGATCTCTTCATGCCAGCGCTTCACGTTCGGAAACTCGTCGATTTGTAGGCCCTGGTTTTGCCATGAACGCGTCCAGGGGAACGTGGCGATATCGGCGATGGTGTAGTCGTTGCCTGCCAGGTAGCGCGTCTTGCCGAGCTTCGTGTCCATCACGCCGTACAGGCGCTTTGTTTCGTTGGTGTAGCGGTTGATCGCGTATTCGATCGGTTGCGGCGCGTAGACGCGGAAGTGGTGTGTCTGACCGAGCATCGGGCCGATGCTGCCCATCTGGAACATCAGCCATTGCAGTGTTTCGTAGCGGGCCGCTGGGTCTGTCGGCAAAAATTTGCCGGTTTTTTCTGCCAGGTAGATCAGGATTGCGCCGGACTCGAATAAGGAGAATGGCTTGCCGTCCGGGCGCTTTGGGCCGTCGCTGTCGACGATGGCAGGGATTTTGTTGTTCGGGCTGATGGCTAGAAATTCTTGCGTGAATTGATCGCCTGCGCCGATGTTGATCGGGTGGGCTTGGTATTCGAGGCCTGTCTCCTCGAGCATGATGTGGATCTTGTGGCCGTTGGGCGTTGCCCAGCTGTAGATGTCGATCATTGATTGCTCCTGGTGGTTTGTTTTGTCTGCGACGCTGGTGTGGTTTGCTTGTTTTTGTGCTGGCATCCGCGTTACGGTGTTTGCTGTTCGCGTTTCGCCTTCGTGGCGCGGGCGGTTTGGTTGTTTTGGCTTCGTGCTGGCATCCGCGCTTTGCCTTCGTGCTTCACGCGTCGCCCCTGTGCGGGGCGGCACCTACTTTTCTTTGCCGCCGCAAAGAAAAGTAGGCAAAAGAAAGCGGCTAACACCGCCAACATTTCTCGCTGCCTGAGGGCCCTCAACCGGTCCCTCACTTCACACGGCAACCTGCTTGTTCGCGTTCGTTGCCAACGCTCCAATCCAGCGCATCACCCACTTCACGCGCCCGTGTCACAGCACGCCGTGCCAGATATTCCACGGCCGCCCAGGTGGCAAACTGTGTGTAGGCCGTAGCGCCACACACGTCTCACTTCGGACCGATAGCGCACGCGTTCCACCCTGTAAGAGCGCCAAGCTATACGACGCGACAACCTACACACAGTTTGCCACCTGGGCGGCACCTACCATTCGCTGCCGCTAGCCGTTGTGCGGGTGTTTGAAGCGGGTGAGCCGCTTATTCAAAGCGTTAGCAACGGGCATGAAATGAAACGTTGCCGAGTGAAGCGTGGGACCATTTGGGGGCCCTCAGGCAAATACAAGAATTAGCGGTGTTAGCCGCTTTCTTTTGCCTACTTTTCTTTGCGGCGGCAAAGAAAAGTAGGTGCCGCCCCGCACAGGGGCAACGCATGCGCACCAAAGACAAAACGCGGATGCCAAAGCAAACACCAGCAAACCAAACCGCACGCGCAGCAACAACCGCAACGCGGATGCCAGCGCAAACAGAAGCAAACCACCCAGCGTCGCAGACACAAAAAAAATTACACCACAGATCCCCAAACCCCGCTGCCGCGCTGCCAGCGCATCACTCCGAGTACTTCCCAAGCTCAATCTTGGCAATAGCATTCCGATGCACCTCATCTGGCCCATCAGCAAACCGCAACCACCGCGCGGTGGTATAGGCATAAGCCAGAGGAAAATCATCACACATCCCAGCCGCGCCATGCGCTTGAATGGCCCAGTCAATCACCTGACACGCCATGTTGGGCGCAACAACCTTGATCATCGCGATCTCACCGCGCGCGCCCTTATTTCCGACGGTATCCATCATGTAAGCCGTCTTCAACGTCAGCAACCGAGCCTGCTCGATCAGACACCGCGCCTCGGCAATCCGCTCCTGCGTAACAGTCTGCGCCGCAATCGGCTTGCCAAACGCCACACGCTGCAGCGTGCGCCTGCACATCAACTCAAGAGCCCGCTCAGCAAGCCCAATCAACCGCATGCAATGATGAATGCGCCCCGGCCCGAGCCGCCCCTGCGCAATCTCAAACCCGCGACCTTCGCCAAGCAACATATTCACGGCAGGCACGCGCACGTTGTCCAGCGTAATCTCCATATGCCCGTGCGGCGCATCGTCATAACCGAACACGCTCAGCGGTCGATGCACCGTGATCCCCGTCGCGTCGGCGGGCACGAGAATCATCGATTGCTGCGCGTGACGCGGCGCGTCGGGATCCGTCTTGCCCATCACGATGAAGAGCTTGCAGCGCGGATCGCCCGCGCCCGACGACCACCACTTGTGCCCATTGATCACATACGCGTCGCCGTCGCGCACGATGCTCGTCTGAATATTGGTCGCATCCGATGACGCCACCTCCGGCTCGGTCATCAGAAACGCCGAACGGATCTGGCCTTGCAGCAGTGGCTCCAGCCATTCGCGCCGGTTCTCCTCGTTGCCGTAGCGCTCGATCGTCTCCATATTGCCGGTGTCGGGCGCATTGCAGTTGAACACCTCGGGCGACCACGGCACGCGGCCCATGATCTCGCACAGCGGCGCGTATTCGAGGTTCGTCAGACCCGCGCCGCGCTCGGAATCGGGCAGAAACAGGTTCCATAAGCCGGCATCGCGCGCCTGCTGCTTCAGCGCCTCGATCAGTTCCGTCGGCACCCACGCGTTGCCCGCCTGGCGGTTGCGCGCGACTTCGGCGGCATAGGCCTGTTCGTTCGGATAGATGTGCTCGTCGAAGAATGCGAGCAGCTTGTCGCGCAATGCCTGAACCTTCGGGGTGTAGTCGAAATTCATCTTGCCCTCGTGGATGTCGTTGAATCCGGTCTACAGATTGAGTACGCGGCAGCGCCGGCAGTTCATTTGGCGCGTTTCGATCAGCGCACCTTCTGCGCGTAGCGCCACGCGAGTTCAGCCATCGGTCTCGCGCGCCGTCCTGCGTCAGCGGCCTGTTCGCTCGCCGCCGTGCCGTCGACCACGCGCTTCATGATTCCCTGCAAGATCGCCGCGATGCGGAACATGTTGTACGCGAGGTAGAAGTTCCAGTCGCCGGAAATCGTCAGGCCAGTGCGTTCGCAATAGCGTTGCACGTACCGTGCCTCGTCAGGAATGCCGAGCGCGGTCCAGTCGAGTCCGGCGATGCCGCGAAACTGCGCGGGATCGACATGCCACGCCATGCAGTGATACGCGAAGTCGGCGAGGGGATCGCCTAGCGTCGACAGTTCCCAGTCGAGCACGGCCAGCACGCGCGGTTCGTGTGGATCGAAGATCAGATTGTCGAGCCGGTAATCGCCGTGCACGACGGACGCGCGCTCGCCCGTTCCGGCGGGCATATGCTGCGGCAGCCATTCGATCAGGCGATGCATCGCATCGATCGGTTCGGTTTCCGACGCCTGATACTGCTTGCTCCATCGGCCGATCTGCCGCGCGAAGTAGTTGCCGGGCTTGCCGTAGTCCGCAAGTCCAACCTTGTCGACATCGGCGCCATGCAACGCGGCGATCACGCGATTCATCTCGTCATAGATCGCGCCGCGTTGCGCAGGCGTCATGCCGGGCAGCGACGGGTCCCACAGCACGCGGCCCTGAACGAACTCCATCACGTAGAACGCGCGGCCGATCACGCTTTCGTCCTCGCACAGCGCGAGCATCTTCGCGACGGGGACGTCGGTGTCGCGCAGCGCATGCATCACGCGATACTCGCGCTCGATCGCATGCGCGGACGGCAGCAGTTTCGCGGACGGGCCGGGCTTCGCGCGCATCACATAAGCACGCGTCGGCGTAATCAGCTTGAAGGTCGGATTCGACTGGCCGCCCGCGAACTGTTCGAGCGTCAGAGGCCCAGCGAAGCCTTCGACATGTTGCGCGAGCCACGCGGAAAGGGCGTCGATGTCGATTCGCTGCCGTTCGCTGACGGGCCGCGTGCCTTCAAAAGCGGAGTAGTCGGTAGGTGTCGCGTCTTGCGGCATGTCTCCTCCGTTGGATGATCGAATGATCGATCTGCTAGCTGCGCCTGCTTTGAATAAATTGCGCGTAAAGCATTTCCATCGATGTGTTGCGCACGTCACGATGCAGCGGCGACGGTGGCGAATGATTGATCATCCTCACCACCCAGTCGCGCGACGCGGCGCCGACGTCGAGCGCATTGACGCAGCCCGTCGCCTGCGCGAGATGGCCGAAGAACGTGCGGCCGCCTGCCGTGATCGCATGCGACAGGATCGCGCGATTGACGCCGCCATGCAGCACGAGCAGCGCGACATCCCACGATGTGTCGACGCGCAGCGCGGCCAGCGCCGGCAGCACGCGATCGAACAGTTCGCCGATCGTCTCGCCGCCGAGAAACTGCACGTCCTCGGCAACAATGCCGTCGAACGCGCCGATGAATGCCGCTTCGAGATCGAAGGCGGGAATAGAGCCTGGTTTTCCGCCGCGTATTTCTTCCCAAGCGGGCTCGACGTCGATCATAGTCTGGTTGCCCATTTGCGCGAGCACGCGCTGTGCCGTCTCGACCGTGCGCGGCAAACCGCTGGCGATCACGCGATCAAAGCGCACGTTCTGTTCGGCGAACGCGCGGCCCGCGGCATCGGCCTGCGCGCGGCCGTTTTCATTGAGCGGCACGCGCTCCGGGTCGATCGTGCTGCCCGACGCATCGAAGTACGTGACGTCGCCGTGCCGCATCAGATAGATGCGGCGGCGCTTCGGCAACTGATAGCCAGATCCGGTCGGTGTGCTCATTTGTAGTTGGGCGCGCGCTTTTCGAGGAACGCAGTGATGCCTTCGAGCCCGTCGCGATGATGCAGCGACGCGACGAAACTGTCGCGCTCGGCAACGAGATGCTCGGGCAGCGACTGCGCGCCCGCTGCCGCGATCAGGCCTTTGATGCGTGCCTTCGCGTTCGGCGACACCTTGCCGAGATCGTCGGCCCACGCGATCGCCGTATCGCGCGCGGCGCCCGGTTTCACGAGCCGGTTGACGACGCCGAGGTCATACAGACGCTGCGCGCCGATCGGCTTGCCTTCGATCAGCACTTCCGTCGCGACCTGACGCGGCAACGCGCGCGCGAGGAACCATGAGCCACCGCCATCCGGCGTGAGGCCGACGCGCGCGTATGACATCACGAACTTCGCGTCGTCGGCGGCGACGATCAGGTCGCACGCGAGCGCAAGCGAAAAGCCTGCGCCTGCTGCCGCGCCTTCGACGGCCGCGATCACCGGTTTCGACGACGCCTGCAACGCGGCGATCCATTCGCCGAGCAGGTCGATGCTTTGCGCCTGCACGGACGGATCTTTCGCGCGATTTTCGAGCAGACGGTTCAGGTTGCCGCCCGCGCAGAAGAAGTTGTCCGCGCCCGTGATAACGACCGCGCCGATCGACGCATCGCGCTCGGCCGTGTCGATCGCTTCGATGCCGGCGGCGTACATGTCGGGGTGCATCGCGTTGCGCGCGCCAGGGTTCGACAGGGTCAGCACGAGCGTCGATTCGCTTTCGGCTGGGCGGGAGGCGAGCAGTTCGGCGGCCATTACGCTTGCTCCTTTGCGTTGTCGTGATCGGCGGCGTCGGCTTGCGTGAGCGACATGTCGAGTTGCGCGCGGCGCGCGAGCCACGGCGACGGACGGTAGCGTGGATCGCCGAGCACGCTGAACATGTTGCGCAGAATCGTCAGAATGGTTTGCGCGCCGAGCGCATCGCCGAGTGCGAGCGGCCCGCGCGGATAGCCGAGGCCGAGCGTCACGGCGAGATCGATGTCCTGCGGCGACGCAATCTGACGCTGCGCGATATCGCAGCCGATGTTGACGATCGTCGCCACCACGCGTTGCGCGACGAAGCCGGTGGAGTCGCGGATCACCGTGACGGGCACGCCGTCATGCGCGAAGAGGGCGTGCGCGGAATCGCGCGCGGCGCGTGTGGTCGCGGGCGTGGTCATCAGCGTGCGGCGTTTTGCGTCGACGAGCGGGAACAGCGTATCGATGGCGACGACGCGGCTCGCGTCGAGGTTTTCATCGACAGCGGCCGTCGTCGCGTCGAAGCCGAGCGGCGTTACGACGATCAGCGAGTCGGCGGCGGGCGTTGTGCCTTCGTCCACGGCGACGCCGGTCTTCGAGATCAACGCGAGCACGGCGTCACGCGCAGCGGGCACGCGCGCGCTGACCCAGACGCGCTTCGGCAGATCGGTCGGCGCGGGTGCTTCGGCAGGCGCCTGCTGCTTGCCGTCGACATACACATAAAAGCCTTCGCCCGCCTTGCGTCCGATCAGCCCGCCCGCGAGGCGCGTGCCCGTGATCGGCGACGGCGTGAAGCGCGGCTCTTCATAGAACTGGTGATAGATCGATTCCATGACGGGATGCGACACGTCGAGCGCGGTCAGATCAAGCAGTTCGAACGGCCCGAGACGAAAGCCCGCCTGCTCGCGCATGATGCGGTCGACCTCGACGAAGCTCGCGACGCCTTCGTCCGCGACGCGCAAACCTTCCGTATTCATGCCGCGTCCCGCGTGATTGACGACGAAGCCGGGCATATCCTTCGCGCGCACGGGCGTGTGGCCCACGCGGCGCGCGAGATCCATCAGCGCGTCGCCGGCGGCGGGATCGCTGCGCAGGCCGTCGATCACCTCGACGACCTTCATCAGCGGCACCGGGTTGAAGAAGTGATAGCCGACTACGCGCGATGGATCGGCGCACGCGGCCGCAATCGCCGTGATCGACAGCGACGACGTATTCGACGCGAGAATGCAGCGCTCGCTGACGATGCCTTCGAGTTCCTTGAAAAGCGCGCGTTTCACGTCGAGCTTTTCGACGATCGCTTCGACGACGAGGTCGCAGTCCTTGAGTTCGTCGATCGCGGTCGCGCCCGTCACGTTCGCGAGCGCGGCGAGCGAGCGCGAGTTGTCGAGCTTGCCTTTGGCGACCAGCTTCGAGAAGGTGTCGGACAGATAATCGCGCGCCGCGCCGACGGCAGCGGCATTCGTGTCGTAAAGCCTGACCGTGAGGCCTGCGAGCGCGGCGATCTGCGCGATGCCGCGTCCCATCGCGCCCGTGCCGACGATGCCGACGGTCTCGATGCTGTATTGGCGAGAGGTGTTCGGTGACATGATGTGACTCACTCCATGATTATTCTAAAATAGTACGTTCGTTTCAATTCGTCGTGTGCGCGCGCATGCGTGTGAGCCGTGACGAATTGCGAGCGACTTTCCATAACCATCCGCAGGGAGACACCGGATGATCAAGCTGCACGGTTTTGCGCTGTCCAACTATTACAACAAAGTGAAGTTTGCGCTGCTCGAATTCGGCATTCCGTTCGAGGAAGTGTGCGTTCCGTTCAGCCAGGACGAGGCGATGCTCGAACACTCGCCGCTCGGCAAGGTGCCGTACATCGTGACGGAGCATGGCAGCCTGTGCGAGTCGCAGGCGATCATCGAGTATCTGGCCGCGGCTTTTCCCGAGAAGGCAATGTTCTCGCGTGATCCGTGGGAAGCGGCGAAGGAGCGCGAGCTGATCACGTTCGTCGACGTTCATCTCGAACTGACGGCGCGCAATCTGTACAAGCAGGCGTTCTTCGGCGGCACGATCACCGACGCCACGAAAGGGCGCACCGAGAAACTGCTGATCCATCACATCCGCGGCTTCAGGCGGCTTGCGAAGTTCACGCCGTATCTGCGCGGCGAGCAGTTCAGCATCGCGGACGTGGCGGGCTTCGTGAGCCTGCCGCTCGTCGGCATGGCGACGCAGGCCGTCTACGGGCGCGATTTTCTGCTCGATGTCGGCATCGACTGGAAGCCGTACGTGAAGGCGATCAATGCACGCCCGGCCGCGCAGCGCGTGACGGACGACCGCAAGGCCTACATGGAAGCGCAAAAGAAGAAGTGAGGGCGTGGCGCGTCCATGTGCCGGATCGGCGCCGCGTTGCCGCGCGCGCGATGACGAAGAACCGGGGTTCGTTCGCAGCATCGCGCGCGCCATCTCAGAGACGCGCCAGCCGTTCGAGCGCGGTGGCGAGTGTGTCTTCTTTCTTCGCGAAGCAGAAGCGCACCACGCCCGATTCATGCGACTCGTGATAGAACGCCGACACGGGAATGGCGGCCACGCCGATCTCGCTCGTCAGCCATTGCGCGAATTCGGCTTCGGGCATGTCGCTGATGGCCGAATAATCGACGCACTGGAAATACGTGCCCGTACACGGCAACAGCTTGAAGCGCGATTGCGCGAGACCGGCGCGGAAGAAGTCGCGCTTCTTCTGATAGAAGGCGGGCAGGTTCAGATACGGCGCCGGATCCTGCATGTAGTGTGCGAGGCCGAGCTGCATCGGCGTGTTGACGGTGAATATGTTGAACTGGTGGACCTTGCGGAATTCCGCCATCAGCGCGGCGGGCGCGGCCACGTAGCCGACCTTCCAGCCCGTCACGTGATAGGTCTTGCCGAAACTCGACACGACGAAGCTGCGTTGCGCGAGCTCCGGGTAGCGCGCCACGCTTTCGTGCGGCGCGCCGTCGTAGACCATGTGCTCGTACACCTCGTCGGACAGGATCAGCACATTCGTGCCGCGCACGATCTCCTCTAGCTTCTTCATGTCGTCCGCGCGCCAGACGGTGCCCGTCGGGTTGTGCGGCGTGTTGATCAGGATCATGCGCGTTTTCGGCGTGATCGCAGCGGCGAGCTTGTCGAACGGGATTGCGTAGTCGGGCGCTTCGAGCGTGACGAACACGGGCTTGCCGCCCGCCAGTTCGATCGACGGCAAATAGCTGTCATACGTCGGCTCGACGACGATCACTTCATCGCCCGGATGGACCGCGCACAGGATCGCCGTCAGAAGCGCCTGCGTGGCGCCTGCCGTCACCGTGATTTCGGTCGTGGCGTCGTAGCGGCGTCCGTACAGGCTTGAGATCTTCTCGGAGATCGCCTGGCGCAGCGGCGCGACACCTGCCATCGGCGGGTACTGGTTGTGGCCTTCGCGCATCGCGTTGGCCACGGCATCGACGATACGCGGATCGCAATCGAAATCCGGAAAACCCTGGCCGAGATTGACCGCGTTCTTTTCGGCGGCGAGCGCGCTCATCACGGTGAAGATCGTCGTGCCGACGTTCGGCAGGCGGGACGGGAACGATGGAGGCATGGTGGTCATAGGCGTGGTCGTCAGATCGTGCGGTGCGTTCATGTCGCGGTCCGGATGCGGTCGTAGTCGTTGATGCCGTTGTGGTCAGGCGTGAAGCTCGATTGTAGGGAAAATCCGCGCGGCGGTTAGCTGTGCCGCCCGGCAGCGCGTCGCGTCCCGTCTGCGGACTGCGCGGGCGCGCGTCAGGCCTCGACGGGCGCTTCGGCCGTCAGCGCACATTCGGCGACGAACGGCGCGGGCTGCGCGATCCGGAAACCGAAATCGCGCGCGATCCGTTTCGCGAGCTTCAGCACCGCGCGATCTTTCGAGACCAGCCAGTCCGCCTGCATCGCATAGGCGAGTTCGAGAAACTTCTGATCGTCGCGGTCCTTGCATTTGGGCAGCGCAGGCACGTTTTCGGCGGGCGCGGGCGGCTCGACCAGTGTCGATAGCCGCGCGAGCGTCGCGAGCGCGGCGGTTTTGTCGACGGCGCGCTTGACGAACTGCGGATAGTCGAGCACGTATGTCAGTTCGGCGAGGCAGCGCGCGTCGATCAGCGCGCGCAGCGCACCGTTTTCTAGCGCGGCGAGAATGGGGCGCGTGTGCGGATCGTCGAACACGAGAATATCGATCCACACGTTCGAATCGAGCACGACGGCGGGCGCCGCCGCGTTTCTTGCGGCAGGCGCGTTCTGTTCAGGCAAGGCAGGGGTTTCGGGCATTCGTTACAATCTGGCTTTCGTTCTTTGACCGCCAGGCACGGCGTGCCTGAAAGCCTCTATGATAATCGTTCTGTCGCCGGCCAAATCGCTCGACTACGACACCCCGCCGCACCTCAAGAAGCACACGATCCCCGATTTCGTCGATGACGCCGCCGAACTGATCGGCGATCTGCGCCGCTTGTCGCCGCAAGACATCGCGTCGCTAATGGACATTTCCGATCAGCTCGCGCATCTGAATTTCCAGCGTTACGCGGACTGGTCGCCGAAATTCGACACGTCCAATGCGAAGCAAGCCGTGCTTGCGTTCAACGGCGACGTGTACGAAGGCTTCGACGCGAAGTCGCTGTCCGCATCCGATCTCGACTATGCGCAGCAGCACGTGCGCGTACTGTCGGGCCTCTACGGCCTGCTGCGTCCGCTCGATCTGTTGCAACCGTATCGGCTCGAAATGGGTACGCGCTTCGAGAACCGGCGCGGCAAGGATCTGTACGCGTTCTGGGGCGAGCGCATCACGCAGGCGCTCAACCGCCAACTGGAAAAGAAGCAGGACGGCTCGCGCGTGCTGATCAACTGCGCGTCGACGGAATATTTCAAGTCAGTCAAGCCGAAGAAACTCGCCGCGCCCGTCATCACGCCCGTATTCGAGGACTGGAAGGGCGGGCGATACAAGATCATCAGTTTTCACGCGAAACGCGCGCGCGGTCTGATGGCGCGCTATCTGGTGGAGAATCGCTTCGAAACGCCGGAGCAACTCAAGGATTTCGACGCTGAAGGCTACGCATTCGACACCGATGCTTCGAACGATTCCACCTACGTCTTTCGCCGGCGCATTGCGGACTGACGCCGCGCCGAACCAGCAGGAATACCAACATGACGCTATCCATTACGAGCAATTTCGACGCAGGCGCGATCGAAGTCCTGTCCTGCGCGCAGGCCGACAACATCCGCTTGCGCGTGCGTCCGGACAGCCACGCCGACTTTGCGCAGTGGTTCTATTTCCGCCTGTCGGGCGCGCGCGGCGAGCGCTGCGTGATGACGTTCGAGAACGCCGCCGACTGCGCCTTCGCCGATGGCTGGCGCAACTATCAGGCGTGCGCGAGCTATGACCGCGTGAACTGGTTTCGCGTGCCGACCTCGTACGACGGCCGCGTGCTCACCATCGATCACACGCCCGATTTCGACCGCATCTATTACGCCTACTTCGAGCCGTATAGCGAAGAGCGCCACTCGGAATTTCTCGGCGCAGTTCAACAGATGCCGCATGCGGCGCTGACGGAACTGGGCAAGACGGTCGAAGGCCGGCCGATGTCGCTGCTCACGCTCGGCGCGCCGACCTTGCTCGAAGACGGCACGCTGAAGCCGAAGAAGATCATCTGGATCATCGCGCGCCAGCATCCAGGCGAGACGATGGCCGAGTGGTTCGTCGAAGGTCTCGTGAAGCGACTCGCGGGCTGGGGCGACTGGTCGGGCGATCCCGTCGCGCGCAAGCTCTTCGATTACGCCGACTTCTACATCGTGCCGAACATGAACCCGGACGGCAGCGTGCACGGCAATCTGCGCACGAATGCGGCCGGCGCGAACCTGAATCGCGAATGGATGGAACCGGACGCCGCGCGCAGCCCCGAAGTGCTGCTCGTGCGTGACGCGATTCATGCGACGGGCTGTGATCTGTTCTTCGACATTCACGGTGACGAAGCGCTGCCGTATGTGTTCGTCGCGGGCTCGGAGATGCTGCCGAGTTTCACCGAACGCCAACGCCAGGAGCAGACGGCGTTCATCGAGAACTTCAAGCGCGCGAGTCCCGATTTCCAGGACAAGTACGGTTATGAAGCGAGCAAGTATCGGCAGGATGCGCTCAAGCTCGCGTCGAAGTACATCGGCAACGAGTTCGGTTGCCTGTCGCTGACGCTGGAGATGCCGTTCAAGGACAACGCCAATCTGCCCGACGAACGGGTAGGCTGGAACGGCGAGCGCAGCGCGTCGCTCGGCGCGTCGATGCTGCAGGCGATTCTCTGGCATATGGAGACGTTTGCCTGACGCGCTGTATCGATGAATAGCAAAGGTATGTAAAAAAGCGAGGCCACGCGTGATGCGTGGCCTCGCTTTTTGTTGCTCGCGTGGTGCGCCTGATCCGATGTTCAGATCAGGTGTAGGCGCCACGTCAATGTGTCTTCTTCGCCGTCGACTTTTTCGCACCCGTTTTAGCGTTCGTCTTCGCGGCGCTGCTCTTGGCCGTCACGGCCTTGCCTGACGATTTGCCCGACTTCTTGTTCCCCGACTTGTTCGTCGTGCCTTTCGACTTGCCCGAGTTCTTCTTCGAACCCTTGCCGCTAACGGCGTGCTTGCCCTTAGCCGTGGTCGAGCCCGACGACGCCGTGCTTCGCGAGCGCAATGGCGGCACGGGGTCATTCCAGCTGAACGCGAGCATCTGCGCGCCGACATAGCCGCAGCGGAACTTGAGCTGCGCCGGGTCGCCGCCGCCTTGCGGAACGCCCAGGCCTTCGACGGTCACGACACTGTCGACCTTGACCTTCTGCTTGCCTTCGTCGAACGAATCGTTCCACGGCGTGACGGCTGCATGCGCGCTATCGAAAGAGCTGGGCGGAAACTCGACGTGATCGAAAGCCGTCGATGTGCTCGCGACGAAGTCGCCATGCGCGGCGCAATCCGCGACGAGCGGATCGGCGTGCATATCGTTGATGAATTTGCTGACGAGGTCGTTGTGCTGCCCGAGTTGATCGGCGAAGGCAGGCAGCGAGCATGCGAGCGACGCGCTCGCAATCCACACCGCCAACCGGCCGACCAACCGCGGCAATCGGCGCGGTGCGTTGGTGCGATCCATCTATCTATGATCAATGCTGTGAAGACGTCAGGCACATAAGATGCCCGTCTGCAGGAAGGAGTTCAATCCTGGCACAAATATTTTGTCGTGTCGTGGTGCGGAGGCTCAACGAGCGATAGATAGGCGGATGTTGCATGCACGAGCGAACGCGCCGGACGGGCGCATTCATCTCGATGCCGTTGCAGTGCAATTGCGGGATCAGATCAGGTGCGCGGGCCACCGAGGCGATAGCGGCGCACATCATAAGTCGTGACCCATGCGGGACGATAGACAGCGATCAATGCCGTCGACATACCCGTGAACCACGATTCACCCGACGCAAGCAGGAACACGCTAAACGCATAGCCGGCCGGGATCACGGACATCGAACCGTCGGCGAGCGCGATATGCGTTGCCAACGCAACGGCCGATGCCACCGTAACCGCGATGGCGGGCGACACGAAGCCCTGGCCGAAGATGAACATGAAGAGATTGCGCGGCAGCCACGCGATGCATGCGCGTTGCAGGAGCGTCGACACGCCGACGGGCACTGCGCCGAACACGAGGAAGGTGAGTGCGATGCCTTGCCACGGCGCGTCGAAGACGACGGCGGCAAGCCCTGTCACGATGGCCATCGCAATGAGCGCAAGCCCCCAGTCGAATAGCGTGACGACGAGCGTTGCACCGAGCAGGTGAATCACCGTGCCATCTTCGAGCCATGCGTTGGTCGCCCACAGCACCGATACGGCGACGATGATGGCGAGCCACACATGCTGGAGCACGGGTTCCTGCAAGCGCTTGAACGGGTTCTTCCAGAGTGCGAGCGCGAGCAAAGCCACAGCGGCGATCCAGCCACCGACAGCGACCCACAACGGAAGCGGTGTGTAGAGGAAACCCATGTCTTCATATTACTCGTTGAATAGCGAAACGTGTGAGCGGATTCCATGCCAGCGATGATTTATGTCTATTCACGGTGGATTCCTTTCGACCTTTACATCGCGCCGTCGTCGCGCTCCGGGCGCTTGCGCCGTGGGTCGTACGGCGTCGTCGCTTCGGCGGCCATCGGCAGTGCGCCGGCAGTGTCGTTGGCAGGCAACGGATAGCGGAAAGTTCGCGGCTTGCGCTGGCGCAGTGGCGCGACGTTGGACGTCACGCGCGCGGGCCGCTGGATGCGATTGTGTCCGCTGCGCAGCACTTCGAGTTGCGCGGTGAGCCAGCCGTTGTAGATCGCGACGGCGGCGGCGCGGTTCGGTGCGCCCAGTTGCTGGAAGATCGTCGCCAGATGGATTTTCACGGTGCCCTCGCTGATGCCTAACGCGCGAGCAATCATTTTATTCGTACTGCCCATGTGCACGCAGCGCATGATCTGTTCTTGCCGCGGCGAAAGGCCGCCGCCCAGACGTGGCCGCTTTGGCGGCGCGACCAGTTCGAGCGGGCGCGCGTCGTTCAGCGGACGCACCAGCTTGCTGGATGGCGCGGGTGCATCGAACGAAAGGGCGCCTGCAGGGATGTAGTGGACGCCCAGCAAAACCATTTCCAGCGCCCGCACGATCACGCGCGGATCGGTGGAACGTGGAATCACGCCGAGTACGCCTTTCTCGACGAACGCGCGCACATGGGCGGGCGAGATGTCGTCGACCAGCACGGCGACGGGCAGGCCGGGATGGTTGGCGAGCAACGTGCGGGCGTCGAGGGGCGACATCCAGTCCTCCCAGTCGATCAGCAGCAGGTCCGGTTGCAGGCGGCGCAGCGTGCGCTCGACCTGCGGCCAGTCCTGTGCTTCGCCGAACCGTGCCTGCCGGTCGATTTGCCGTAAGAGTGTCTTGAGTCCTTCCCTGCGTTCGGCGTCCGAGTTGAAAACTGAAAATCGCATGCATTGCCTCCTGATCGATCGGTCGTGGCGGCGCGATGCACGCAACGATTTCGTCGTCGCGCAGCGATGCACCATCGTGTCGATGATGACAAATTCCCAGTCGCGTGGCGGCCTGTCCAGTTGGCATAGGACGAGTGCCATGAAAAAAGCCCCGCACGCGGCGGGGCTTGATTCGATGCAGAGAAAACTCTGAAGTGATCAGTGGAAATGTGGCTGAGCGGGCTCGGCATCTTCCGGCATTTCGGCGTGAACGATCTCGCCGAGCGGATCCGCATAAAGCGGGACGCCGCAGTCGTCACAATATTCCGGTTCGAAGCGGCCAGCGTGACGGCGGATATCGGTGATGCCCGTTTCTTTCAGCAACGCGACGATGTCTTCGAGCGGACCTTCGGCCGCCATTGCCTCTTGCGGTTCTTCGTCGATACCCGGGTCGCCGTTCTCGCGGCCGTACAGCGGCCACACGACGCCGTAGATCACGTCGTTGCTGCCGCGGCGCGTGAAGCCGATCCGGTATTCGTCGATGCGCCGCTCGCCGAAGCCCGCGACTACCGCGCGCAGTTCGTCGGGCGTCGCGCCGATCGTGTCGAACAGATAGCGCACCGCGGTGCGAACGGTGTGCGGGCGCACGCGCTCGTCGGCGTCGCGGCAGGCCGAGTAGTAGGCGTCCGGCAACAGGCATTCGAACTCGCAGCCGGGCAGCACGACGGCCAGATTGGCACCGCCTTGTGTCGCCCATTGCTCGAGGCATTGGCCGCGCTCGATGCGCGAGCCACCTTCTTCTTCCTGCCAGCGGAACACGGGCGCGCCGACGGGCGCTGCGACGACGGCCAGCACGAAACGCGGATCGGCCAGAATGGGCGACGTTTCCGGCAGTTCGCCAAAGTTGATTTTCGCGTTGCCGCCGCCGACGGCCGCCTGCGCCAGTTGCTGCGCGAGCCGCCAGGTTTCGACGTGATGACGCGGCAACTGGTCGATGCTATACATAAAGGGCGCCATCGCGACGCGCGTGTCGGCTGCAAGCACATGTGCCTGCAGATGGGCGCGCAGTGCGTCGGCCGCGTCGCCTTTGAGCGCGCCCGACGGGATGGCGTAGCGCGTCCAGGCCAGCACCGGCGCGGCGATCAGCAACGCTTCGTACTGGACGCCATCGTGCTCGACGATCAGCGACTCGCTATGCGTTTCGGCCATGTCGGCAAGGGCGCCGTAAGCGTCCGGATGATTCTGCTGCAGATGGTCGAGCGCGGCGTCGAGCGTCGTCTGGTTGCCGTTGCGGACTATTTTCGCGAGCAGTGCGTCGAGCTTGGATTCCCAGAAGCGGTCTTCGGTGCGGCTGCCCGACGCGAAGAGCGCGAGCGACAGACCGACCAGCTTGTCGGCATCGGGAGGGAGACGTTTGGCGATTCGCGAGCGCATAAATCCGGAGGTTGTGTGCAGAGAACCATATATTCTAGTCGTTTCTTCGTCGACATATTATCGACACGCACTGCTGGCAGCGATTTGCCCGCAGTGTGGGCCTGTCAGTCTGTGAAGGGCTTGCTCGTGGTGGCTGCCGCCGGTGTCTCTGGTTGCGTTCGCGGCTTTCGCCTGAGCTTTCCTATACTCGTTCTGCAGACGTTTCGATGTCTGAGCGGCCATCGTTCAGATCAGTGTGGAATTGTGTCGGGGGTGGTGCATGGTGAAGTCGGACCAACTGATCGAGCGGCTGGCTGCCGTGTTCGCGTTGCTGCTGCTGGTCGGCGGCTCGCTGCTGGTGCTGGCGCCGTTTACGACCGCGCTGCTGTGGGGCGCGATTCTCAGCTATAGCTCGTGGGGCTTGTACTGCAAGCTGTCGCAGACCCTCGGCGGGCGGCGCAAGTGGGCGGCGACGCTGATCGTGCTCATCATTCTGGTCGTCGTGCTGGGCCCCTTCGTGTACGCGGGGTTCGCGCTGGGCGCGCATACCAAGGACATCACCGCTTTCGTGCAGAGGCTGACGGAATCAGGCCTGCCGGATCTGCCCGATTGGGTCGCGCGGATTCCGCTCGTCGGTTCGACCATCGAATCGTTCTGGGAGCGCGTGACCAGCAGCAATTCCGAGATGGTTGCGCAACTGCGCGTGCTGGCCGCGCCGGCGGGCAAGTGGGTTCTCGCGGCGGCGCTTGCCGTCACGCATGGGCTGGGATTGCTCGCGCTCAGCATCATTCTCACTTTCTTCTTTTATACGGGCGGCGAGGGCGCGGCGGCATGGCTCAACGCGGGCATGCGGCGCATCGCCGGCGAGCGCGCCGACTATTTGCTGGCGTTGGCGGGCAGCACGGTGAAGGGCGTGGTGTACGGCATCCTCGGGACGGCGCTGGTGCAGGGTGTGCTGGCTGGCTTTGGCTGCTGGATTGCGGGTGTGCCGACGCCGGCGTTGCTAGGCCTCGTTACGTTCTTTCTTTCGGTGATTCCCGGTGGCCCTGTCGTGGTGTGGCTGCCCGCCGCGATCTGGCTGTATCACGGCGGCGAAACGGGATGGGCGATCTTTCTCGTGGTGTGGGGCGTGATAGTGGTGGGCATGTCCGATAACGTCGTCAAGCCTATCCTGATCGGCAAGAGCAGCGACATGCCGCTGATTCTCGTGATGCTCGGCATTCTGGGCGGCGCGTTCGCGTTTGGCTTCCTCGGCGTGTTTATTGGGCCGACGCTTCTCGCCGTGGCTTATACGGTGCTGCATGACTGGACGATCGGTTCGCCCGATGCTCGCGAGCTGGCCGCGAAGGCGGGCGGAAAGCCGGCAGATCCTGTGGCGCGAGTGGAGAAGGCGCGGGAGGAATGATTGTTCTAGCCGTTTTCGAAAAAAACTTTGCGTCACACCCTTGTCACGGGGCGCGGGATGGCCTAAGATTCGCGTCCTCGTTGAGCAGCACGGAGTTGGGTGCGACGCAACGGGGCCGCGGCAGAAACGGCGCGGTCGTGAAGTCAGCAGGGTTTTTCAGGCGATGCTAAAAAAACCGGTTGACGAAGCGAAAAAGGTTCTTCATAATCTCGTTTCTCTGCTGCTGACGCAGCAACGTGGTGAAAGCAAGGCGCTTCCCGCGAATGTTCTTTAACAATCAACAGCCGATAAGTGTGGGTGCTCGATGGCGGCGCGCGGTGATCTTCGGGTCACCGAACAAGCGAAAGTAATCGAGTCTCACACAGAAGTAATTGAGGAAGGTTCGACGGATTGAGAAATTCGACCGAATCATTCGTCAGTGATTTTGAGTGAGCGACCGGTTGGTAAAACAACCGAAAAACAGTAACAGGTTTGAACTGAAGAGTTTGATCCTGGCTCAGATTGAACGCTGGCGGCATGCCTTACACATGCAAGTCGAACGGCAGCACGGGGGCAACCCTGGTGGCGAGTGGCGAACGGGTGAGTAATACATCGGAACGTGTCCTGGAGTGGGGGATAGCCCGGCGAAAGCCGGATTAATACCGCATACGATCTCTGGATGAAAGCGGGGGACCGAAAGGCCTCGCGCTCAAGGGGCGGCCGATGGCAGATTAGCTAGTTGGTGGGGTAAAGGCCTACCAAGGCGACGATCTGTAGCTGGTCTGAGAGGACGACCAGCCACACTGGGACTGAGACACGGCCCAGACTCCTACGGGAGGCAGCAGTGGGGAATTTTGGACAATGGGGGCAACCCTGATCCAGCAATGCCGCGTGTGTGAAGAAGGCCTTCGGGTTGTAAAGCACTTTTGTCCGGAAAGAAAACCGCTTCTCTAATACAGGGGTGGGATGACGGTACCGGAAGAATAAGCACCGGCTAACTACGTGCCAGCAGCCGCGGTAATACGTAGGGTGCGAGCGTTAATCGGAATTACTGGGCGTAAAGCGTGCGCAGGCGGTTCGCTAAGACCGATGTGAAATCCCCGGGCTTAACCTGGGAACTGCATTGGTGACTGGCGGGCTAGAGTATGGCAGAGGGGGGTAGAATTCCACGTGTAGCAGTGAAATGCGTAGAGATGTGGAGGAATACCGATGGCGAAGGCAGCCCCCTGGGCCAATACTGACGCTCATGCACGAAAGCGTGGGGAGCAAACAGGATTAGATACCCTGGTAGTCCACGCCCTAAACGATGTCAACTAGTTGTCGGGTCTTCATTGACTTGGTAACGAAGCTAACGCGTGAAGTTGACCGCCTGGGGAGTACGGTCGCAAGATTAAAACTCAAAGGAATTGACGGGGACCCGCACAAGCGGTGGATGATGTGGATTAATTCGATGCAACGCGAAAAACCTTACCTACCCTTGACATGTACGGAACCTTGCCGAGAGGTGAGGGTGCCCGAAAGGGAGCCGTAACACAGGTGCTGCATGGCTGTCGTCAGCTCGTGTCGTGAGATGTTGGGTTAAGTCCCGCAACGAGCGCAACCCTTGTCCCTAGTTGCTACGCAAGAGCACTCTAGGGAGACTGCCGGTGACAAACCGGAGGAAGGTGGGGATGACGTCAAGTCCTCATGGCCCTTATGGGTAGGGCTTCACACGTCATACAATGGTCGGAACAGAGGGTTGCCAAGCCGCGAGGTGGAGCCAATCCCAGAAAACCGATCGTAGTCCGGATCGCAGTCTGCAACTCGACTGCGTGAAGCTGGAATCGCTAGTAATCGCGGATCAGCATGCCGCGGTGAATACGTTCCCGGGTCTTGTACACACCGCCCGTCACACCATGGGAGTGGGTTTTACCAGAAGTGGCTAGTCTAACCGCAAGGAGGACGGTCACCACGGTAGGATTCATGACTGGGGTGAAGTCGTAACAAGGTAGCCGTATCGGAAGGTGCGGCTGGATCACCTCCTTTCCAGAGCTTCGCGTCTCAAAGTTGAGCGCTCACACTTGTCGGCTGTTAATTGAAGACAGGCTCAGGGGTCTGTAGCTCAGTCGGTTAGAGCACCGTCTTGATAAGGCGGGGGTCGATGGTTCGAATCCATCCAGACCCACCAGCGTCTTGTCTGCGGTGGCTGACCGATGATTCCCCTGTGTACTGTATGACTGGGGGATTAGCTCAGCTGGGAGAGCACCTGCTTTGCAAGCAGGGGGTCGTCGGTTCGATCCCGTCATCCTCCACCAATTCCCAATGCACAGTGTTCTGCAGAACGCAGAAGACTTCGCATTGGCAATTGAGCCAGTCAGTGAAGATATGCGGTTATA
The DNA here is from genome assembly GCF_002902965.1 of Paraburkholderia hospita. Taxonomy (GTDB): domain Bacteria; phylum Pseudomonadota; class Gammaproteobacteria; order Burkholderiales; family Burkholderiaceae; genus Paraburkholderia; species Paraburkholderia hospita. Next base: position 2,490,280 of record NZ_CP026105.1, on the reverse strand, counting down.
GCAATCGCGATATCGGCTGTCGTTCTTTAACAATCAGGAAGAAGTAGTAAAGAGATTCGCGAAAGCGTGCTTAGAGATGGGCGCGTGAGTAGGTGAATCAGGGTTGTGATTGTATCAATGTATTTTTAAGGGTTGTCGAAAGACAGCCTTGGAATACGGCACAACGCTAAAACTCAACCTGTAGCGAGTGAGTCTGACGTGGCAACGCGAAGAGACACACCCGTTATAGGGTCAAGCGAACAAGTGCATGTGGTGGATGCCTTGGCGATCACAGGCGATGAAGGACGCGGTAGCCTGCGAAAAGCTTCGGGGAGCTGGCAAACGAGCAATGATCCGAAGATGTCCGAATGGGGAAACCCACTCCTTATGGAGTATCCGTAGCTGAATACATAGGCTACGTGAAGCGAACGCGGTGAACTGAAACATCTAAGTAACCGCAGGAAAAGAAATCAACCGAGATTCCCAAAGTAGTGGCGAGCGAAATGGGACCAGCCTGTACTCTTTATCTTTGCTGTTAGCCAAACGCTCTGGAAAGTGCGGCCATAGTGGGTGATAGCCCCGTAGGCGAAAACAGCGAGGAAGAACTAGGTGTACGACAAGTAGGGCGGGACACGTGAAATCCTGTCTGAAGATGGGGGGACCATCCTCCAAGGCTAAATACTCGTGATCGACCGATAGTGAACCAGTACCGTGAGGGAAAGGCGAAAAGAACCCCGGGAGGGGAGTGAAATAGATCCTGAAACCGCATGCATACAAACAGTCGGAGCCTCGCAAGGGGTGACGGCGTACCTTTTGTATAATGGGTCAGCGACTTACATTCAGTGGCGAGCTTAACCGATTAGGGCAGGCGTAGCGAAAGCGAGTCCGAACAGGGCGATTCAGTCGCTGGGTGTAGACCCGAAACCAGGTGATCTATCCATGGCCAGGATGAAGGTGCGGTAACACGTACTGGAGGTCCGAACCCACTAACGTTGAAAAGTTAGGGGATGAGCTGTGGATAGGGGTGAAAGGCTAAACAAACCTGGAAATAGCTGGTTCTCTCCGAAAACTATTTAGGTAGTGCCTCGTGTATCACCTTCGGGGGTAGAGCACTGTCATGGTTGAAGGGTCCATTGCGGATTACTTCGCCATAGCAAACTCCGAATACCGAAGAGTGCAATCACGGGAGACAGACATCGGGTGCTAACGTCCGGTGTCAAGAGGGAAACAACCCAGACCGCCAGCTAAGGTCCCCAAATATGACTAAGTGGGAAACGAAGTGGGAAGGCTAAAACAGTCAGGAGGTTGGCTTAGAAGCAGCCATCCTTTAAAGAAAGCGTAATAGCTCACTGATCGAGTCGTCCTGCGCGGAAGATGTAACGGGGCTAAGTCATATACCGAAGCTGCGGATGCATATTTATATGCATGGTAGGAGAGCGTTCCGTAAGCCTGCGAAGGTGCACTGGAAAGTGTGCTGGAGGTATCGGAAGTGCGAATGCTGACATGAGTAGCGATAAAGGGGGTGAAAGGCCCCCTCGCCGTAAGCCCAAGGTTTCCTACGCAACGTTCATCGGCGTAGGGTGAGTCGGCCCCTAAGGCGAGGCAGAAATGCGTAGCTGATGGGAAGCAGGTCAATATTCCTGCACCAGTGTGAAATGCGATGGGGGGACGGATCGCGGAAGGTTGTCCGGGTGTTGGAAGTCCCGGTCGCTGCGTTGGAGAAGGTGCTCTGGCAAATCCGGGCACGGAATTCAAGGGCGTGGCGCGAGCTCCTTCGGGAGCGAAGCAATCGGAAGGGGTTCCAGGAAAAGCCTCTAAGCTTCAGTTTCACATTGACCGTACCGCAAACCGACACAGGTGGGCGAGATGAGTATTCTAAGGCGCTTGAGAGAACTCGGGAGAAGGAACTCGGCAAATTGGTACCGTAACTTCGGGATAAGGTACGCCCCTGTAGCTTGATGCCCCTGCGGGCAAAGGGTGAAGGGGTTGCAATAAACTGGTGGCTGCGACTGTTTAATAAAAACACAGCACTCTGCAAACACGAAAGTGGACGTATAGGGTGTGACGCCTGCCCGGTGCCGGAAGATTAAATGATGGGGTGCAAGCTCTTGATTGAAGTCCCGGTAAACGGCGGCCGTAACTATAACGGTCCTAAGGTAGCGAAATTCCTTGTCGGGTAAGTTCCGACCTGCACGAATGGCGTAACGATGGCCACACTGTCTCCTCCCGAGACTCAGCGAAGTTGAAGTGTTTGTGATGATGCAATCTCCCCGCGGCTAGACGGAAAGACCCCATGAACCTTTACTGTAGCTTTGCATTGGACTTTGAACCGATCTGTGTAGGATAGGTGGGAGGCTATGAAGCTGGGACGCTAGTCTCAGTGGAGCCGTCCTTGAAATACCACCCTGGTTTGTTTGAGGTTCTAACCTTGGCCCGTGATCCGGGTCGGGGACAGTGCATGGTGGGCAGTTTGACTGGGGCGGTCTCCTCCCAAAGTGTAACGGAGGAGTACGAAGGTACGCTAGGTACGGTCGGAAATCGTGCTGATAGTGCAATGGCATAAGCGTGCTTAACTGCGAGACCGACAAGTCGAGCAGGTGCGAAAGCAGGTCATAGTGATCCGGTGGTTCTGTATGGAAGGGCCATCGCTCAACGGATAAAAGGTACTCTGGGGATAACAGGCTGATACCGCCCAAGAGTTCATATCGACGGCGGTGTTTGGCACCTCGATGTCGGCTCATCTCATCCTGGGGCTGTAGCCGGTCCCAAGGGTATGGCTGTTCGCCATTTAAAGAGGTACGTGAGCTGGGTTTAAAACGTCGTGAGACAGTTTGGTCCCTATCTGCCGTGGGCGCTGGATATTTGAAGGGGGCTGCTCCTAGTACGAGAGGACCGGAGTGGACGAACCTCTGGTGTACCGGTTGTCACGCCAGTGGCATCGCCGGGTAGCTATGTTCGGAAGAGATAACCGCTGAAAGCATCTAAGCGGGAAACTCGCCTTGAGATGAGATATCCCCGGGGCTTCGAGCCCCTTGAAGGGTCGTTCAAGACCAGGACGTTGATAGGTCAGGTGTGGAAGCGCAGTAATGCGTTAAGCTAACTGATACTAATTGCCCGTAAGGCTTGATCCTATAACAGGTGTGTCTTACCCCAACGGGGTGAACAGGACACACAGGTTGAGATCGGTGTTGTGCCAGAAACAACACAACCCCCCTCTTTACGCTTCTTCCAGATTGGCTGTGGCGCACCCCAGATGCGACGCGGCAACCCCTCATGCCTGATGACCATAGCGAGTCGGTACCACCCCTTCCCATCCCGAACAGGACCGTGAAACGACTCCACGCCGATGATAGTGCGGATTGCCCGTGTGAAAGTAGGTAATCGTCAGGCTCCTTACCCAAGACCAAGACCCCGCCCTCAAAAGCGGGGTCTTGGCGTTTGTGGGCGCGTGGTTTTAACGTCGCGCCCGACAGCGTGGTCGAGCCGAAATGGCCGGCTTCGCGATATCCCCTCAGTTCCCTTTTGCCAAGCGTGCACTGACGCGGGGCGTCATTCGCGTAGCTTCGCACCCAATGCCCACCTCACCGCATTGACGCTTGACTGACGGTCTACGCTCAGCACATCCATCCCTTCCGCTTTTGTCCTTTGCACATATTGACCAGCAGCGCGATCAGCAATTGTCGTTCTGTCAATCTGCGCTAAAACCAAACCGACAAAACATCTGACGAAACGTCTTGGCTACCACCAAACCAGCCTCTTAAGTCCTAAGAAAACTCCGAACCCTTCCCCAAAAGGGTGCCATTCCCGTGTCAATTTCCGTGTAGGATACTGTACATATATACAGGTATTTTCCTACGCCGATGTCATCCGCAGCCACGCGTGCCGAAGAGATTCACCCATCGCTATGGCGAGCCTCGCAGCTCGCACGCGGCGGGCGGCGCACGCTTGATACCGGCTATCCCGCGCTATCTACCGAGTTGCCCGGCGGTGGCTGGCCCATCGGTGCGCTGGTCGACTTGCTGGTTCAGGTGCCGGGTGTCGGTGAGATGCGCCTGCTGCGGCCTGCATTGAGCTCACTGGGCGATCGTCCCATCGCGTTGGTACAGCCGCCGCATATTCCAGACGGCCTGGGCCTCGATTACATCGGGCTCTCGCTCGACAGGCTGCTGCAGGTCAAAGCGCCCAAAAGCTCCGACGCCTTCTGGTCCGCCGAGCAGATTCTGCGCGCCGGCACCTGCGGCGCGCTCATCTTGTGGGCGCAGCATGCGCAGGCGTCATCGCTGCGTCGTTTGCATCTGGCCGCGCAGTCTTCTGAGACGCTCTTCATCATGGTCCGGCCGCTCGCCTCGGCTCAGGACTCATCGCCGGCTTTATTGCGGCTGGCGTTACGACCTTCGGCCGACGGTCTGATGGTCGACATCGTGAAACGACGAGGCCCAACACGCGCGGAGCCTCTGTCGATTCCTCTTCAACCCACCCCCGTTCTGTTTTCCCGTCATGCGCGTCTTTCTCGCCGTCCACTTGCCGAAGTTGCCGCTCGAAGTCTTTCGACCGAGGTGGTCGCCTGAGCCCGGGCACGGCAGCGTGGTGCTGGAGAAAGACAAGGTCGCGATCGCCGACGGCTCGGCCCGCGCAGCGGGCGTGCGACTCGGGATGAAGCGCGGTGGCGTGCTGACGCTGTCGCCGGAAACGATGCTGTACGAGCGCGATATCGCACGCGAGAACGCCACGCAACGCGAAGTGGGCATCGCGCTGATGAAGTTTTCGCCCGACGTCGCGCTGCTCGACGAAGCGACGGTGCTCGTCGAAGTCGGCGGGAGCTTGCGGCTTTTCGGCGGGCTGTTGCCGTTGTGCCGTCAGGCGAAGGCGATTCTCGACGCGCTCGGCCTGACGGCGCGCATCAGCGCCGCGCCGACCGGGCAGGGCGCATGGCTGCTGGCGAAACACGGCAACCGGCGCGTGCTGCAACTCGCATCGCTCGAACGCGTGCTCGAGCCGCTGCCGATGCTCGCTGTGCCGGAAATCCGTCCGTTTGCCGACTGGTTCAGCGGTCTTGGCTGCGAATCGATTGCAGACGTCCGCCGTTTGCCGCGCGCCGGCCTGCAGCGGCGCTGTGGCGAGCATCTGCTGGATTCGCTCGACCGCGCGTTCGGCACCGCGCCGGAACTGTTCGACTGGCTCGAGCTGCCGCCCACGTTTAGCGCGCGCCTCGAATTGCCCGATCGTCTGGAGCATGCGGACGGCGCAGTGTTTGCCGCGCATCGGCTGATCGTGCAGCTGTGCGGCTGGCTGTGCGCGAAGCAACTGGCCGTGACGGCGATCACGCTGTCGTTCGAGCATGAGCGCGGCCGCGAAGCCATGGCGCCGACGTCGATCGATATCGCATTGGGCGAGGCCGCGTGGCGCGAAGATCATCTGCTGCGTCTCGTGAAGGAGCGGCTGCACCGTCTCACATTCGAGGCGCCCGCCATCGCGTTGCGGCTCGATGCATCGAAGGTCGACGCTGCCGCGCCCGCCACCGATCAACTTTTCCCTCAGCCGGGCGGCTCACCGGCGGATCACGCGCGGCTGATCGAACTGCTGATCGCGCGTAATGGCGAAGAGAATGTGCTGCGTCCCGCGCCGACGGCCGATTACCGGCCTGAAATCGCGAACCGCTGGGTGTCGATCAACCATGTGGAAAAGAAAATGCAGTTGCCCAGAGGCTTGCCGCGCCCGACATGGATGCTGGCGACGCCCGTGCGTCTGCTCATGCGCCAGCACCGGCCGTTTTATGGCTCGCCGTTGAAGATGGTATCGCCGGGTGAGCGGATCGAAGCGGGCTGGTTCGATGGCGCGCTCGTCACGCGCGACTATTTCGTGATGCAAGGCGAAGACCGTAGCTGCTATTGGGTTTATTACGAGCGCGTCAGCAGCCGCGATGCCGAAGAGGAGCCGCGCTGGTTCCTGCACGGCCTGTTCGGATGACGCGCGATGGATACGACGTTCAACGCGTTGCCGGCCTACGCCGAGTTGTTCTGTTTCTCGAACTTCACGTTTTTGCATGGTGCGTCGCATGCGGAAGAACTCGCCGAGCGCGCGTTTCAGCTCGGTTATTCAGGGCTCGCCGTCACCGACGAGTGTTCGCTTGCGGGCGTCGTGCGCGCGCATGTGGCGGCGAAGGAAGTGGGCTTGCCGCTCGTGATCGGCTCGTACTTCCAGTTGCGCAACGCCGATGGCACGCCTGCGTTCGGCCTGATCCTGCTCGCGCAGAATCGCGAGGGCTACGGCAACTTGTCGGAGCTGATCACGGTTGCGCGCACGCGCGCGCCGAAGGGCGAATATCGCCTCACGCCGCATGACCTGTCGCGGCCCGATCGCGAGCACGCGCATCTGCGCGGCATGCCCGATTGCCTGGCAATCCTCGTGCCCGATTTTCCGGCGAACGAAGAGGTGCTCGACGCGCAGATCGAATGGCTCGACGAGACGTTTCCCGGCCGCGCATGGGCCGGGCTCGTGCTGCATCAGCGTGCGATGGACGACATTCATCGCGGCGCGCTCGAATATGTCGCGGAGAAGCAGAACGTGCCCGTCGTCGCATTGGGTCACGTCGTGATGCATGTGCGCTCGCGCAAGCCATTGCAGGACACGATGACGGCGATCCGTGTCGGCAGGCCGGTGCATGAATGCGGCTACGAACTCGCGCCGAACGCCGAGCAGCATTTGCGCTCGCGCTTGCGCATCGCGAATCTGTATCCCGAACATACGATACGCGAGACCATCAGCGTGCTGTCGCGCTGCGCGTTTTCGCTCGACGAACTTCGTTATGAATATCCCGACGAACTCGTGCCGGAAGGCTACACGCCGACTGCGTATCTGCGCCAGGAAACGTACATCGGCGCGCAGTACCGCTTTCCCTCGGGCATTCCGTTCAACGTGCAGGAGCAGATCGAGCACGAACTCGCGCTGATCGCCGACCTCGGCTATGAGCCGTACTTTCTGACCGTCTATGACATCGTGCGTTATGCGCGCAGCCAGCACATTCTGTGTCAGGGGCGCGGGTCGGCGGCCAACTCGGCTGTGTGCTATTGCCTCGGCGTCACCGAGGTCGATCCGGCGCGCGGCAACATGTTGTTCGAGCGCTTCATCTCGAAGGAGCGCGGCGAGCCTCCCGACATCGACGTCGATTTCGAGCATCAACGGCGCGAAGAAGTAATCCAGTACATCTATCGCAAGTATGGACGCGACCGCGCGGCGATCGCGGCGGCCGTGTCGACGTACCGGCCGCGCGGCGCGTTGCGCGAAACGGGCAAGGCGCTCGGCATCGATCCGCAGATCGTCGATACCGTCGCGAAGTCGCATCAATGGTTCGATACGAGTCACGATCTGCTCAAGCGCTTCGAAGAGTCGGGGCTCGATCCGGAAAAGCCGCTGATTCAGGCGTGGGCGCGGCTTGCGTCGCAACTGCTCAATTTCCCGCGTTATCTGTCGCAGCATTCGGGCGGTTTCGTGATCAGCCGCGGCAAGCTCACGCGGCTCGTGCCCGTCGAGAATGCGGCGATGGCCGATCGCTCGGTGATCGAGTGGGACAAGGACGATCTCGAATCGCTCGGCTTGCTGAAGGTCGATGTGCTCGCGCTCGGCATGTTGTCGGCGATCCGGCGCACGCTGGATTTCGTGTCGGATCGCATTGGCGAGCGCTTCGAGATGCAGCACATTCCGCCCGAAGACAAAGCGACCTACGACATGATCTCGAGCGCCGATACCGTCGGCGTGTTCCAGATCGAATCGCGCGCGCAGATGAGCATGCTGCCTCGTCTGCGTCCGCGGACCTTCTACGACCTGGTGATCGAAGTCGCGATCGTGCGACCAGGGCCGATTCAAGGCGGCGCAGTGCATCCGTATTTGCGGCGTCGGCAGAAGCTCGAACCCGTCAGCTATCCGAGCGAGCAACTGAAAGTTGCGCTCGAACGCACGCTCGGCGTGCCGATCTTCCAGGAGCAGGTGATGCAGGTCGCGATTCTCGCGGCGGGTTTTACGCCGGGCGAGGCGGATCAGTTGCGTCGCGCGATGGCCGCATGGAAGCGCAAGGGCGGGCTCGAAAAATACTACGATCGCATCGTCAACGGCATGCGCGAGCGCGGCTACGAGCAGAGTTTTGCCGAGGCGATTTTTGAGCAGATCAAAGGCTTCGGTGAATATGGTTTTCCGGAGAGCCACGCGGCGAGTTTCGCGCTATTGGTCTATGCGAGCAGCTGGCTGAAATGCCACGAGCCCGAGGCGTTTCTCGCCGCGATGCTCAACAGCCAGCCGATGGGTTTCTATTCGCCATCGCAACTCGTGCAGGACGCGCGACGGCACGGCGTAATCGCGTTGCCCGTCGATGTGACGATCAGCGGCTGGGACTCGTCGCTCGAAGTGGTGGAGGGTAGCGCGCGTCCCGCCGTTCGCCTCGGCCTGTCGCTGCTGCGCGGCATGAAAGACGGCGCAGCCGAGCGTATCGAAAACGCGCGCGCGGTGCGGCCATTCGGAAGCGTTCACGATCTCGCGCGCCGGGCGCAACTCAACCGGCGTGACCTGCACGTGCTCGCCGACGCGAATGCGTTGTCGTCGCTGGCGGGCAACCGGCGCGAAGCGTTGTGGCATTCGGTGGACGCCGTGCCCGACAAGGACATGCTATCGGTTGCCGCCGTTCAGGACGATACGCCCGAACTCGGTGCGCCGTCGGAGGCGCAGGACATCGTTGCCGATTACCGCTCGGTGGGACTGACGCTAGGCCGTCATCCGCTGGAGTTGCTGCGGCCCGCGTTGCTGGAACAGCGTCTGATGCCCGCGTCGACGTTGCGCAACTATCGCAATGGCAGGCTCGCGCGCGGCTGCGGCATCGTCACCGTGCGGCAGCGGCCGGGAACGGCCAAGGGCGTGCTGTTCGTGACGATCGAGGATGAGACGGGCAACGTCAACGTGATCGTGTGGCCGAGTTTGCTGGAAAGACAAAGGAAAGAAGCGCTCGGCGCATCGCTGCTCGCCGTGTACGGCACGTGGCAATGCGAAGGCGAAGTGCGGCACCTGGTGGCGCAGCGGCTCGTCGATATGTCGCATCTGCTGGGCGGCTTGCAATCGATGAGCCGCGACTTCCACTGACTTTCTACAGCGCTCGATGCAGCGCTAACCGCGCCACGGAAATTGCGCGAGCACGTCGCGTATCGCCGTATCGAACGGCGTGCGCCGGCCGATGCCGAGCGTTTCGAGCCGCGTCGAATCGAGATGACAGTTGTGCGGGCGCGGCGTCGCATCCGTTGGCGTGTGCTGCGGCGTCAGTTGCGCGTCGATCTGCAACGCGCTGGCGAGACGCTGCGCGATGTCGTACTTCGTCATCGGCTCGTCGCCGGACCACTGGACCGTGCCGCACACCGCTTCGTCGCGCGCGTGCCACTCCAGCAACTGACGCACGACGACGGCCACGTCGGGCGTATACGTCGGATAGCGGATCGCCCACGCGTCCATCACGGCGGCTTTCACTTCGGACGAAGCTGTACGTGCCGACGCGGCAATCGCGGGCACGAGGCTCGTCACAGCCGACTCCTGCCAATCGACGATCGGCCCGAACAGCAGCGGCAAGCGCAACACGCAGCCGAGATCCGTCGATTCGGCGAGCGCCTGCTCACCCTCCAGTTTGCTGCGGCCGTAGGCGTTGATCGGCGACGGCGTGGCGTCGTAGCGATAGGGCGGTTGCGTGCCGTCGAACACGTAGTCGGTGGAAATGGACAGCACCCACGCGCCGTGCCGCCGCGCCGCCAATGCGATCACGCGCACGGCATCCACGTTCAGCGCACGCGCGAGCGCCGGATCGTGCTCGCACACGTCCGGACGCCGCTCGGCTGCCGCGATGACGAGTGCGTCCGGCCGCTCGCGATCGACGAACTGCGCGACGGCGTCGGCATCGCGAATGTCGAGCGTGACGCTTTGCCCGAAGGGACGGCTGAAGGTCGTCTGCACGAGCTGCCAGTCCGGCTGCTGCGTCAGTTCACCAACGATCGCGCGTCCCAGCAAACCCGATGCGCCAATAACGGCCACCTTGAACATGCGCGTGTTCTCCGCTCAGTTGCCGTCGACGCCAACGACCGTGTAGCCGGCTTCGTCGATGGCGGCCTTCAGCGTATCGATGGACGCGGCCGACTGAATGGCGACCTTGCCCGCCGGCAGGTCGACCTGAACCTGGGCGCCTGCGTCCTGTTCCTGGATGGCGCGCGTGACGGCGGCGACGCAATGCTGGCAGCTCATGCCTTCTACCTTGAATTCGATGCTCATGCTTTTCCTCTAGCTGGTAAGTCCTGCAACGGTTGAATTATGCCTGTCGACCGGCAACTACATGATTGACCTTCCCACTGTGGGAAGGTCAAGAATCATGCAACATATCGTGAAGGCAGAGTGGGGAACGAGCGATGAATATTGGTGAAGCGGCCCGTGCGTCGGGCGTGACGGCGAAAATGATCCGCTATTACGAGAGCGTCGGATTGCTCGCAGCGAAGGAGCGCACACAGGCGGGATACCGGGTTTACGGAACGCAGGAAGTCCATTCGCTGCGGTTTATCCGTCAGGCGCGGCGCCTGGGGTTTCTGGTTGAGGATATTCGCAAGCTGCTTGCACTGTGGAACGACCGGTCGCGTGCGAGCGCGGAGGTGAAGTCGATTGCATTGGAGCATGTTGCCGAACTGAACCGCCGTATCGCCGAATTGACCGAGATGCGCGACACGCTCACGCATCTTGCCGACCATTGCCATGGCGATGACCGTCCGGATTGCCCGATTATCGAAAGCCTTGCTGCTGTGGATTCGACGCCGGCTGCGCCGCATTGTCACGGGCATTGAAAAACAGTGGCGCAGCGTTGTGAGCAATCGCGACTTTGGCACCAAGATGGTGCCAAAACGGTGCATTGATCGAACGATTTTTCGACGAATCTCAAAAAAACACTGGAAATCAATGGTTTGACTGTGAAATTAACATGCACCATTCCAAAACGGAATGCACGTCATTCGTGCAATTCACTGGCAAGGTTTCACCAGAAGGCTATAATCCGGGTTAACCCTTCTACGGGAAATCCCTGATGCCCAATTCACCGGGGATTCTTAACTGATCCTTGGAGTTCATCATGTTTGCATTTGTAATCGAAAAGCTGAGCAACTGGTTTGAAACTGCTGAACGTACCCGTCGCGAGGCTTACCTCGCAGAATCGTCGGATATCGTCCAGCTCGAACAGCGTATCCGCGCGCTCGAAACCAGCGGCTACTCGCTGTAAGTCGTTCGCCCCGGCTCGCGCGGCAGTGATGCGCCGCGAGCCCCGGTTGCAAGATCAAGCCCCGTCATGCGGGGCTTTGTCACATCTGGAGCCAGTGGATTGCGCTACGCTGGTCGCCGGCGACTAGCTCAAATACCTGCACCGCGGTAAGGTATGATGTTTTCGCGATAACCGGCATTCCTACAAACATTCCGGGGCGCCCATGTTTTCAGACCACTCGATTCATCTGCTGCGATTCGCAGCGGCTGTCGTGCTGCTGGGGGCAGCATCGACGGCATTTGCCGCTTCGCCGACGAGCCGGCCCCCGCTGGTTCTCGACACGCAAGCCGGCATCAGCGACGGCCAGGGCGGCACTATCCTGACGACGGGGCCGCTGTCACACAGCCGCATCGTCGAGGCACAGCCGATTGCCGCGCCTGAGGAACTCGCGCCCAACGGGGCGCCGCCTTACATCGTGGCGCCATATATTCAGGTGCCGGGCGCCACGCAGGCTCCCTATCCCAATCCGTCGACGCCGCAGCCGCGTCCGCGATACGTGCCGCATTCGCAATAGTTCGGCCTGGCGCGGCGACTCGTTTCATTATTCGGGTTTCGGCGCATGGCGCGCACTACGTCCTCAGATGACAATCGCTGCGCGATCATCGCTCGGGGTGTGCATTCCACGCGTCCCACGCAGCGAGACGAACAATTCGAACAAAACAGGAGACAACGAATGCGCGACCTCTGGTTTAGTCGTGCCGCAACTGTGTGCGCGGCGCTGCTGGCACTTGCGGCGCACCCTGCCATCGCAAAGGAAACACCTGAAAAGCCGGCGCTCACAATGGCGGTCGGCGGCTTGCCGGGTCTCTACTACCTCCCTGTGCTAACGGCCTCGCGACTGGGCTTCTTCAAGGACGAAGGACTGGACGTGACGCTCGAGGATTTCGCGGGCGGATCGAAGGCGCTCGAAGCGGTGGTGGGCGGCAGCGCGGACGTCGGCGCGGGCGCCTACGAGCACACGATCTTCATGGCGGCGAAAGGCCAGCACTACCGCGAGTTCGTGCTGATGGGGCGCGCACCGCAAATCGCCGTCGCGGTGACGAAAAGCAAAGCCGACACGCTGAAGTCGCTGGCTGATTTCAAAGGCGCGAAGGTGGGTGTGAGCGCGCCCGGTTCGTCGACCGATCTCGTGCTGACCGTCGCGTTGCGCAAGGCCGGCGTGCAACGCAGCGATATCTCGGTGATTGGCGTAGGCAGCGGCGCGACCGTGATTTCCGCAGTGAGCAACGGACAGGTCGATGCGCTGTCGAATGTCGACCCGATGATGACGAAGCTGCAACGCTCGGGCGATATCAAGGTGCTGGTCGACACGCGCACCGTGAAGGGCACGCAGGAAGTGTTCGGCGGGACGATGCCCGCGGCGACGCTCTACGCATCGGACAGCTTCATACAGAAGAATCCGAAGACGATACAGGCGTTGGCGAATGCAATCGTGCGTGCGGATCGCTGGCTTCAGACGGCTAGCGATGACGACATCGTGAAGATGGTGCCGCCACCCTATCTGCTCAACGACAAGGCGCTGTACATCGAGGCGTTCCACAACGTCCGCGAGGCTTACTCGCCCGATGGCCTGATGCCGGCCGACGGACCGCCCACGGCATTGCGCGCGCTCGCTTCATTCGATACGCGGCTCGATGCGTCGAAGGTCGATCTGAAGGCGACCTATACGAACGACTTCGCTCGCAAGGCGGCCGAGCAGGTCAAGTAGCCGCATACCCGTTGGGCCGCTCAATCGCCGCGATGCTCGATCTTGAACTGCGCGGCCTTGTCCAGGCCCAGCACCTCGACGAGCCACGGCAGCGTTTCCTTCAGCATCTTCGCCAGCGTGTAGGGCGGATTCAGAATGAACATGCCGCTGCCGAAGAGCCCAAAGCCGTCGGTGGGCGGGTTGCTGACGGTTAGCGAAACATGCAGCCAGTTCCTGTCCTGCAGCCGTTTCAACTGGTCGGGAAAGCGCTGCGATTCCGGTCGAGCGACTTGCGGATACCAGACGGCATACGTTCCCGTCGCAAACCGCTTCAGACTTTCTTCGACGCAATTCAGCGTGCGTCCGTAGTCGCGCTTGTCTTCATAGGAGGGATCGACGAGCACGAGCGCGCGACGTGGCGCCGGCGGCAGTAGCGGCTTGATGCCGTCGAAGCCGTCGCCCGAAAAGAGCATCGCGCGACGACCCGCGTCGCGGAAGTTGTGACGCAGCACGTCGATCTCGGTGCTGTGCAACTCGAACAGACGCATGCGGTCCTGCTCGCGCATCAGACGCCATGCGAGATAGGGCGAGCCCGGGTAGTAGCGCAATTCGCCATCGGCATTCAGCGCGGACACTTCATCGACATATTCCGCAAGCATGGGCGGCAAATCCTTGCGATTCCACAGTTTCGCAATGCCCGTTTCGAACTCCCCGGTCTTGGTCGCGTAGCCTTCCTTCAGCGAATAGACGCCTGCGCCCGCGTGCGTGTCGATGTACCAGTACGCCTTGTCCTTTTGCCCGAGGTAGCGCAGCAACTGCACGACGACAGCGTGTTTCAGGACGTCGGCGTGATTGCCTGCGTGGAAAGCGTGGCGGTAACTAAGCATGGCAATGAAGGCGCTAGTGAAGAAGCGAATTACGCGGTCGCCGTGCGGGACGAATGCCGATGAGAACACTGCGCAAAGCGCATTGCCTCGGCTTTCGGCCGCGCGGCCGCAAGGTCAAACGTCGGGGCTGCGTATTGTACGCGAGGTACGCGAGCGGACCGACCCGCCCGCCGCCGTTCTTTCGCCGCCCATTCGCCGCGACAGGCCGCATCCATCATTTGTACGGCCTGCGCAGCGTGTCCAACGGTCACTGATAAGCGTCGCCGACGATCGCTTCGATCTTCTCCTTGAGCTCCGGCGTGATCTGCGCGGCCACGTCCTGCGCCTTCATGTTTTCCGCGATCTGCTCGACACGCGACGCGCCAGTGATGATCGTGCTGACGTTCGGATTCGTCAGGATCCACGCGAGCGCCAGTTGCCCGATGGTGCAGCCGAGTTCGTCCGCGACTTCTCCGAGCCTGCCGACCACGCTGTTCTTGCCTGAGTCGGTCAGCTCCTTGCGCAGCCAGTCGTAGCCTTGCAGTTCCGCGCGGCTGCCGGCCGGCACGCCGTTGCGATACTTGCCCGTAAGCAGACCGGAAGCGAGCGGGCTCCAGGTCGTAAGGCCGAGACCGATATCTTCGTAAAGCCGGCGATACTCCTGCTCGACGCGCTTGCGATGGAACAGGTTGTATTGCGGCTGCTCCATCACGGGCTTGTGCAGATGATGCCGCTCGGCGATCTCGTATGCCGCGCGAATTTCATCGGCGCTCCATTCGGACGTGCCCCAGTAGAGCGCCTTGCCGCGCGTGATCATGTCGCTCATCGCCCACACGGTTTCTTCGACGGGCGTGTTCGGGTCAGGACGATGACAGAACACGAGATCGACATAATCGAGCTGTAAACGCTTGAGCGAGTGATCGATCGCATTCAGCAGATACTTGCGGTTGAGCGTGTGGTACTGGTTGGGCGCTTCGTTGAGCCCCCAGAAGAACTTGGTCGAGACGATGTAGCTCACGCGCGGCCAGTTCAGTTCTTTCAGCGCTTCGCCCATGATCTGCTCGGACTTGCCGCCCGCGTAGACTTCGGCGTTGTCGAAGAAATTCACGCCCGCGTCGCGCGCGGCCGCCAGCGATTCCCGCGCGGCGCGCCGGTCCACCTGATTGCCGTAAGTCACCCATGAGCCGATGGACAGCTCGCTGACTTGCAGGCCGGAACGGCCGAGACGTCGGTAGTTCATCCAGATCTCCTTTTGTGAATGTCGTAGCCGGAACCCCACACATTAATCCGAATCGGGAAGACGTGCCTTTGGGTGTGTAGTTCGCGTAGCTTCATGCACAATAGCGGAGTCGGCCGCAGCGCAGCAATAGACCGGACGGCATATACCATTCAGCCAGCTTTACGGTGCCTGCGCGCCATGTTGTCATTGCTCAATCAACTGCATGGAGGTTCTGGATGTCGTCATCTAACGATAGTCTGAAAGGCAAGGTTGCCGTCGTCACGGGCGCGGCGAGCGGCATCGGCAAGCAGATCGCGTTGACGCTCTCCGCGGCGGGCGCGGCGATCGCAATCGCGGACCTGAACCAGGACGGCGCGAACGCCGTCGCCGAAGAGATCAACAAGGCGGGCGGCAAGGCGCTCGGCGTCGCGATGGACGTCACGAACGAAGACGCCGTCAATCAGGGCATCGACAAGGTCGCGGCCGAACTCGGCTCAGTAGATATCCTGATTTCAAATGCCGGCATTCAGATCGTTAATCCGATCGAAAACTACTCGTTCTCGGACTGGAA